>NC_021490.2:0-230000 GCF_000410535.2 Treponema pallidum subsp. pallidum str. Nichols
TAGATGGACGCAGTAGGGTATGAAGTATTCTGGAACGAGACACTCAGCCAGATACGGAGTGAATCGACCGAAGCAGAATTTAACATGTGGTTTGCTCATTTGTTCTTTATCGCATCTTTTGAAAACGCTATCGAAATAGCAGTACCTTCAGACTTTTTCCGAATACAGTTTAGCCAAAAATATCAAGAAAAGCTTGAGCGCAAGTTCCTCGAACTTTCTGGACACCCCATTAAACTTTTGTTTGCCGTTAAAAAAGGCACCCCTCATGGAAATACTGCTCCCCCCAAACACGTGCATACCTACCTGGAGAAAAACTCTCCTGCAGAGGTTCCTTCCAAAAAGAGCTTTCACCCCGACCTGAACAGAGACTATACCTTCGAGAACTTTGTATCCGGAGAAGAAACCAAATTCAGCCATAGCGCTGCTATCTCCGTATCAAAAAACCCAGGCACTTCCTACAATCCGTTACTTATCTACGGTGGAGTGGGACTAGGAAAAACCCACCTTATGCAGGCTATTGGACACGAGATCTACAAGACAACAGACCTGAACGTCATATACGTCACTGCGGAGAATTTTGGAAATGAATTCATTTCCACATTACTCAATAAAAAGACCCAGGATTTTAAAAAAAAATACCGCTACACCGCGGATGTACTTCTTATAGATGACATTCATTTTTTTGAAAACAAAGACGGATTACAAGAAGAGCTTTTCTATACGTTCAACGAACTTTTCGAGAAAAAAAAACAAATTATCTTTACCTGCGACAGGCCTGTACAAGAATTGAAAAATCTCTCTTCTCGCTTACGCTCGAGGTGCTCCCGAGGGCTTAGCACTGATCTGAATATGCCATGTTTTGAAACGCGCTGTGCTATCTTGATTAAAAAAATACAAAACTATAACAGCACCTATCCTCACAAAGCCATCCACATTTCAGACGATGTTGTCCGACTTGTTTCTGAAAACATTTCTTCAAATATCAGGGATCTTGAGGGGGCATTAACAAAAATTATCGCTTTCATTGAAGTGTCGGGATCCATCACGATAGATATCGTTCCCTCTCTCCTAAAAGAGTTCTTCCTCTCTGCAAGGCCAAAACACATCACAGTAGAAACTATTCTTCATGTAGTTGCAGATCACTTTAACATTTCGTATTCAGATCTAAAGGGTAAGAAACGCAATAAAAGCGTTGTTTATCCTCGGCAAATCGCTATGTTTCTCTCAAAGGAACTGACAGAGCTCTCCACTACTGAACTTGGTATCGAATTTGGTGGCAGAGATCATTCAACCGTCATTTACGGATGTCAAAAAATAGAAGGAGAAATTCTCACTAATCCTTCGTTACAGGCAAATCTTGATTTGCTGAAAAGTAAAGTTCAAGATTCAATCCGCTAGGGCGTAGACACTGAATTCGATGGGGATAAGTGGTGGATAAAAGAATATAAATTAGTCATTACACTTTACTCACGAATATCCCCCTTTTTTTAGAGAAAAAATATACTTTCTTCACAAGCTTGTGTGCGGTTTTTGTTTGGTAATTCTCGAGACATAAGCACTTATCCAGATATTCACAGTTACTATTATGTGATACGACTACATTCTTTATACTTATAAGATTAATAAGGAGGAAACTAACTGTGAAAATCCTATGCGAGAAAGAAGCCTTTCTGAAGGAAATAAGCACAGCACAAGAGGTTATTTCAAATAAAAAAAACACGTCTATTTTTTCGAACGTCCTATTAGCTGCTCAAGGAGCCCTGCTTACCATCAGAGCAACCGACACAAAAGTTACCTTTGAAACTAGCATTCCCGTCAATGTTCTCGCCGAAGGCACAACGACAGTTTTTTGCGACAAACTTGTGAATGTTGTTTCTGCCCTTCCAACAAAAGAAATCGAATTAACGTTATGTGAAGAACAACTTGTCATTACCCCTCCAAACAAAAAGATAAGCTTTCAGCTCAGAACCCTCTCGCATGAGAGTTTTCCATGTTTCCCTCAAAATGAAGGAGGCGTCTCTCTTGCTGTGCCTACCTCCGATCTTAGAAACATGATTAACCATACCGTTTTTGCAGTTTCAGAAGACAGTACGCGCCATTTTATCAATGGCGTACACGTTGATTTTCAGTATGGAAATATTATTTGTGTTTCAACAGATGGAAAGCGGCTCGCCTATATAGAAAAAAAGGGAGAATCCTCTCCCCAATCCTTTTCGGGTGTTATTGTGCCAACTAAGATCTTAGGCATAGTAAACCGTAAGCTTACCCCTGAAGGATCAGTGACGCTATGCATTACGTCGCAGCACGTTTACTTTTTTTTCGGTGGATATAAGTTTTCTTCTGTGCTTATTGAGGGGCAATTTCCTAATTACAAAAGAGTAATCCCTGATCATCAGGAGCGTTCTTTTTGTGTTGGACGTGTGGAGCTAATGGAGGCACTTAAACGAGTCTCGTTGTTGGTAGAACAAAAATCTCACAGGATATTTATTACCATACAGCAGGGTTTGTTGACTTTAAGCTCAAAAGCTCACACTCAAGAAAATGAAATAGGTGATGCTCAGGAAGAAATAGCCTGTGCTTATACAGGAGAAAGTGAGGTCATAGCTCTTAACTATCTATACCTTGAAGAACCGCTTAAGGTTTTTACTTCGAAGGAGGTTCAAGTGGAATTTACCGATCCTGCAAAAGCACTCACGCTTCGTGCTGTACCAAACACGGACTGCTTTCACATCATTATGCCTATGCAAACGGAGTGATTCTTTGCCTTTTCTCACAGTGACTGCAATAAATTTCAGAAATCTTGCACATCACACGATTGATATATCCTCTCCTGAGGTTTTTTTTGTGGGAAATAACGGACAGGGAAAAACCAATATACTTGAGGTTCTATATCTTGCTGCGTACGGAAATTCGTTTCGAACACGCACCGAAAGCGAACTGTATGCAACTCACGCGCGTTCGAATGAGTATCGGGTAAAAGTTATGTACCGCGGGGAGTATACCCACACAGTGCAGATTTTCTCCAAAAATGGAAAAAAGCGCATTGAGAAAAACTTGAAAAAAATAAGGACAAAAAAAGAACTTATCAGCAGTATTCCCTGTATTTTGTTTTTTCATAACGATTTGGACTTCGTAGTTGGTACGCCAGAACGCAGACGCTTCTTTTTGGATCAATCCCTTTCGATGTGTAATCCTCTGTATTTGGAATACTTGCAAAAATATCACGCACTAACAAAAACAAAGAACAGAGAGATAAAAGAGAAACGCGTTCAGTTACTCGATGCACTGGATACGCAAATTGCAACCGTGGGTTTTGATCTCGTGCAGTGGAGAACTCAGCTTGTCCGTGACTTTAACGTGATTTTTACTAAGTATTATGAGCGCCTTGGAGACCTTGCGCAGGTGCGCATTGAGTATAAGCCTTCATGGTCTGACTCCTCAGTTGAGGAGATCGTACATTCTCTTTACAAGAGACGTAAGCACGATCTTGCGATGGGGATGAGTATGTCAGGTCCTCATAGAGATAAGATTCACTTTACTCGGTCGCAGGCGCTTTTCATTCCTCAGGCTTCTACCGGACAGAGGCGGTTGGTTTCGTTGGTACTGAGGATGTCGCAGGCTGTGTTCTACACAGGAGTAACGGGAAAACTGCCCGTACTCTTAATGGATGATGTCTTGTTAGAGCTTGATCCTGAGAAGCGGGAAAGGTTCATGATGAGTTTGCCTCCGTATGATCAGCTGTTTTGTACATTTTTGCCAGGGGAAGCGTACAGGCGATACGGGCGTGAAAAAACGCGGGTATATTTTGTTTCTGAAGGGGCGTGTCATGAATAATGGTGTGAATAAGCTATCGGACTTACTCGTGTTGACCACTGAATATATCCAAGCTTCCTATGAAACGGAGGCGTTTGATGCGCATCGAGAATGGGTGTGTATTGTGGGTAACCCCGTTGCGTTACACAGCACGCTGGTAGATATCAGAAATGGGAAAGTTGTGGTCAAGGTGACTCATCCTGGTTGGGCACAATACCTTTTGTTAAAGAAAGACGAAATTGTACATGCCCTTCGTAGGCGATATCCGTCGTTGGGAGTGACGGGTATGAGTACGTACGTAGATTCTACCTCACGTACCCCTTCTGCGAAGAAGGACATGCAGGGACTTTCGGTATCAGAAAAGCAGACTCGTCCTGTGCCTGAACTTGCCGAGGTATTTGAACAGCTCCGAACGCTTTTTCAGGTGAAAACGGAAGAACCGTCACATTAGTTTTGCGGATGGGATTCGACGGATCTGTTCAAAGTCCATAGGACTGCGGTTTTTCTTGCGTGCAGCCTATGCACGACTGTGTCTCTCCTTGAACGCAGTATGGCTTTGCGTTAGAATGCCCGCCCTATGGAAGAAATTAGCACCCCAGAGGGTGGCGTTCTTGTGCCCATTTCTATAGAGACAGAAGTCAAGCGTGCTTACATAGACTATTCTATGTCCGTCATAGTTTCTCGTGCGCTTCCGGATGTCCGCGACGGTTTAAAGCCTGTTCACAGACGTATTCTCTACGCGATGGAGGAAAAAGGGCTACGCTTTTCAGGACCTACACGGAAGTGTGCCAAGATAGTGGGGGACGTTTTGGGAAGCTTTCATCCTCATGGGGATGCGTCCGTCTATGACGCGCTAGTGCGTCTTGGGCAAGATTTTTCCCTTCGTTATCCAGTCATTCATCCTCAAGGAAATTTCGGGACTATCGGGGGCGACCCTCCGGCAGCGTATCGGTACACCGAAGCGAAGATGGCGCGTATTGCAGAATCTATGGTAGAGGACATAAAAAAGGAAACGGTTTCCTTTGTTCCCAATTTTGACGATTCTGACGTAGAGCCCACGGTTCTTCCTGGAAGGTTTCCTTTTCTTCTTGCGAATGGGTCCAGTGGTATTGCAGTTGGTATGACTACAAACATGCCACCGCATAATTTGCGTGAGATAGCCGCAGCTATCTCTGCGTACATCGAGAACCCAAATCTTTCGATTCAGGAGTTATGCGATTGTATCAATGGTCCTGACTTTCCCACGGGAGGCATTATCTTTGGAAAGAACGGGATTAGGCAGTCTTACGAAACAGGTCGAGGGAAAATTGTTGTCCGTGCTCGCTTTACCATCGAGACGGATTCAAAGGGTAGGGATACCATTATTTTTACAGAAGTTCCGTATCAAGTTAATACTACCATGCTTGTTATGCGTATTGGGGAACTTGCACGTGCGAAAGTGATCGAAGGTATTGCGAATGTAAACGACGAGACTTCCGATCGTACAGGGCTACGCATAGTGGTAGAGCTCAAAAAGGGTACCCCCGCACAGGTAGTACTCAATCACCTGTTTGCAAAGACTCCCCTGCAGTCCTCTTTTAATGTGATTAATCTTGCTTTGGTAGAGGGAAGACCTCGAATGCTCACGCTCAAGGACCTAGTGCGCTACTTTGTAGAACACCGGGTCGATGTAGTGACTCGGCGTGCGCATTTTGAATTACGTAAGGCTCAGGAGCGCATACACTTGGTGCGTGCGCTGATACGTGCCTTGGATGCCATTGATAAAATCATCACGCTTATCCGTCATTCGCAGAACACAGAGCTTGCAAAACAGCGTTTGCGTGAACAATTTGACTTTGACAACGTGCAGGCGCAGGCGATCGTAGATATGCAGATGAAGCGCTTGACAGGTTTGGAAGTCGAGAGTTTGCGTACGGAATTGAAAGATTTGACGGAGCTGATTTCTTCTCTGGAGGAGTTACTTACTTCTCCCCAAAAGGTCTTGGGAGTTGTTAAGAAAGAGACGCGTGATATCGCAGATATGTTTGGGGATGATCGGCGTACAGATATTGTGAGCAATGAAATAGAATATCTGGATGTAGAAGATTTTATCCAGAAAGAGGAAATGGTTATTCTTATTTCCCATCTTGGTTACATTAAGCGCGTTCCAGTGTCTGCGTATAGAAATCAGAATCGGGGAGGAAAGGGCTCAAGTTCAGCGAATCTGGCGGCTCACGATTTTATTAGCCAGATATTTACTGCATCAACACATGACTACGTGATGTTTGTCACGAGCCGTGGGCGGGCCTATTGGCTAAAAGTATACGGGATTCCTGAATCTGGTCGGGCGAATCGTGGTTCGCATATTAAGTCGCTTCTCATGGTAGCGACGGACGAGGAGATCACGGCCATCGTATCTTTGAGAGAGTTTAGTAATAAAAGTTATGTTTTTATGGCTACTGCGCGAGGTGTAGTTAAAAAGGTAACTACTGATAATTTTGTGAATGCGAAGACGCGCGGTATTATAGCGCTTAAGCTGAGCGGAGGTGACACGCTGGTGAGCGCAGTGTTGGTGCAGGACGAAGATGAAGTAATGCTTATTACGCGTCAGGGAAAAGCATTGCGCATGTCGGGGAGGGAGGTGCGCGAGATGGGTCGCAATTCCAGTGGGGTGATTGGGATAAAATTGACGTCCGAGGACCTAGTGGCGGGGGTTTTGCGAGTAAGCGAACAACGGAAAGTACTGATAATGACGGAGAATGGATATGGTAAGCGGGTCAGTTTTTCAGAATTTTCTGTACATGGGCGAGGGACTGCAGGACAGAAGATTTACACACAAACGGATAGAAAAGGTGCTATAATAGGTGCTCTTGCTGTTCTCGATACAGATGAGTGTATGTGTATTACTGGTCAGGGAAAAACGATTCGCGTGGACGTGTGTGCAATCAGCGTGCTGGGGCGTGGTGCGCAGGGCGTGCGTGTGTTGGATATCGAGCCATCGGATTTAGTAGTAGGACTTAGTTGTGTAATGCAGGGGTAATGGGCTCTGGGGTATATTTCTCCGTGAGTGGCTGTGTATATGTTGTGAGTATTGTGGATAATGTGCGTGCAGAAGTTGATGTTTCACGTGAAACGTGTGGGATGAGGAGTGGGATCAAATCTACCCTAATTCTGGAGGATTATTTGGGTTCACGTTCATGTAAACTTTATGGGGGTTGTGTATGGGGACTCGTGTCAGATTTTCCTTCTGCGGTATTGCAGGTGTATGTTTACTCGCACTAGGTTTTTTAGTTAGTTGTTCTTTGCAATCTTCACGAAGCGCTACAAAGAAATCTGAGGCGCGGAGGACTTCTTATCGGATCGGTCTCATGACAAGTACGGGATCTTAGTCTGTAGATGATGTCCTTGCGAAGACACGCCTCGTCAGTATCTACGGAGAGGCTCGTGGGGAAACGGGTGGAAGGATTGTCCATGTTACTTACTCCGATAACTTCTCCCACGACCATGAAGCAACCGTTTCTAAGTTGCTTGCACTCGCTGAGGATTCGACTATAAAGGCCATTGTGGTTAGTCAGGCAGTTCCCGGCGTTTCAAAGGCGTTTGGGATCATTAAGTCTAAACGTCCTGATGTTTTGCTTTTTGCGGGAGAACCACTTGAGCCGGTAGAGATGCTGCAGGAGTCTGCAGACATCGTGGTCAGTCAGGACTACTTGTTCGGTGGATATGCCGTTCCGTGGGTTGCGGAAAGGATGGGGGCGCGCACATTGGTGCATGTCTCTTTTCCCCGGCATATGTCCTACCCCGGTTTGAGGGTTAGGCGTACGGTGATGAGGGCAGCATGTACCGATTTGGGACTTTCCTTCGCACACGAGGAAGCGCCTGATCCTGTAGACGGTGTCAGTGACGGAGAACTTGAGGATTTTTTCCACAAGACGATTGTGAAGTGGATCAAAAAATATGGCAAGGAAACCCTGTTCTACTGCACCAATGACGCTCACAACAGGCCGCTCATCAGTGCCTTGTTGAAATATGGCGGTATGCTAATTGGTGCAACCATCTTCGATTACGCTGATGCGCTCGGGGTGCATTATGCTGAGCTTGAAGACGTGTATAAAATACGAGAGAAGGTTGAGAAGTCATTGGTTGCCTTCGGCGCAGAGGGGCGCTTTGGATTAAATTTAAATGCACAGGCATTTACGGTGACCATGGGTTTTGTGGAGTATGCGCGCAAAATCATAGATGGCGAACCGCGTAAAGATGATATGCGTGAAGCTCTTGCCGAATCCTTCGACTTGTTTACGCGTGACGCACATTGGCGTATTGCTCCTTACCTAAGACTGAAAACGCACGAAATTGTTCCGAATCACGTGCTGGTGTATACGGACACATACGTCCTGGGTAAATTTACCTTGCCCGTCACAGACCAAGTACTCCCAGAAGGGTATTGGGCATTGACCGCTAAGGAATAAGAACTCCGTTCGGGTTTTCTGTTTGTAGCCGGGGAGATGGATCGCTTTCTCTGTTTGGCAATGTCGCCGTCTCCCTGGGTCACCAAGTGATCTTGCACCCTAGAAAGAGTGAACCGGTGTATCCAGGCCAGCTCCAGTTCTCTTCTATCAACATGTAGGGATCCTGTGAAAGCAACCCTTGCTCCCACCGCACGGAAAACTCCACAGGTTTGATAGGACTTGCACGCAGCTCAACAGCGTATTGGAAACAAAGTTCTCCCTTTAAATTGCGCGTTCCTTTGAACCCATTGAAATTGAATCGGTTGGTTGCCATATATATGTGCGCACGTGGTTCTATCCACATACTATCGTAGCACGGTATGCGGTAGCCTACCCATGCATTCCCCATTATCGGAAGGGCTATTGAAGCTGCGCCTGTTGCTATCGCGTCTGCCGGTAACCCTGCCGCGCGTGCTACAAAGTTTGTGGCACTATTCAAGAAATTAAGAAGACCTAAAATACCTACTCTGGCAGCATTGGCGACCTGCTGTGCTACCCCTTGGGCAGGTACGACGTCTGGGGGGAGACCTCCGTTGTCAAGATAACTTTTGTAGCCCAGGGGAAGGTATACACGTGCTTCTATGCCTGCGTTTAGGCCGTGCAAGGCATGGGTGTAATCATCTCCCGAACGAGTTTCTAGTCTGAGAAACGCAGCAAAGTCCGTGTATTGAAAAGTTGACTTTACAAAGGGACCACTCCCAAAAACAGACGCCGCCCCTGTTGCGCCGTATACACCTCCTGAAAGCCAACGCCACTGCGCTGTAACCAGCGCGTCTATGCCTAATGAGTCCACGTGCTGTACCATCCAGCTGAATATACGACGCACCGTCCGTAATGACGGATACGTCTTCTCCGCGAGTTCTAGTGCCTGTTCGACGACACGTGCTCTCGCACTGTTCGTATCCCGGTAGGTATTTCCGGCATCCGTAGCTAAAATGAAGCGGAATCCTGCACCAGGCATGATCGAAAGACGCCCTCCCACACTCCATAAGAGCGCGTGGGATGCCCGTTTGTTGTTGGGTGCTCCCGAAAATGTTGGAGCTAACGTGGCATAACCCTCCTGGAGGGTAGCATTACCGGCGAGTTCCACAGTTAAAAACAGCTTCTTGTTTCTCTTGTACCATAGAGAGGTCACTACCAAACCCATATTTGCTATGGCTAGTCCCGCTCGTGCTCCAGTCGCCGTTTGAAGCGAAGGAAAGGAACCCAAAGTCAAAACCTAGCCCGGAATTCCCGACGTCTTCTACGCGGTAACCAATCTTCCCTCCATAACCCCCAAAGCCAGGGGCGTATTGGGTGTCTGCTTCCTTGTATCGTGTGGTGATGAACGGGGGCCACAATTTGGCAAAATTTTTAGAAAAGGTCGGATTTTTTCCAATAGTGAGATATGCGCCGTAGAAGCGAAGGGTCGCTTCTACGGAGAAGCTTTGTTTTTCTGTGGGCGTGAGTTCGCCTAAAGCCTCACCAGATAAGGAACCGAGGGGGAGCGCACACTCTAGGTTCCTTAACAGGATTTCTGCATACACACCGCTGCTTTTATGCAGATTCGACCGAGTTTTCGGTGGACAAAGCGTCAGCGAGAAAAAGAGAGTACTGGAACTCCTAAAACCGTGTCTGCGATGACGGAAGCGATGATTGGGGTTCTCTCGCACAGTGCCGGTTGCCCCAAGCGGTGCTACGGGTAGCACGAAGTTCGCCTTCGCGCCTAAGTTAATGCCCCAAGTAAGACGAGTACTCCCCGAAATGGTGACGGCCGGGCTCGCGTGCAGACGCGATACGGTAGCGCGCCCTCGGAGTAAAAGTATAAAAATGCACGAGCCTAACACTAGACGCATGCATACAGTAGTGTACCGTGTTTTCACCACAGTTTAGTACAACGATGTCATGTGTCAGATCTAGCAGTATCTGTAATGTATGTTGGTGTACATTAGATATTCGTGGGTGGGAAGAAGAGTCACTTTCTGGGGAGGCGTATAGAAGGAACGGGGCGTGGTGTTGTGCCATTTGTGCGAAAACTGAGTGAAGTAGTGAAAAAAATTACCGCTGACGGGAAAAAATGTTGATCGTGTTTATGAAAGGGTCATAATGGCTGCCCTATGGGCGCCTGTATATCCGTATATGCGCGTTTTGCGTTAGGGTGTGGGGTGTTTTTCCTTCATGGTGCGGTTTTGGACGGGGTTTCACGCGCCTTTTCGTCCTCCGCCGCGTTCAGCGGTTCTGCTGAACTTAGCTGGGGTGTCGTCTTTGATGCAGAAGGTGCCTCTCCAGTTACAGCGGGTAAAAGCATACGACATGGGTTTCGCACGAAGAGCAGCTGGAAGCTTGCTTTTCCCTTGTTGCCCAAGAAAGGCGCCACGTATACGAGCTTTTCAGGTGAGGATCCCATATGGGTTGAGCTTTCTCTCAAGGGATTGAAGGTGGATTTTGAAAGTGCTTTAGGGTCGGGAACTGCGGATCCAAGTATGACGACGCGTTCTCCTTTCTTAAAGTCAGGAAGAAGCGATTTTTCCCTTGAGGCCACACTCCACCTCTACGATGTCTCTTTTTCTGTAGGAAAAGATCCCGTTTTTCCCTCTAATTTTGCGCAGTTGTGGACCCCCTTTATTACTACTAGTTATGAGTCAAGGAGCGTCAAATACGCTCCAGGGTTTGGTGGGGTTGGCGGAAAAATCGCATATCAGGCACGGAATATTTCGAACAGTGGCATTACATTCAACTGTGCCCTTTCCTTTTCGTCGAACGGTATATGGAAAAGTGCTCCTTCTGTCACCTCTAAGGTGAAAGGAAAGGGCACCAATAGTCGGCGCATGCCAGCGGACCCGCACAGTAAATATGGCCTTGGTACTGAGTTCACGCTCGTATACGCCCGAAAGGGGCGGGAACAGGTCAGGCTTGAGGCAGCAAGTTGTGCTACTCTTTCTGCAGGGTACAGAACTGGACCTGATCAGACGCATCATCAAAACAAAGATACTGTGCTGTGGAATGTAGGCGCGCGTTTGACGCTTTCCCCGGGAGCAGGATTCAAGATCGTGTGTGCCTTCGATGCTGGGACACCGTACAAGAAGGGTGCCGCGAGGGAGTCCCTCGCTGAAACGCTTGCGGCACAGCGTGGTTGTAATCGTTTTGACACCGCGCTCATGCACGCGCTTGGGTTACTTGTTGCTGCTGCGAAGACACGCAATGAACTCGCCGCACAGATGCGATCGCAGTCACCACCAGGTGTGTGGGAAAAATTTGAACAGGCGGTGCAATCGTTACCTCCTATAACGCAGGGAAAGCCTGGCGTCGTTGGGGCGGAGGTCCGCCCGGGTACGATGTGGATGGAACTTTCCCCGGTAAGGAAAGCACTTGTCGATGTACTTTCTGTACTTGAGCAGGGTGGTTTTGATCGTGTCGCCTTTGACGCATTGCTGATTGTGCAATGGCGCTGGATTTCGCTGGGAGCATACGTAGCAAGTGCTCCTACCAATGTGTTTGGCTCAATGCTTTTTCCGCGTGGGAGTAGTGACCATTTTGACTGTGCCGCATTCGTGCGGGTGGAAAGTAAGTGGTACGATTCTCTTTCTAAGCTTGTGTCCGGTCTGAGCGGAGGTGTCGAGGCGCGTTTATATATTCCTTTCACTCATGGCTTGTACCTGGAACCTGGCTCCTGTACGCCGAATTCCACACGGGGAAAGAAGCCTCAGGCGTTTGTGCTTCCTCCACCCGGTGTTGTCCATCCGGGTGCACACAGCGCGTTGCCTGTTGTGGGGAAACTGTGGCTTAACTACCGGATTACTCTTGCTGCTCACGCATGGATAAGACCGATGGTTTCGCTGTATGGCGCTACATATGGTGCGCAGGGTTTTTCTTACGGACCAGGTGGTGCTGCCGGAACGGTAAAGAGGAACCGCACGTTCCGCGCAGGTAAAAATCTGTATTATCAGGTAGGGGTGGCGGTGAGTCCGTTTGAAAGATGTGAGTTGCTCATTGAGTGGTCGCAGGGAATGCTTGCGCGTCGTCCCTACATAAGTTTGGAGCATGGTTCTTGGCCGGATAAGCGGAGCGAGCTCGTGTGTTCGTGTAAGGTTCTGTGGTGAGGGAGCCTTCAATAAGGGGGAGGGAAGGGATACCTTTTTGGTTTGCACACGATGATTTTTTGATGCTGTATCATAAATACACAATTGATTTTCCCGTGGGGGGGGGGTGGACCATACGCCTAAGCGTTTTGGAGAGATGGTGTGTGCAGATCGTTAAGGGGAGACTATGAAAAGTCAGTTTCTATTGAAGGTATGGGTGGTATGTGTCGGTGCACTGTTGTGTCGCTGTGGGGGCGCGCGTGCTCCACAAAATACCGGGGGCACGAAAGCGGTGGAGGATTATCACATCGGGGTTATGACCGGTCCGGGTAGTCACTCTAGCCATGATGTAGTTGCGGCAAAAAGAGCATGCGCCATGTACGGTGCGGTAGGTGACGGTCACCGAGGATGTATCTTGCATGTCACGTATCCTGAAGATTTTGTAAATCGGCAAGATGAAACGGTGTCCCGGCTCCTTGCATTTGCTGATGATCCTCTCATGGGTGCTATTGTTGTCAGCGAAGGAATTCATGGAACTGCAGAGGCTTTTAACAAAATTAGGGCGAAGCGTTCCGACATCATGCTCTTTGTAGGGGATCCGCATGAGTATCCTGAGCTTATCCAAAAATCTGCTGATATCGTGGTTAGTGATGATTATGCATTTGGTGGGTATGCTATTCCCTGGGCTGCAAAGAAAATGGGCGCGCGTACGTTGGTGCACGTTTCTTTTCCTCGTCACCTTTCAAAGGCTGAGCTTAGGACGAGGCGTCAGGTAATGGAGGCAGTGTGTGCAGATATCGGTATAGAGTTTGCGTCTGAGGAGGCTCCAGATCCCGCAGGGGAGTCAGGTGTTGAAGGGGCGCGTGCGTTTATCGGCACACACACGAAGCAATGGATCGGTAAGTATGGGAAGAACACTATGTTCTTTTGCACTAATGATACGCACCGTGTTTCCCTGATGAGAGAACTGGTAAGCAAAGATGGCATGCTTCTGGGGGCGAATGTGTTTGACTGTGCTGAAGCACTCGGGGTGGAGTATGCTGACGATGAGGATGTGTCGGGGATCCTGGAGCGCGTCGAGTCGGCGGTAGAAGAGAAGAGGTTGGTAGGTCGTTTCGGGGTGAATGTAAGTTCGCATATTTTTGTCAGCACACTTGGGTTAACTGAATATGCGCGCAGGATATTGCAAAATGAACTCCGAGAAAAGGATATGCGTGTAGCTCTCTCTGATGCCTTTAGTTTGTTTTCCAAAGGAACACGATGGAGGGTTGCGCCGTACACGGATCTTCTCACAGGGAAGGAAGTATCCAACCATGTGTCAGTGTTCTCTGACATACATATTTTGGGTAAGTTTTCTTTACCGGTAACAGACCAGGAATTTCCGGAAAAGTATCGGAGTATTCGTTTCGGTCGTCAGTGAGCTCATGCCTTTGTGCGCACGGTACTTATGCCGTGCGCATATGAGCGCTCAGTTTAAGAGTGTTACGCGTATTATGACTAAAGTGTAGAGCACGTGTGCCGTGTAGTGGCATCCTCTGCAAAGACGGTGTGGTGGCTGGCCCTTGTGGTGTCCTTTTTTTGACCGTATACTGAGCACGGTCGGAGGGCTCATGCCGAAAATTAGCATTCATGAGGCGTTGTTTTTTGAGCTGCTCGGTGAACGGTGCGACGATGATACGTTGGAGCGACGTTTGCGAAGTGCTAAGGCTGAATTGGAGTGCAGCTCTTTTTCCGTGAGGGAAGATAAAGAGGGAGGGAGCCTTTCGCCAGGAGGGGAGGTGTGCGATCCTGTGCAGAGGACGAGGGGTCAGGCCAGCTGTGTACGTGAGGGTGCGTTTGATGCGCGTCTTTTAAAAATCGAACTTAACGACACAAATCGTCCGGATTTGTGGTCTACAGCAGGGCTTGCGCGCCTCTTGCGTGTTCACGCAGGGGGGGCTTCGCGCGCAGCGCAGTATCGTGCATTTCTTTCAGATCGCTGTACGGTGCGCGACTCGTATGGGCGATGCGTAGTAGTGGATGCGCGTTTGCAAACTATACGCCCTTTTATTGCTGGCTTTGTGGCTCGGGGTACTGGACTGAGCGAAGTAAGACTGTGGGATCTAATACAAACACAGGAAAGACTCGCCAGTAATTTTGGACGTAGGAGGTGTACCCTTTCGCTGGGGTGTTACCGTGCACAGGATATATGTTGGCCACTCGCATACCGCGCTGTCCTACTCGCAGAGGTAAGTTTCACGCCTCTCGGTATGTCCATGCCGCTGTCTGGTGAGCAGATTCTGACGCAACATCCGAAAGGGCGTGAATATGGTCATCTCCTCAAGGATTATTCTTTCGTTCCCTTATTAGTCGATGCTCGTGGTGAGGTGCTTTCGCTTATTCCGATCACTAATAGCGCGTCGCTGGGTGCAGTAGTGACCGGGGATACAGAACTATTTATCGAGTGTAGTGGTACGGATATGTGCGCAGTGCTAGTAGCGGTGAATAGCCTTGCGTGTGATCTTTCTGATATGGGTATGCAGATTGAACCTGTGCAAATTACCTATAGTTTTGACACCCCATGGGGGAGGTCTGTTACTACCCCCTTTTATTTTCAAGAAAAAAGGGAGGTTGCGCACGAGCAGATAGATCGTCTTTTGGGGATGCCCTTGCCTGTTGCAGATATAACCGAAGCCTTTGCAAGGATGGACTGTGCCGTGCAAGTTAAGCAGGGAACCTATGTCGTCGAGCCTGCAGCGTACCGTAATGATTTTCTCCATGCGGTAGATCTGATTGAAGAAGTGATGCTGGGTAGAACGCTTGACCGTTTTTCTCCGCAGGTTCCATGTTCTTTTACAGTGGGCAGACTGAGTGATCTGACCCTTTTGACGCGCAAAATTAAGCACCTTCTAGTTGGATTTGGTTATCAGGAGATGATTTTTCATTATCTTGGCTCTGCCAGGGAGTTTTGCACGCGTATGCGATGCACGGCAGATGATTTAATCGAGATAGAAAATCCTCTTACTGAAAGCTACCGATTCGTGCGCAGGTCTATCATTCCGTGTCTTCTGTCAGCTGAGCTAAAGTCAGCACATGCGTTGTATCCACATCGTATTTTCGAAATTGGAAAGGTTGCCTTTTGCTCCCCTCATGGTGAACACGGTACATGCACGCAACAATCACTTGGATTCCTCAATGCCTCGCAGGAGGCAAGTTACAATGAGGTGGCGAGCCTAGTTTCAGGACTTTTGTATTGTTTGAAACTTCCGTATCAGGTAGAGGAAGCGCAGGATCCGCGGTTTGTCTTAGGCAGACAAGCGAGTATCTGCGTGCATGGTTCTCGTGTGGGTATATTTGGGGAGATACATCCGCAGGTGCTGAGTAATTGGGATATCCGCATGCCGTGCTTTGCTGGGGAACTTGATGTTGGGGCCCTATTGCCGTAGCTCGCTCTGGCGAGAGCTTTCCTGGCAAGAAGTTACGGGTATCGTTGCTCCTGACACTATTGCGTATCTGAAAGCCCGTGCGCAGGATCACCCCTTTTTGCTAGCGCATGAACGTGCCTGCGCTGCGATACGTCTTGGGATGAGAATGTACGGTGACGGCTACAATATCTGTGTGATTGGCGCGTCAGGCACCGGGAAGCGCACTACGCTCCAATATCTATTAAAAGATTTTGTACCTCGTCCCGAGCAAATGTGGGATATAGCGTATGCATACAATTTTGTGCATCCGCACGAACCGCAGGTGCTGCAGTTTCCGGCGGGAGAAGGGATGCCTTTTGCTACGGCGTTGAGGAGATCGGTTAACGCTATTCTCAATACAGCACAGGATATTGTGAAAAGTGATGCCTTCTTACGTGAGCGGCGCACATTGCTGGCTGATATTGAAACACGTGAGTGTGCTGAGCTTTCACGTATTGAAGCGGAGTTGTATACGCGTGGGTTTCGTGTGAGATGGCATAGGAAACGTGGTACGTACTCCTTTGATTTAGTTCCCCTATTAAAGGGAAAAGACAGTAGCTTTGAAGCGCTGCACGATTTAGCTTCCCGCGCGAAGCTTTCTAGATGTGTAGTACACGAACTCCATGCGCGATATCGTCTTTCCTGTGATGAGGTTTCTTCGCTGCTCCATACGTTGCGCACTGCGCGGCGGGCCGCGCGTAGGCGTCTTGCGCAGTACTACCGTGCGCGTTTGCGGTTAATTATCCTCGAGCAGATGGCCTGTATTAAAAAACGCGTGGCGTGTTATGCACCGGTTTTTTCCCCTCCACCTGTTTCGTGTGCGGCGGAACAGACGGAAAGGGAGAAGACTTCCTCTTCTCGCCTCATTGAGGTGCCGCATGAATTTGAAGAAATGCGTGCGCGCATCATATCGTACATAGAGCGGATACAAACCGATGTGCAGGTGCGGGTACAGTGTTTAATGTCAATGCGTATTTCTGCACTAGTAAAAAAGCGGTTTTTCGATCGCTATACCTTAAATTTCGTGTGTGTGCACACAGAACATGCGGGGTATGTGTTTACGGAGCATCAGCCGAATTTGGCGAATTTATGTGGATCGATTGAAAGCAAGGGGAATGAAGGGGATACGCTGGAGAATGGGCATTTACGCATTCGTGCAGGTGCGCTGCATCGAGCGCATGCAGGTGTACTCATCGTGCAGCTCGAAGATCTACTGGCGGAGGAAGAAGCATGGACACATTTGAAGCGTGCGCTGCGTACCAAGCAGGTGTTACTCCCAGCGGGTAGTTCCCAGTCCCAAGGTATGTTGCGGCCTGAAGGAGTTCCGCTCACATGCAAGCTTGTTTTGGTTGGCGAGCCATGCTCTTTCGAACGTCTATCTCAGGAAGATTCCTCGTTCCGAGAACTATTTAAGGTGTGTGCAGAATTTGATACGAGCATGCCGAATTCTGATAAGAATCAAGTTGCTTTGATAGCCTACCTTGATAGAGTTGTGGCGCGTTATGGCACCTTCTCACTTGATTCCTCAGCGTACGCGCGATTGTTAGCATATGCGGAAGAACTGGCAGAGAGTCATACACGGCTCAGTACTTCTTTTGTACAAATTGCAGATTTAGTATTGGAGTCTCATGCAGTGGCCGTGGATATGCATCCAGATGTGTCGGTGATTACTGCGCATGTGGTGCAGGAAGCGCTGAATCGCAGGCAGTACGTGTGTTCCCGCGCGCGGGAGCGTTTTCAGCGCATGATAGCCTGTGGAGAGTTATTGGTAGAGGTACAGGGATATCGAATAGGGAGAATTAACGCGCTGGCAATCGAAGAACATTGCGGCCATAGCTTTGGCATAGTAATTTCGTTAACGGCACAGGCATCCGCGGGTAAGGAAGGAGTGATGAATATTGAGCGGGAGGCAGGTCTTTCGGGGGAAATTTATGATAAGGCGCATTTAATCATCACTTCGCTATTGCGTGAGAAGTGCTTGTCTGCTTTTGCAGATGCTGCATTTGATCCAGCTGTGGATGACCTTGGAAAGGGGCAGGATAGTTTTCCACTGTGTCTTTCTGCAGCGCTTTGTTTTGAACAGTCGTATCACGGGATTGATGGGGATTCGGCGTCTGCTGCAGAATTTTTAGTATTGCTTTCTGCGATTGGCCGGTTTCCTCTTCGGCAGGACCGCGCAATAACAGGAAGTGTGAACCAGTTGGGACAAGTGCAAGCTATTGGAGGAGTGAGCGAGAAGATCAGTGGCTTTTATGACGTCTGTGCTCTGAACGGACTGACGGGAATGCAGGGAGTTTTGATCCCAAAGAGTAGTTGTGCACAATTGTTTTTGCCTGAACGTGTGCAGGATGCGGTGCGTGCTGGTACGTTTCACGTGTGGGCGGTATGCACAATTGATGATGCGCTGGAATTGATGGTGCCGGACGATTTGAAAGAGCAGGGAAGTGCTCAGCTCTACCAGTGTGTGCGTGCGCGTTTGCGGGATTTTTATGTCACAGTGAAAGGACACTGCGAGTAGCTCGTGTTTATTTACATAGCGTTGGTTTTGTTTTTGAAAAAGTACTTTCGTTGACGTGGCGCTTTGATACCGATACAATATCCCGCTATGGTTGCACGATCGATTCGTGTAGAGCTTGAGTCAGCACTGGATTTACTGAAGCAGGGGGATCTGCGCCAGGCACACCAGGATTTGCAGGATTTGCTTCAAAAAGAGCTAGACAATCGGGATGTTTTGTACGCGCTTACCGGTATTCGCTTTTGGGAGGATCGGATGCAGCGTGTACATACTATCTCTGGCGGTCTTAGTCAGGGTGAGTATCTTGTTGGACAATGGGGTGCGTTCGTTGCATATATGCAAAAACGTGGTGGCGTTGTCGAACCTGTTATGTATGCATTGCGCTGTTGTGTGTTCACTTACGCATTGCGGTTTTATGGGAGTCTTATCACCGGTGATGCGCGCGAGCATCCCGCGGAAGTCTATCGTAAGACTGGGCTGTGCTATAAAGCATTGGGCAATTACGATGCTGCGCGTGAATGCCTTGAGTTTGCAGTCTCTTTGGAGCCAGACTCTTCTGCAATTCTTGCTGAACTTGCTGATGCATACGCTCTTGCGGGAGATGAGCGCTGGTCGAAGTTGTATTTTCGCGAGGCCTTGTTCAAGGGTGCTTCAAAGCTCGAGCTCAATTTACTTGAGTCTGATCTTATTTTCAGTCTCATTGAACGGGTGAAGTCGTATGGGTTTTCTGGCGTGGAGTTGTTAGAGTGGTTGCCGGTGTACGGCACCCTCGAAGGAGTCCTTACCGCAAAGCGTGAGCTGCGTGCAGTAGAGATTGGAAAGCTGAAACAGGCGATTTATTCCCTCGAAAACGATTTAAGGAATGAGAAAGTTTCGGCTGAAAGGCGGCTCCTGCGTCCTCGTCTCATCAATCATTTTTTCTGGCTCGTTGATCACTATGTGAATGTGCAAGAAGACAAGAGGAACATCGACGAAGTGTTACTCAAAATTAAATTGCTTGATGAAGCGGTTTATCATCGCTATGTGAGGATAGCGTGAAAGTGAGGGTGAAGTAATGTCAGAACACATAGAACACGACGTTCGGGAAATGCTCAATGAAGAAAAATGGACACGCGCGACGCTTACCGCGTATTCTGCGGAAAAGTTTAAGGAACTTGACAGAATCATTGCGGAGGCGAAAAGACAATCTATCCTTGATGTACTGAAAGGTATCTGTGACGAACATCTGGCGCACTCGAAGAACAGTATAATCGCGTTATACATTTCTGGGATTATTTCGCTTTCTAAGCAGTTGTTAGATGATTCGTGTTTAGTGACGCTGCTGACTATCTTTGGTGATAATCACAAGAATCAAATAGTTGAGCACCTCTGTACCCGTGTGCTTGAGTACGGTGAATCAAAGCTTGCGTTGCGTGCGTTAGGAGAATGTTACAAAACCTCTGGAAACGAACAGCTCTATGATGTTTGGGAACGGTTAGTTAGGATCGATTACGAAGAGGCGGAAATCACTCGTGTGCTGGCGGATAAATACGAGCAGGAAGGGAATAAAGAGAAAGCTACGGAGTTTTACAAAAAAGCGCTGTATCGTTTTATCGCGCGGAGGCAGAACGCGGCCATAAAGGAGGTTTGGACTAAGCTTGTTGCACTGATTCCAGACGATGTCGAGTTTTTTTATCGTGAGCAGAAGAAAATTTCAGAGAAACTGGGAGAAGGGCGCGGGAGCGTGCTCATGCAAGATGTATATGTCTATTACAAAGAAAATGAGGATTGGACAACGTGCATCAATATACTCAAGCATATTCTTGAACATGATGAGAAGGATGTTTGGGCGCGTAAGGAAATCATAGAGAATTTTCGGTGTAAGTATCGCGGACATAGCCAGCTTGAGGAGTACCTAAAGATATCGAACATTAGCCAATCTTGGCGCAATGTCTTTGAAGCCATTAATGATTTTGAAAAGCATATTTCCTTTGACGAGGGTAGTTTTGTTTTTCATCGAACGTGGGGGGTAGGTCGGATTGCGAAGGTGTGTAACGATGAGTTACTGATCGATTTTGCGAAAAGGCGTGCGCATACCATGCTTTTGAAGATGGCTATTAGCGCGTTGCAAACCCTTGGCAAAGAGCATATCTGGGTGCTTAAGTCGGTACTGAAGCGGCAGGATCTTGCTGCGAAAATAAGGCAGGATCCTGAATGGGCACTGAAGGTGATCATCACAAGTTTCGACAATAACTGTAACCTCAAAAAGGTTAAGCAGGAATTAGTTCCTTCTTTGCTTTCTGTGGGGGAGTGGACGAGTTGGAGTACGAAAGCACGGAAGATTTTGAAAGAAAGTACTGGATTTGCTGCGAATCCCAGCAATATCGATTTTTATACGGTGCGGAGCTGTCCTGTTTCCCTAGAAGAAAAACTTGCTGTGGAATTTAAGGCACAAAAAAATTTCTTCGCGCGCATCGACATCCTCAATACCTTTATGGACAAGGCAGATACAGATTCTGACGCTTTCAGAGAAATGTTCGACTACTTTAACACATTTTTGCGTGCGTTTAGTGTCGTGGACGGCAATGTAATTGCGGCTTACTTGGTGGTAACGCGTGTTTCCACGGTGCTGCCTCACCTAAATGCGTGTAGACCCCATGGTTTTGCGGATTTGTACGCGCATATTGCGGATCCTCGATTGGTGTACACAGAGATAAAGGATAAGGGCCTCAAGTGGGAATTCGTGAATAGTGTGAAAAACTTTGTGAGCAATTGGAGCGATGAGTATGTCAAGCTGTTCCCCGAGGTGCTCTCTCTAGAGATTCTTCGCGCGCTTATGGAAGAGGGATATAAGGAAAAGGCACTGAGGGTGGTCGAGGCTTGCTTTGAATACTATGCGGATAATCGTGCGGCGGTTATTTGGTTATTCAAGACGGTAAGGGATGAGCCTTGGTTCCAGGAGCTGCGCATTACCGCAGAACAGCGGATTATCGTCCTCATCCACATTGTGGACATTACTTATCGGGAAATCGCTAACCGGCGGAACACCACTGAGAACCGAAAACTTAACAAGCAGGCTCTTTCGGTACTCTTTGGGAATGATCATTTGCTAGAACACTTCATGCTTTCGCACGATGTGGGAACTACTACCCGTCTTTACACGTTAATAAGTGATATCCAGGGGCTTGATCCAAAGTTAAAGGTCCATTTGCGCAATAAAATTATTGAGAAGTACAAGGATTTTAAGTTTTTTGATACTGAGGAACGTGTGGTTTCCGGACGTGGACTAGTGGTAACTGCAAAGATGCTCAATGCAAAAAAGAAAGAATTGCAGGATTTGCTTGATGTTCGTATTCCGGAAAATTCTCGAGAGATTGGTAGGGCCTTAGAACTCGGTGATTTGCGTGAGAACGCAGAGTATAAGGCTGCGCGAGAAGAACAAACAAGGTTGAACAATATGGTGACTCGGCTACAAGAGGAGATTGAGCGGGCACAGGTATTCGATCCTACCACTGTTGTAGCTGGCAGAGTTTCGTTTGGTACGGTAATTAGCTTAAAAAATCACACAAGTGGAGAAGATGAGACATACACTATTCTTGGTCCGTGGGAGTCGGCTCCAGAACGTGGTATTATTTCGTACATGTCTCCGTTAGGTAGCAATCTGCTCAATCGTAAGACAGGGGAACAACTTGCCTTTACGGTGGGAGAACATGAAAAGGTGTATGAGATCTTAAGCATCTCTGCTGCAGAGATCTAGTGAGGAAGTGTGCGATGCGAATTATGCGGAGATTAATGTTATTTCTTATGTGTCTATGTGCTGCGCTGTTTGCGCAAGAGCTGGTTCGCGAACAGAGTGTTACAAAGTCTGCAGATATTACGGTGCTACTTGATACGTCTGGCACTATTTTACCGTACCGTTCCGTGGTAAGCGGTAGTGTGCTAAAAGATATCGCTACTCGTTTTGTGCGTTTGGGTGATTCGTTCCATATTATTTCGTTTAGTGCCACGCCACGTCACGAGATTTCTCAGGTTATCCGTAGTGAGTTTGATCTTTCTCAGGTAGTGTCTCGTTTCATGATATTGCATCAGTTGGGGTTATATTCTGACTTTTTAACAGCGCTAGATTTCGCGCGTACACACTTACGCGCTTTGCCTGCAGCACATGAAAAAATTTTGATTGTTGTGTCTGACGGTATTTTTAACCCGCCTGCGCGTAGCGCATATAAAAACTACAACAAGGATCAGGTAAAAATTAACCTTGCACGGGCTGCCGCGGATCTGAGACGAGAGCAGGTGCGTGTGTTTTACATAAAACTTCCCTTTCCCCAGGACATCCAGATCCGCGATTTGGATGACAATCTGCTGACTGACCTACAAAAGACAGATGATGTTCAAATCTCTGCAGTCGGTAGCTTTGCAGAAGGACAAACAAGAAGGCCTAAGTTGGACACTGTGGGTGTGGTTTCCGATCAAACGGGCGGCGTTGCAGATAACCATGCAGTTGCTACGCACGGAAGGGAGGACGGGACAGTCCAAGGGGTTGTTGGCAGCCATGTGGAGGTGGCACGCACACAGGACAGACGCAGTAATGCAGATCCTGCTAAAAGGGAAGGGGTTCGGCCTTCCTCAGAAGCAACTGATGTTTCCCGCGAGTTCACGGAGGATTTGGGAATCAGGGTGAGTCCGGTTGATTCAGATGGTTCTGTGCGTTTTTCCGAGAAGGAGCGCACGCTTCCCGTGTTACACTTTCCAAGGGTCCTTGAGGTACAGGGTAAGTATGCAGAATGTATGTTCGAGGTTGAAAATAGCACGGATGCTCCCGTTTTGTTGCATTTGGAGCGGGTGATTTTTGACAATGGCGTTGAGACTGACATAGTTTCGGTGCAAACAGAGTCTTGTGCAGTAGCGTCCGGTGCACGCGCGATGTTGCGAACAACTTTTTTATTACCTAAGCGCTACCACGAAGAGGGAACGTACCAGGTGACCATGCGTGTACAGTTTGCAGATAACGTCCGCGTGTTCCCTCAGGTGGCAACAGCAGAGCTGCGCGTTTCTCCTTTGCCTTTTCTTGGATTGGTGCGGAGAGGTATACATGGGGTTCTGTCTTCTGTAGGGCTTACGCATGCGTTTGGATATGTGTTGGACATGGTAGGGTTGAGTCGCACGGGTTTCGGTGCGGTGCTTTTGCCTCTGTTTGCTTTGGCTATCTTCTTAGTACTTGTATCAGCCGTGGTGTGTAGGTCAAAGCGCGTGTTGTCTCGTAAGTCATGGCGCGGAAGTCCCCGTACAGAGAATGGGTGTCAGGGTCCTGGTTCGATGTCTGATTTTCGGGCGCATTCTGTTAAGGAACAAAGGCAGGATCAGGAGCGCGTGTATGCAGGCATGGAGAGAATTGTATCTCAGCGTAAAAGCGATGTGCAGGATCGCCTCAGTGTATTGAATGCGGCAACTGCATTTGGGCGTGATCGAGTTTCATTTTCCCCCAGGGTAACGCGTGCGGAGCATGGATGTAGTCGGTCAGGAATGACTGAAATTTTTGTGTTTGATCAAACACGTGCGATTGGCAAGCGCAATATTCACGTAATGAAAGCAGGAACCCGTTTAGGGGTTGGCGGGCACAAGGGGGATGACTTCCTAATTTTTTTGGTGCCGTTTCCAAGGCGGCTAGCACAAGTGTATTTTGACGGTGAAGTATATCATCTTGCTATCTTGAAGCCGAGGTACTTCCCGTACGAGGAGTCGAGTGTGGTGCACGACTGCGTCGGCAGAGTGGTTACCCTTGTCTCTGACAGGGGGTATCATGTGCCCTTCACATTCCGCCAGTATGAGGATCCCGCTGTGAGATTGAACAATCTGCTCACCTCTATCGAATACGCTTGATCAAAGCGATAAAGGAACGAGTCGAGAGGTGGATTCGGGACTCGATTGAGCAGATGGAAAGGGGGAAAGATGAAAACCGGGGCGGATCGCGCACCGAAGCGTCCCCCTACCGTTGCTTCCTTCCGGACCTAGCGGGGTTTGGGGGATATTTCGTGGGCGGCCCCGGAACGGAGAGAGAGGGATTCGAACCCTCGGTACCCTTTTGGGGCACACACGACTTCCAATCGTGTACCTTCGGCCACTCGGACATCTCTCCTACGGCCGCACCCAGCCGGTTCTGAGAAGGGGGTGCGACGTTTCCTCAGCCAACAACGGAGAGAGAGGGATTCGAACCCTCGGCGCCCTTGCAAGAGCGCTACGGTTTTCGAGACCGTCCGATTCGACCGCTCTCGCATCTCTCCTCAACAACAACGGCAGAGCCCCACAGGACACCACCCTCAGCGGGACAAGTCCCGTAATGAGACTAGGCGGATTCGAACCGTCGACCTTCAGATCCGCAATCTGACACTCTATCCAGCTGAGCTATAGTCTCAAGGGAGTGGGATGCCAACCGGCCCCCAAACCGGAGCAGGGGGGATTCGAACCCCCGGCACTCGGATGAATGCAACTCCTTAGCAGGGAGCCCGATTCGACCACTCTCGCACCGCTCCAAAAAACAGCAAACAGACGCACCGTACCGAATACTCCCCGCGGAGCAGGGGGGATTCGAACCCCCGGTGCCTTGCGACACAGCGGTTTTCAAGACCGTCGCCTTCAACCACTCGGCCACCACTCCGGACGCCCTTCCATCCTGCGTGTAAACGTTGCTCCTGTCAAGTCTTTGTACGAGCAGCATAAAAAAGTGGTACGTGTAGAAAACTTCCCTTCTGGGGAGAAGCTCTTAGAGAAGTAGCGTTTTTATGTTACGCTCCCCCTTGTAGCTTGAGTAGGGGAGTATATGGACGATGCAAGATATGCAGAATGGAGTGCATCTTTGGTGCAGTTGCCCGATACGCATTTTTTTGATCTTATGCGCCTCTATTTGGGTGTGCTTAAGACTCCATTTCATAAACAGAGGCTTGTTCAACAACTTAGTGCCTTCCTGCAAAGAAAGTCTATTCAGAACGCTGTGGTGCAGATGCTTGATGAACTCGACTTGTTATTTATTTCTGTTGTTATGTGCGTTCCCCGTGCAACGCTCGAGCTGCTGACAATTTTTTTTTAGAACGTGTTGCCCAGGCGGAGATAAGAACACGTCTACTGAATTTAGAAGAACGTCTTATTCTTTACCGCATTCCTCAGATGCCTGGTGAGGTTACACAGGCAGAAGTCGCGAGCGTTGCGCAGAATGGTAGGGTGCGGCAAACGCCGTGTTATGGTATCAATCCTCTGTTGCAAAAAGCATTGAGTACGGTAGCTGGACTCAATCTTTTTCTCATTCCGCAAAAGCGGATGCGTCCATCCGCACAGTTATTGACAACAGATTTGATGCTGTGCGCATTGTATTCGTTTTTTACGCACGGGGAAAATTTATTAAAAGTCGATGGGACGTTTAGGAAAAAGGCATTTGTTATGTTCCAGGCATTGTTTCCTGTTGATCCGGATGTGGTGAGTGTGGCACTCCCTGCATATCTGCAGAGAGCAGGGGAGGAAAGGGGTACATCACGTCTTTTACAGGAAGGTCGGCGCGTCTTGGAACATCTGGGATTGATTGTCTGCGAATCAGCACAGGTGCATGTGCAAGATAAACGGTGGGCTTCTTTTTTCTCCTTAACTGCTCTGGAACGTGCGGTGTATTTGACAGTTGCCAGTACGGCTATTCTGCGCAAAGAGGTGCTCGTACAGCGAGCGCAGGCTTTGCGTACACTTCTCTGTGTGTTGCACCCAGATGCGCAATACGCACCTGAAGATCTAACACGCGTGTATCGTATCTTGGTGGAAGAGGCAGCACCATCTGTTGCTGCTGATTTTTTCTCTTCTTTGTCTTTGTCCAAAGATACAATGCTGCAAAAGCGTAAAGGAGCTTTACATGATTCATCGGTTTTTTCTATGCAGTCGGCGATCACGGCTATACGCACGGCCCAGCTTTTTGGGTTGTTGTGTGTGAAAGATGGACTGTGCGCGTTGAATGAGGCTCTATTTAAAGGACAGTACACGCGTGGGCCAGGAATGGTCTTGTCAGCGACGGCAGAGTTAACCATTTTCCCCGATGGAGATATGCAAGGGGTTTTGCCAATTTTATCCTGTGCGCATGTCTGCTCACTACAAACAGTTGCCACGTTTGAGCTCAATAAAAAAAGCTGTACCACTGGCTTTGCGCGCGGATTAACAGTGCAGGCACTTGCACAGGCTTTAGAATGTAAAACAGGTGAGCAGGTGCCACAGAATATACTATCTTCTTTCCGGCAGTGGTATGCACAGATAACCGCGTTGACCTTAAGACGCGGCTTTGTCATGCAGGTTGATTCATCTCAGCAAGCTTTTTTTGAATCTGGCGGGCCACTGCACCCGCTAGTGCGCACGCGTCTTGCAGAAGGAGTGTACTTTTTTGATGAATGCCAAGAGTGTATGTTGTATCAGGCGCTCGCGCGAGCGCGTCTGTCCTACCTGTGCGAGCCAATTGATACAGCCACCCCGTTATTCCGCCCTGGTGAGCAGGGTGCACGTGCGCTCCATGTGCCTTCCTTTTCTTTTCCAGTGCGGTCTGCTCGGGGAGTCTCCGAGGAATCAACGCGAGATTTTGCACATTTAGGTGCCTTTGTGTTGGAAACTCCGAACGTTTCGTGCACGCACAGTGCTGCAGATACTCCGTCTATTTCAGAACAGACCGGTGGGGTGGCTCACGTGCAGAGCGAAGAGGATGTAGATCCGTCCACGTCTGGTGCAACGGGTAAGTATTGGGACAAGGCACAATGGCGCAAGGTGCAACGGATGCGACGTGCTGTGCGGCTGCAGCGGCTCAAAGAGTTTGAGGCGCACCTGCAACAACTAAAATTGGACGCAACAGAGCAGACGGAGCTACGTGCCCGCTTGCAACGGGGGTTGATTCTGGATAGAATGCAACTTTCGTCCGAAACGATCCGCAGGGAGAGAACGGAAGCGAGCGGGGTTGATTTTTTAGGCAAGTATCGTCTTGCAGAGTGTGCGTTACGTTCTGGTGCTTTACTTGAGATTGAGACTAGTTCAGGGCAGTCAGTGCATAAGATAGTGGGTACGGTGTGCGCAATTGAAAAATGCGAAGAGGATGCGTTGCTTCACGTGTGTGTACACGCAGAACTTCCCCCTGAGCGAGTATCGATTGCGCGCGCGTCCAGGATAGTGCTACTGAAAAATTCTATTTTTTCTTGAGTCTGTTCTGAAGGGGATCCTTTTGTCTCTTGTAAAAAGGAATAGACGAGCGGGTAGGATATGAGTCGTAGGAAACAGGGACGAGAGTTATTCAACAGTCATGTGGGCGTGGTGTTGTCTTGTGTCGGTGCGGCAATGGGGCTTGCAAACGTGTGGTTGTTCCCTGGACGCCTGGTGGAATTTGGTGGTGTGACGTTTTTAATTCCGTATTTTATTTTTCTATTTGGTCTTTCCCGTTTTGGACTGATGGGGGAGTATGCTTTTGGAAAGACACTGCGCTGCGGTCCTGTGCGTGCGTTTACCCGTGTGTGTGAAACACATCCATCGTGTTTTTTACGAGCACTACGAGGTAGCGGGTGGTTTCCGGTAGGAGTATTGCTCGCTACCTGCTCTTTTTATGTAGTGATTATAGGGTGGATCTTGCGTTATGTAGTATTTTCGTGCACGAATGCACTTGCAGGTACTCAGGCGCACGACCTGTTTTACCAGGTTGCAGGGACAAGTGCGAATGTGCCGTGGACGCTTGCAGCTATCGCGCTCACAGCGTGTGTAGTGAGTGCGGGCGTGCAAAAGGGGGTGGAGCGAGGAAACATTATAATGATGGTACTTTTTTACGGTGTCCTTGCGTTTATTACAGGATATATATTTACTCTTCCTAACGCGTGGATAGGTATGCGTAGAATGTTGGCATTTCAATCTTCATCATTGTGCAATCCGAGACTCTGGTTGTATGCATTAGGCATGTCGTTTTTTAGTCTCAGTTTGGGGGGCGCGGCTATGGTTTTATATGGCAGTTACATGCCAGATACGGTGGACATACCGCGTACTGCATTTCAGACAGCGACCTTAGATTTTTTGGCATCAGGTATGTCCGCATTATGTTTAATTCCGAGTGCGTGGGTTTTAGGTATGGACGTCAGCAGTGGACCGGAGTTTTTGTTTGTAACAATAACCCGTGTCGCCTCGCAGATACCGATGGGGGTGATGATAAGTGTGTTATTCTTTTTGTGTGTACTATGTGCAGCGTTAAGTTCTGCAATTGCTATGTTAGAAGTAATACTCGAGTCTTTTGTGCACACGTGTACAGTGGGGCGCCGAACGCTGACGTGGTCACTAGCACTCGTGGTTGCGTTTGTATCTCTTCCTCTGAATGCCTCGATGAGAGTGTTCGAAACGTTTACAGATATAGTGGTGGTTATACTATCTCCGTTATCTGCCCTTATGGGGAGCGTGATGATATTTTGGGTATATGGTGCAGAGCGTTGCCGTGTAGCTATCAACCGGTGTGCACGCGGTCCGTTGGGTAAATGGTTCACGCCGTATATGCGGTACGTGTATTTGGGGCTTTGTGTAATGATTATGGTGCTTGGGGTAATGTTCGGTGGTTTTTAGTGTGATGACGCGCAAAAGCGGCCAAACCCACAGTTGGGTAAATATATTCTTTGCAAATTGTCGACACAACCGTTGACGAGAGGGATCGCAGGTGGAGAGGTGTCGTGCCGGGGATATGTTGACACGTCCGTACTCCTCAGTTTGTGAGGCTCCAGTTATAGGAGGGGGGATAGCTACGCGTGAAAAGATTTGCTCTTATTGGACTTGGAGACTTCGGTCTTAGCATGCTAAAGGAGCTGCTCAAGCTCACTAACAATATAGTCCTCCTGGACAGGGATCGAACGCTCGTTGAAACCTACCGTAGCAGGGTGAGAATCGTGCGCGCAATTGATGTGTTGGACGAATTCACTCTGTGCAAGATGATTCCACAGGATATCAACGCAGCGGTTATTGATCTGGGGGTTAAAATTGAATCATCAATCATGATAACAACGTTTTTAAAAAAATTAGAAATTGCAGATATCGTAGTTAAGGCATACAGCGCTGAACAAGGGCATATCCTCTCGAGCGTTGGTGCTACGCACGTAGTGCTCCCGGACCGGGAGGCAGCTAAAAAAGTCACTCCTATGATTGCTTTCGATCTTCTTTTCAACTTTATGCCACTTTCTGCGCAGCTGGCAATTGCGGAAATGGCTGTGCACGAGGACTATGTGGGAAGAACTTTGCGTGAAGTGGATGTGCGCAAAAACTTCTCTCTTAATATCATTGCTATCCGTAAGCGCGATGCAGAGGATTTTTGTTTTATCAATGATCCTGAATACTGCTTTGAAGCGAACGATGTGTTGCTCGTTGCCGGTTCTCACAAAGACATCTATGCACAGTCGCAGGACAAGCTGGCACATACCCATAGCTTCAGCGACTTTTTCAAACAATGGTTCCTTACCAGCTGACTTCCCAATGTTCCGCGCACGGGAGTAGGCGCGTGTAATCTTCCCTTTTCCCGCACATGCCTACGTAAAGGGGAATATTTAGAGAGGGGGCTCAGCTTCAAGTTTTGAAAAATAAGGCTCAAGCGTTGCCGCTTCCCGAATTGAGGTTGCAGTGCTTACCACCGCAGCTTCAGCACACGTGCGCTGCGCCCAGAGTAGTTGGGTACACAAGTGCATGTCTGTTACCCGTGCGTCTAGAATATGCTCAATAGCCGCAATACGCTCTGTTTCTGTCGTTCCGTTGAGAAAGCGCAGGAAACTCGCAAAACTTTTATGCTCCGGTGTTTCAGGAGTTACCGCCGTACTGTACGCTCCTATGATTAGACGTTCCATCGTCTTCTGGTTAAAGAGACTGGAGGTGCCCTTGTGATCGGCGTGCAGGTGCTCAATCGTCTTGAATATCACGTCAAGGGAGTGGAGCGGATTTGGATCGCGGTAAGTTAGTGAGGAAAATATGCCATGTACTGGATCTGGCAGGGTGAATGCACCGTAAGCACCACCTATCGTTCGAATTTTTTCCCAAAACGGCTCAGTACTTAGATATCGGGCAAACACCTGCTCTACCCCGCGTCTCTCCAAAGGAAGCCGTGGATGTGCAAGGGACAGCGCTGCAAAACCCACTTGCACAGGGGCTGGAAGCAGCGTCAGCATATTGCGGGTGCGCATGTGCTGCAGGGCCTCTTGAAAGAGCACACCGTGAGCGGAGGGTATCTGTTGTTCGTGCGCTGTGGGCGCAGAGGTGTGGTGGATAAAATAAGTGGATAGCGGTGCACGAAAACACGCCAGAGGTTTTGCCAATGCATCTAGCGCTGTGTGTAACGATGTTTCTGTACCACATACACATCCGATCACTCCTGCAGTGAGCAGTTTTTCATGCAGCGCTTTGAGTTTGGCTGCCAGCGAAGGGGAGGCAACGGTTTCTGTACACTCTGTCCACAAAGCACGTACCAAGCGAATCTGCGTGACTCCAGTCCAGAGTTCTTCTACGGCCTTTGCTGCATTCACGCGAGCGTTTGCCTTTGCAAGTGCAATGGAATGTCCTGAATGCATGGCAGCGCTATCCAAGTCATTTTTATATTGTGCAAGGATGTCTTTTAACCGTCGTGTATCTGTAAAAGAAAGACTGCGCACGTGTGCACACACGTACGAAATCGCCTGTACGATAAAGCGCGACAGCATTTTTACGCTGACAACTAGCCACGCTCGCCCGACTATATCGCTGCGTTGCAGTGTGTTCTGTCCCCTCAGTAAGGGGAGTATCTCGCTTCCCTGATCGCCTGCTACTATACAGCGGGCGGCAAAGCCCCCGGTGAGACGGGCAATCTCGGCAGATACCACACTCCAATGATGTGTCTCGGTTCCCATACCTGTCAGTGCGTAGCCATACAGTGGCAGAAGTTGTGCTTCTTTTACACTGAGCATATCTGCTGGGATTGCAAGGTGTAAGTACGTAATATCGTTCGTGGCAAGCTCATGCACGAGAACAGGAACAGAACCAAAAAACTGCATGGTTTCGCTCAGTTCTGGGGTGGGGACTGGCAGTTGTTCCCGCTTTATATGGGGGAGCAACGCAAGGAGTTCCTCCGGATCGGGTGTTGTCTGTCGTACACGCAGTGATTCTTGGTCAGCTCGGAGGCGCGCCGCTGCTGGCTGCGTGAGTGTACGGGAGAAATCCTGTACGTATTTTTCTAATTGCTCATCAAGTTTTTTTGAGAAGTCTGGGTCTGGGTGTACCGAAAGTACCGTGTACTGCGGGTTGCGCAGCAAGTGCGTGAGGATGAGATTTTCCACGTAGTGTGGATGGTGGTGTACCTTTTCACGCAGTGCCTGCAGTGCGGGGATATAACGCAAAGAACTTTCTGGACCTGCACCGTGCAACCATCCACGCAGCGAACGCTGCATGAGCACGAGAGAAAAAGGACCGTCAGAGCGGCGTACTTCAGTATTTGAAAATTCGAGTGCATTCAGCGCTGTTTCCACTTCCTGTGGAGGGATGCCGTGCGCAACAAGCGACTCTAGTGTTTCAAACACGCATGCCTTTAGTGCATCGACCTGTGTATGCTGCACCCCAGTCATACCTACAAAAAAAAGCATACGCTTTAGATCGATGTGACTGCCGTTATATGCGTATAAATCCTCACCGAGTTCTGATTCTAACAGTGCCTGTGCAAGGGGAGCAGCATCGTGACCGAGCAAAACGTGTTCGAGCAAAAACACGTCCATTAACTGTTCAGCCTTGTCTGATTCTGGGAGTAACCAGCTGAGCAATACGGCGCACCGTGTTAAATCCATCCCCTCGCTCGCCGGTGCGTACCCGGTGTACGTACGGGGACTTTGGTATGCAGGGATAGGGGGGATGGGGGGCAACGCTTTGCGGGCAGAAAATTTTGAAAGGCATTTATCCTCAATAAATGCCATCTGTTTTTCGGTGGGTATATTTCCGTACAGAAAAAGCTTGCAGTTTGACGGGTGATAGTGTTTTTTGTGAAAAGCTTTAAACGATTCGTACGTGAGACGAGGAATAACTGTTGGATGACCTCCTGAATCGTGTGCATACACTGAGCCACGTGTGGTCGCGTGTGTTGCGTGCTTATACACAAGCGTATGAAAGTCTGCATACACACCGCGCATTTCATTCAGTACAACGCCCTGGAGGGTAAGTTGGTTGTGCTCATTAAACTCAAAGCGGTGTCCTTCTTGCTTAAAGGTCCACTCTTCGATCAGGGGGAAAAAGACTGCGTCTGCATATACACTCATAACATTGAAGTAGTCAGTCTCTACCAAGGAGGAGGCCGGATATACTGTTTTGTCCGGAAAGGTTAGAGCGTTAAGAAACGTTTTCACGCTTTGTTTCGCGAGTATGAGGAACGGATCCTTGAGGGGATAATGCTGTGATCCACAGAGCACCGAATGCTCAAGGATATGAGCAACCCCGGTACTTGCTTCTTCTGCCGTCATAAAACAGAAGGCAAACAAATTCTCCGGGTCTTCGTTGAGAATGTGGTACAACTCAAGCCCTGTTTTTTTGTGTCGAGCATAGACACCCACTGCCGAAAGCTCAGCGAGTGAATGGCGCCAGATAATTTCAAAACCGTGAAGAAGCGTACTCATCGGTGATTCTCACTCCTCTTCTTGCAAGCTATTTGGAAGCAATGTGCTGTTGCGCGCCGGCACTGCGCAATGTAGCTAAAAAGTGCTCAGTGATGGTGCGCGTATCATGCGCTGAAGGCGGGAACGTGTCGTACTCATCGCGCACAAGCTGTGCGCGGTTTTTAGAGAGATTAGAGAGAATTTTCTGAACAAAAGCAGGATGATTGGTGTTGATGAGCGCAGCAAGAGTTTTTTCAGAACAAGACGCCAGGTGTTTTTGCAAAAATGTATCTGGGAGCGCGGGGATATCATCCAGCGTGAAAAGATGCGTGCGGACACGCGCTGCAAGTGTTGGATTTTTTTCTGCAAGGGCATGAAGAATTGAATGCTCAGTCGCGCGCTCCATCTTTTTGAGAATTGCCGCAAGCACTGCATGCCCGTCAAGATCACGGCGCTGGGACAAATGGAGCGCTGCAAACTTTTTGTGCAAGGAGTCACTCATGACTTGCAGCACCTGAGGGTTAACGTGCTTTAACTTTGCAAGGCGAACGATCAAGTCCTTCTTCTCCTCTGTGCTGATATTACTCAAATAGTGCGCAGCGCTTTCTGGAGGCAGCTGCGAGAGGATGAGTGTTTTGGTGGCAGGTAGTTCTCCTTCCAGGAGGGGGAGAAGTTGGGAGGCTTCAAGCGCAGCCAAAAACTCAAAAGGTTTCGGCTGTGCCGCTGGCACCGCCCGCTTCAAGATAAGATCGGCCTTTTCTTCCCCAAACGCTTTGGAAAGCATCGACTGCGCAGCACGCAGTCCACCGGTAACAGGCGACACACGAGCGCAGAGGGCAGAAAACTCCCGTAGGATCTCACGCGCTTCTTCTGGACTGAGGGGTTTGAGTGTCAGGAGCTCGGCAACCACCGCCTCAATCTGTGCAGGCTCAAGTTGCTTGAGCACCAGCGCCGCCTGCTCTTCTCCAATGAGGGAGAGGAACTGGGCAATCTTTTTATAAACGGTTCGGCCTCGGTCTTGTTCACGTACGGTGGCTTTGATTAAGCCACGAGGAGATTCGGTTCTATTCATAGAAAGAGGACTCCGCGCGGTCTCCGGACACGCAGTTCATTGTAGTGGAGGGTGTGCTCTTGACACAAGGGCGTGAGCACCTTAAAAGGTGCCCCCCCCCAGCGGGGAGGGGTCCAAGGATGTATGGCGTTGTCTCTTCGGTTCTGGTGTTTTAGCCCTTCGGGGGAATTACGTGTGAGTGTTCTTTCCGTTTCCGCTGCGTTCGGTGTGTTGGTAGTGCTGCTGGTGCTTTCCATGTTGTTCTCTGCTGCGGAAACAGCGTTCTGTGCGCTAAATACCTTAAGACTTCGCTACCTGTACGAAAAACGTCATGCTCGCGCTCGAGTGGCAATGCGTATCCTTCGACGGAAAAACTTCTATCTTGCTGCTGTGGTTATCGGGAACACCCTGGCGAGCAGTGCGTTGTCTGCAGTCATTGCGCTTTTTGCACGTGCCCTCTTTGGCATCCACGCAGTGGGGTGGAGCATCGGTGCAGGAACGGTGCTTACACTTCTTTTTGGAGAAATTATTCCGAAGTCACTTGCCTTGTGCCGGCCGAACGCAGTGGCACTGCATACTGCGCGATTCTTGCAGTGGAGCGCTTTGATGCTTACTCCTTTTGTACAGGTGTTCTGTATGGCGCGGAGTGCGCTCTTGCGTCTTGCGCGTGTCGCGTGCCACACTCCCTCGCTGCGTGTTACGGATGACGACCTGCACACCGTACTGTACGCTGGAGAGGCGGATGGCACTGTGACTTCCCGCGAACGCGCATTGTATCAACGTATTTTGCATTCTGCATCCCTTACTGCGCGAGATATTATGACCTGTCGTGCGCAATTGATTGCAGTTCCGCGCGCGAGTTCTCTGGCGGAGGCAATTGCCTGTGCACAGAAGATGCGCGTTTCGCGTGTTCCAGTGTATGAACGGAGTGTTGATTGGATAATTGGTATTTTCGATGTGAAGAAATTCTTGTGCTCAGAAGAGGTAGACGGACGAGATTTAGAAGAGTGCGGAACACTGATGCAACATGTGAGCGCGCCGGTTTTTGTCTTCGAATGTACACGACTTGCATATGTGCAGCACAAATTGCGCGCACACTCACGCGCAGTCGCCATTGTGCTTGATGAATATGGCGGGACGGCAGGTCTTGTGACAAAGCACAATATATACCAAGCATTTTTTAAGAGCAGTGCGCATGAATTCCCTGTGAATTCAACAGGTCCGCAGGTTACGCGTGCGGGGGTACGGGCGTATATATTTCCTGGATCGCTGCGCTTGGATGAGATAAATGATCTACTCGGCACCGATTTTTCTTCGTGTACCAGTGAGACCCTTGCAGGTCTTATCATGGAGTATACAGGGTGTATTCCTGATCCTGGCACCACGGTTGTATTCGGTTCTTGGCGTTGTGTGGTGCTACAACTGCATGTGCGCAGAATCGTACGTGTTCGGTTTGAGTTTCAAGGATAGTAGGGAAGCGCGCGTGGCATACCCTTTTCTGGTAGGATTGGAACTCATGTTCTTACTTGTGTGCTCGGCCCTATGTGCAGGTTCAGAAAGCGCGTTGTCGTCGGTGAACCAAGACGATGAACGTAAGCTTAAGCGGCACAGTACACGTTGTACACAACGCTTATGCTGGCTTCTGGCCCGGCGCGAACAGCTGATTACCACAGTTATTGTGCAAAACACTGCACTGAATATGGTGCTCTCTAGCGTGGTGACGTTAGGCTCTATGGAGTTGTGGGGTGCACAGTCGGTGTGGAAGGCACTGGTTGCGGTGACGTGCGTGATTATTCTTTGTGGAGAAATGTTCCCGAAGGCGCTGGGTGCACGGTACTCACTGGGATTCTTGATGTGGATTGCGCCTTTTTTGCAATTGAGTTACTGGTTGCTGTACCCCTGCGCGTGTGTGTCGTCAGCATTGATGCATGTGCTGGAGGGTATTTTTTTGCCGCGTCATACGACGTGTCTTTCGCGAGAAGAAATTAAAACGCTTATTGCAGTTGGGGCACGAGAAGGGGTGATTTCGTCAACCGAAAATCAATTGTTCCAGCGCGCTTTACAGTTTAAACGCATACCGCTTGCACACGTTATGGTACCGCACACACACTTTGTGTCAGTTTTTCAGGACACACCACTATCTCATGTGTGGGATGCTTTTCGTACCTGTTCCTTTTCTCAGTTGCTCGTGCATGATGCTGCGGGGATCGTCTGGGGTTTCGTACACTACTGGGATATTTTTGGAGAAAGTAAAGTATTACCCTCGCAGTCATCAGATCAGATGGTGTCGGCATGTGTAGCGAACACCAGAGCTGCGGTGCATCGGGTGGGTGATTTGGCACAGGAGTTGTGTTGTGTACCGAATGTAGCTGACCTTTTTTCAGTGTTAGATATGCTCTCGGTATCAAAGCAGCAGATGGCGTTAGTGGTAGACGAGCGGGGCGATGGGGAAGGATTAGTAACCATGACAGACATTATGGAGGTAATTTTTGGTTCACTTGCTGGAGTTTCGGAAGGAGTAGAAGGATACACAGTGCATGGGTCAATGGTGCAGCGAATGTCAAAACCTCGTGTTGATTTTCAGATGAAAAGCGTCGGTACTCATGAGATTTTATGTTCAGGAACGGTTCCTCTTGAATATTTTAACGAAGTGTTAGGTACGCGTTTGCAGTCGCGCGTGTACCACACGGTGGGAGGTTTACTCCTGGAACGTTTTGGACGTCTCCCTACGGTAGGGGATGAGTTGGTAATTGAAGGATTGCGTTTTAAGATACGCCGTGTACTCGATCGGTATGTTGTGTCTGCCCTCGTGGACACTCGAGCATGTAGGTCAAGCGTTGGCTGACGCCTAAGTAAGTACACAGGATGGGGCCGTACTTTTGCGGTATTCGTGCAATTAAGTTGTATGTTGATCGGTGTTCTACAGGAATGTGTGCGCAAAGGGGTGAGAGCATGAGTTGCTATCGTGTTGAAGGTGGGTTTCCCGTTTCAGGTTGTATTCGCGTGTGTGGAAATAAGAATGCAGCGCTTCCCTGTATTGCGGCGGCAGTTCTCACACAAGAGCCAGTGTTACTGCAAAATGTGCCCGACATTGAGGATGTGGCGGTGATGTTAACTATCTTTCGTGCGTTTGGTGGGAGTGTTGAAAGGCGTGGTAATCATGAGTACATGTTACATCTTCCTCAGTTACAGACGTGCGAAGTGCCGTGCGAGGCTGCGCAGAAAGTGCGTGCTTCCATTCTTTTTGCAGGGCCACTTCTTGCGCGTGGTAGAAAAGCAGTGCTTCCACCACCTGGTGGTGATGTTATTGGGCGCAGGAGACTTGATACGCATTTTCTTGCGCTTGCCGCACTTGGCGCACAAGTTCGTTTAGATGGGGTGTTTACTTTCTCTGCAAATAAGCTGGTGGGATGTGATGTCTTCTTAGACGAGGCATCTGTGACGGCGACAGAGAATGTGCTTATGGCTTCAGTTCTTGCCGAGGGGGTTACGGTAATCACGAACGCGGCGAGCGAACCGCATGTGCAAGATCTATGCCATTTGTTGAATGCGATGGGTGCGCGCGTCTCTGGCATCGGATCGAATGTTTTAACAATTGAGGGGGTGAGCGCGTTGCATGGTACCACATATACACTTGGGGCTGATTTCATGGAAGTAGGTTCGCTTATTGGGCTTGCGGTAGTAACGCGTGGAGCATTGACGATTTCGGATGTGAACGTACGTGATCTACGTCCACTAGGTTTTGCGTTTAAAAAACTTGGAGTAATTTGGAGCGAGCAAGAGCACGCGGTAAGCGTCTCTGCGTCGCAGGATCTGCGGGTAAATTACGATTTTGGCGGTATGATTCCTAAAATAGATGATGGCCCGTGGCCTGCATTTCCGCCGGATCTGACTAGCATTATGACAGTGGTGGCGACTCAAGTCGAAGGGGTTATATTGATTCATGAGAAAATGTTTGAGTCGCGTATGTTTTTTGTGGACAAGTTAATTACCATGGGTGCGCGTATCATCCTGTGTGACCCGCATCGGGCGCTTGTTTCAGGTCCGAGTGCATTGCATGGGAGTGACCTGGTATCTCCTGATGTGCGTGCGGGAATGGCGATGGTGCTTGCAGCGTGTTGTGCGCGCGGGGTAAGTATAATCCGTAACGTGTATCAAATTGAGCGTGGATATGAACGTCTAGTGGAGCGTTTGCAGGCAATTGGTGTCCGTATTTGGAAAGAGGGTTGATCGTATTATGCGGTAATTTGATGAAAAGATGTGAAGTGTTGCCAAGAATCTTTTTTTTTAGTACCCTCGGGGACCGTTACATATGAGGTGTTAACCTTACATTTAAGGAGTGAGAAGCATGGCGAAGCAATTGCTGTTTAATGAGGAAGCCCGCAAGAAGCTGCTTTCCGGGGTTGAGCAGATTTCGAGTGCGGTGAAGGTAACGCTTGGTCCTAAGGGTCGCAATGTCTTGCTTGAAAAAGGGTACGGGGCTCCCACAGTCACGAAGGATGGGGTTTCCGTTGCGAAAGAGGTTGAGCTCGAAGATCCGTTCGAGAATATGGGTGCACAGCTTTTAAAAGAGGTGGCTACGAAGACGAACGACGTAGCTGGGGATGGCACAACTACTGCGACGGTATTGGCGTATTCGATGGTGCGTGAGGGTCTGAAGGCGGTTGCTGCCGGTATGACGCCCCTTGAGTTGAAGCGTGGTATGGATAAGGCAGTTGCGATTGCAGTCGATGACATTAAGCAAAATTCCAAGGGTATAAAGAGCAATGAAGAAGTCGCTCATGTAGCGTCAGTATCTGCGAATAACGACAAAGAGATTGGAAGGATTCTGGCAAGCGCAATCGAGAAGGTGGGGAATGACGGGGTCATTGACGTTGACGAAGCCCAGACAATGGAAACGGTGACGGAATTCGTTGAAGGGATGCAGTTTGATCGTGGGTACATCTCGTCCTACTTCGTCACTGACCGAGATAGGATGGAAACGGTGTATGAAAATCCTTACATCCTTATCTACGATAAGTCCATCTCGACTATGAAGGATTTGCTTCCGCTACTCGAGAAAATTGCGCAAACAGGTCGCCCGCTGCTCATCATAGCTGAGGATGTCGAAGGCGAAGCACTGGCTACGCTGGTGGTGAATAGTCTTCGGGGAACGCTGAAGACGTGTGCGGTGAAGGCTCCCGGTTTCGGCGATAGGCGTAAAGAAATGCTTGAGGATATCGCGATTCTTTCGGGCGGTCAGGTCATTTCCGAGGATTTAGGATTGAAGCTAGAGTCCGCGGATATTGCGCTCTTAGGTCAGGCAAAGAGCGTGAAGGTAGACAAGGAGAATACCACGATTATTGACGGGTCGGGTAAGTCGAAGGATATCAAGGATCGTATAGAGCAGATTAAAAAGCAAATAGAGGCCTCGACTTCAGATTATGACAGTGAGAAGTTGAAGGAGCGCTTGGCAAAGCTCTCTGGTGGCGTTGCAGTTATCAAAATTGGTGCAGTCACCGAAGTGGAAATGAAAGAGAAGAAGCACCGGGTTGAAGATGCCTTAAATGCGACACGTGCGGCAATAGAGGAAGGTATTGTTGCTGGTGGTGGTTTAGCGCTTATTCAGGCTGCGGCGGCGCTCGAGAAAGCTGATTTGAGTGGACTGACTCCAGATGAGGCGGTTGGTTTTAAGATTGTGCGTCGTGCTCTCGAGGAGCCGATACGCCAGATTTCAGAGAACGCGGGTATTGATGGCGCAGTTGTGGCAGAGAAGGCAAAGGAGAAACGTGGCATCGGTTTTGATGCATCCAAGATGGAATGGGTTGATATGATTAAGGTCGGGATTATCGATCCGGCGAAGGTTACACGTTCAGCACTACAGAACGCGGCTTCGGTTTCTGGGCTTTTGTTGACTACCGAATGTGCAATTGCTGCAATTCCCGAAAAGAGTTCCTCTACACCGCCAGCTCCTGACATGGGAGGTATGGGAGGTATGTATTGATCTAGTTAGCGCCGGTCGATTGGTCATACGTAAGGGCATGATCTCTTGAGATGAGCGTCTCCCGTGGATCTCGGCCAGCGTGTGGTGCGGGTAATTCCCCTGGCGCCGCTTCCGGTCCGTGTATACAACGCCGGTGGTCTCCGTGTGGATTTCTTTCCGCGGTTTTTTGGGAGGTCTCCTCAAGGGGTCGGCGTTGGGTTTGCGAGGTTGAAACTTAGCGCCTCGGTCGGGAGCAATGGCTTTCGGTTGACGCGTGCGGTGTGGATCTTTTGGTTGTGTTTCCTTGTTTCAGGCCTGTCTCGGGCTTTTCTGGTTTACTTTTTGAGTGTGATCCGGATCTAGGGATTCTTTCGACTTATGGGCGAAGATCTCTTGCCTGGCCGAGGGATTTTTCTTTTCCACGCGTGCGCGTTGGCGAGTACAACGGCGCACGCGGCACAGGCCGCGGTCTCTGTGCGCAAGGTCCGTCTTCCCATGTCTACTGCTCTAAATCCCATGGCGGAGAAAAGTAAACGTTCAGATTCGGTCCATCCACGCTCACTCCCTATTGCAATCCACAGTACATCCCCGCGCAGCGCGGCGCTTCCTAGATCGGTTAGGGTGTTCTTAGTATCAAGTATTAGTTTTTGGTGTGTGCTGTCGCCGAGTATGTGGGTGTGTTGTGAGCAAAAGGTGCGCACCGACTCCGAAACAGTAATGAGGGGAAGTTTCGTGCCTCCTGCCTGTTCTAGGCCACGTATGAGGTACGTGTGCATTTTTTCCATGTGAGCAAGTCCTGAGTCTAGGTAAGATCGCTCCCCTAATTCCGTCCCTACAAGATGGATAGAGGAGATCCCGAGGCTGGACACGTCGCGTAAAATGCGCCTGAGCTGAATGGGACGAGGGAACCCTATGACAAGATGAAGGGGGAAAAGGGCACAATCTTCGTATTCCAGTTTTTCAAAAACGGCTACGAGATACTTTTCTGTGGCTAGGGAGATGCGTGCAGAACCTTTCACCCCATTAATAATCCCTGCTTTGAAGCAGGCTCCCGCACTCAATTTAAGCACACGCTTGATATGGCAAAATCGACTATCCCTGAAAGAAAGTACAGCGCAACCGTGCACTACCTCTTCCTGTTCAAAGAGAACGATATTCATTTGTCATTTCTTGTGTGGGTAAGAAATGATCGATAGCTTTGATAGCAAAGAACGAGCATGGTGCCGAAAAAAAACACAAACATCCAGGTGTCAACATAGAACACTGGCCTGATGACGCGGATACCAATATCAGAAAGAATAGTGCGTCCATGTAGGACAATGTCCCAGGAATTCCAGCGCAAGAAACGCCCCAGATATATACCGAATGCACAGAGATACAATTCAAATACTGAAATTATGAATGGCCTTTTGATATGAAAATCACGGGCTAATATGCTTTCAATAAGGTGAAGGCTGACAAACGCGTAGAACAAACCAGTGAAACTATAGGCGAGTAAAATAATAAGGTCATAGTAAAGCAAAAATGACTTACCCTTTCCCAAGTGGATAATATCGGTAAGGATGTACGGAGCGTTGGGGAAAAACAATAGCCAGAGCAGCATAAGGAACAGCTGTACACTGCGGACAGCGAAGCGGCGCACGTGCAAGATAGCCGAGATGAGCCAGGGGATGAAGGCAAGAACCAGATTCCACACAAGGAAAGAAAGGAAATTATCCGCCGCCACACAGCGCCTTCCAAAGGAAAGAAGTAGACAAAAAACGGACATGGCACACAGAGTCCCCGTGCCCCGTATGCCAAAAAGCCTCCTTAAGCAAGAGTACATGGCGGTGAGTGTACAGAAAAACGCATAATGTGCAAAGCGGTTGTTATTGCGAGGGTGTCACCTGTTTTGAACAGGCACGATAAATCCTGTTAATGTTGTGTTTCATCCTTTCGTAGTACGAAAGGTTCTCCTCGTTTTTTTCCATAGTGTAGATGGTTTCAACTGAAGCACCAATCTCTTGCGCAAGAACGCGAGCGACTTTTTCACTAGGACCACGTTCACTAAAAATGGTCCGCACTGAGTGTTTTTTGCTAAATTCGACGAGCTCTACGAGTCTCTTGATGGAAGGTTCTTCTGTGTTAAAGACGTCCTTTATACTCTTTTGCTGGAGGTCAAAATCCCTGCACAAGTAACCAAACGCCGCATGCGTGGTCACAAAATATCGATGAGATAAGGCTGCAAACTTGGAGCGGTATTCCTTGTACAACGCCTCAAGCCGTGCGGCCGCATTACGGGCATTCCTTTTGTAGAAGCGCGTATGCTGCGGATCCGCCTTACACAGTGCCTTTCCGATGGTACGAAGCATCGTTTGAGCGTTACATACGCTGAGCCAAACGTGAGGGTCGTACGCAGACCCGTGCGATGCATGTGCATGTACATGGTGCGCCGTATGCCCACGTGTGTGAGCCTTCAGCGGAACAATGCCCTGCGCAGCTTCTACGCGTATACTGCCGCTATTACGTGCAGCATGGAGTACCGAGTGTATCCAGGGTTCCATGCCAAGACCATTATACACGATGACCTTGGCATCACTAATGAAGGCCATGTGTTTTGCTTTTGGTTCAAAGTCGTGAGAGTCAACCCCATCAGGAACGATGGACACTAAATGAATTTTTTCTCCACCTACCATCTGTGTTAACTCTTTGAGAGCATTAAATGTCACCACAACAGGCAGCTTATCCGTGTGGGTTATGCGAGAAGGTGTTGATAGCGAACACGCCTGTGCAAGAAAAACCACCCCCGCAAGGGCGGCAACTACTGAGCAGCGTTGCATGATGGCTCCTTTGAAGGGGCTTCCACCCCAAACGGGCGCGTACTCGCACACTCTCTGCAAAATATGCAATTCCTTTTTAGGATGTTGAACGGGAATTTCTTCGAAAACCATGGTAGAGAGACAATTTGCATTGTGCAGCTGTGGTCTCTTTTTTCTCAGAGACAGTAGTGTTGCATTCATAAAAATAGAGTATAACCATGCGCATCATGGCTAGTCCCTTCGCGGTGCTTTTACAAAACGTTAGTTTCAGGTACACCGCAGACGCGCGCTTTATACTGCACGAGGTGGATCTTGCAATACCAAAAGGCGCGTACCTTTCCGTTGTAGGAGAAAATGGTAGTGGGAAAAGCACGCTTGTGAAGCTTGTCCTCAAATTACTTAAGCCGAGCACCGGTACGATCGCTCACTTTGTACAGCGTGTTGGTTCTGTTCCACAGACAAAGATGCACACGCTCTATTTTCCGCTTACGGTATATGAAATGCTTAACTCGTATCGCAGACTTCTGCGCATATCGCACAAGTGGGTTGTCGATGCTGTGCTGGAGGAGGTGGGTATGCGGGGTGCGAAAAAAAAGCTTGTGTATACCCTCTCTGGAGGAGAATTACAGAAGGTGTACATTGCGCGGAGCCTGATCGGAGATCCTGATTTGCTGGTGCTCGATGAGCTGTCAACAGGTATTGATTCTCGAGGACAGAAAGATATTTACGCTCTGCTGAAGGGATTGAACACATCACGTAACGTAACGGTTATATCGGTGGAGCATAATCTTGATGCAGCGATTACAAACTCTACGCAAATTTTTCATCTCAGCGAAGGACATGGCCATTTGTGTAATCCTCAGCAGTACGTCAGTGAGTTTTTGGATATGCAGAAAAAAGATGCGCTTGCCTGTGCGCAGTGTCGGAGTCGGTGATGTTGCAGTACGCATTTATGCGCAACGCTTTTGTTGCTTCTTTTCTCATAGCCTTGTTGTGTCCTCTTGTGGGGATGCACTTAGTGCTCCGCCGTTACGCGCTCATGGGAGATGCACTTGCGCACGGTTCACTTGCAGGAGTATCTATTGCCGTTTCGTGCGGCATCCATCCAGGATGGGGATCCTTTTTTTTCACTGCCTTGGTGGGGGTTTTGATAGAGTTTTTGCGCGCCTTTTTCAAAAACCATCATGACCTGATTCTTTCAATAGTACTCTCCCTGAGTGTGGGTATTGCTGTCACGCTGTTGAGCTCTGGGCTTATCCAGGCGGATATAGACAGCTATCTGTTTGGCAGCATACTGGTTGTTTCTACACGCGATTTGTGGATCATGCTCGCACTCAGCGTGTTCTGCGTAGGTACGCTAGCGTTGCGCTACCATCAGCTGCTGTACTTGGCATTTGATGAAGAGACCGCGCGTATCTGTGGCGTCGCAGCAGACGGGATAAACTACGTCGCGTCGGTGGTAATTTCAGCGACTATAGCAGCTTCTATAAAGATTACCGGTATTTTGGTGCTGAGCTCGCTCATGACCGTACCGGTTGCGACAGCGCTACAGCTGCGGGTGGGTTTCCTGCTTACGTTGGTGGCGGCGTTTCTATTTAGTATGCTGGACACGGCGCTGGGTTTGGTCTTCTCGTATTACTTGAACGTGGCCCCAGGGGGATTCACCGCACTGGTCTCGGTGGTGGTACTGATGTTGGTTATCGCGCTCACACAGGTGGGCCGCGCCCGCACGTAACCGGCTGGACGGGGTCCCGCGGAGCCCACAACCCACCCTGAGCTGGCGACTCCAGACTGACCGATTAGCCAGTCAGACTCACACGGGACCAGGGACACCTGGCGTCAGTTACAGCTTGATTTCAGCGGCACAAGGCTCCCCACGCAGCACCGTGGTGCAGGCGTCAAGCGAATTGAATACCATGTTCTCTATCGCTGTTTCTGTGTAGAAGGCGATATGAGGGGTATAGATGATACGCTCATGTGCGACAAGCCGAGCATAGACCGTATCGGTAATAGGGTTGTTCCCGTTGTCTTTAGGAATATACGGACCCTCAAACTCGTACGCATCCAGTGCAGCACCTGCAATCTTGCCTTTGTCCAAGCTGTCTAAGAGCGCCTGACTGTCGATCACTGCTCCGCGTGCCGTGTTCACCAGGTACACGCCATCTTTCATCTGCGCGATTGTTTTCGCATTGATCAGGTGATGACTGTCCTTTGTCGCAGGCATGTGCAAGCTGATCACGTCGCTAGTGGACAGCAGCTCGTCCATACTCACGTAGGTTAACCATTCCTTTGCGGCATCGTTCGGGTACGGATCAAAACCAACTACCTGAGCACCAACCCCTTTGAAGAGCCTTGCTGCTGCCTGTCCAATCCTGCCCGTTCCCAAGATACCTACGCGTGAGCAGCGGAGCTCCTTCGAGAGAATTGGTTTTTGCCAGCGAAAATCACGCTTCCTTACAAAAGTTTCAATCTCGCGCGCATGTCGCGTCAGCTGCAACGCGGCGGCGAGTGCATATTCCCCGATAGCATTCGGTGAATAGGACGGTACGTTCGTCAGCCGGATGCCGTGCTTTTTCAGCAAAGTTGCATTATACATATCAAAGCCTGCGGTACGTGTGGAAAGGACTTTTAGTTTGCACGCACCCATGTAGTCATACACCTCGTCTTCCATAGCGAGAAACTGCATAACCACGAGCCCTTCATACCCCTTAAGCAACTCCTTGTTCTTTGCGGTCAACGGTTCCTCGTAAGTGTCCACGACTACCCCTGGATGGGACTGCTTCCACTTCTCCACGTAAGGGGCTTCTTCTTCTCGAAGATTAAAGACAACACACCTCATTTCGCACCTCCTTGGTAAGGCAAACAACATTCCTTACCCACGTTCTGCACGTATCTCACGCAGGACCTGGGCGGAAACACATAACATATAGGATATCTACCCTTGTTCGGGGATAAAGAGTTCTCTCCGGTAAAGTTTGAGGCGGTCAACGAGAATAAAGTCGATAAGATACGCAGCAAGGAAGGAAAGAACGAAATACACGAGGAAAAGAATACCCGCGCGCACCATAGGAGTGTACGCCATAAGCCTGTAGGCGTTGATCGGTCCAACAAGTCCAATAAAACCGAAGCCTGCGCTTGCAGGAGTACCCTGCAGATTGAAAAGCCACGCGAGCACGCCGCAAACGAGGCCATTGAGCAGGAGCGGAATATTGAGAATCGGGTACCGGATCCAATTTGGCATGAGCATTTTCATCGCTCCTGCGAACATCGCCAACGGAACACCGATCTTGTTGACGCGCATGGTTCCCACAATGAGGGTCATGGCGCAGGAGGAGACGCCGATGTTTGCTGCTCCACTTGCCAGACCGGTGAGCCCCACGGCGATTCCTACCGCGACGGAAGACACAGGGGAGATGATGATGAGCGAGAAAGACATGGACAGCAGGATACTCATGAGTAATGGCTGGAGCGCGATGAACGTGGCGATAACTCTGCCGACGAAAAGCGTAATCATTTTTACGTAGGGCAGGGAAAAGGAGCCGACACCCCCTGCGACAACAGCTACGATAACGGGCAACGCGATGATGGTCAGCGAACCAAGTTTCCCCCGCAGAGCACGGACGAGTATGATTGCAAGTGCAGATATGAGCATAACATTGATGACGTCCCCGATACCGGTGATCAACCAGGCGCCATTTTGAAGCGTGACATTTCCTGAGGCAATAACAGAAACAAAGGCGAGGGTAGCCACTTCGGGCGCGGAGCAGTGAAACTGAAGTCCAACAAGGGTACCGATGAGAGCCGGTACACTGAACTGTATGGGCAGCACCACATGGTAGAGCGCGGCGAACAGCGGCGAAAGCGGAGCAAGCGCTCTGAACAACTCCCCCGCGATAGCGGGGGGGACAAGACCGATGACGATCCCGGCAGAAGACCCGTTGAGTATTTTCATCATGAACTGCCTGGGGCTGAGGCTTTGCGTGTGCATGAGACGCTCCTTACGGAGAGACTTAAAATGGCGCGGACTGCAGCCAGTGTGAGGCAGGAGAATAAACCGTGTCAACAGTTTTATTTTGTTTTGGATGAAAAAGCGTTGCAGTCCCCACTGCGGGAGAACCCTTCCAAAAACGTGCGCACTATCCCTGATGCGGGCGATGAAAATTCCTCATTTGGGCATGCCCGTGTGATTGCGTGAACAGCAAGTGCAGTCCGTAGATCATTTTGGATGTGTCGCGTATAGTCCGCGGCGTGAAATATCGTGCCATTACGTACTCGTATGTCTTTGCTTTTGCCCTTTCTGCTGCGGTTTCACACACTGCGCTCCCGGCGCCTCCTTCGGCAGAAAACGGAGTGCTCGATCTCCGTCAGTGGGATTTTTCCTCTGGTGATGCACTGCTTTCTCTCTCGGGAACGTGGGGGTTTCACTGGAACGAGTTACTTACTCACTCAGCTGAGCAGCCTGCTGCGTTTATGACCGTTCCCTCCCTGTGGACCAAACCGCGGGGCGCGGTTCAGATACCCGCTATTCAGGCGTATCCTCACTACGGATGTGCCACCTATACGCTGAAAATCTTGCTTCCCCCTCGCGCTCCGTCGCTTGCGCTGTCCTGCGATACGCTTAACTACGCAGCAAGAATCTACGCAAACGGGCATCTCTTAACAGAACTTGGTACCGTTGCGCGTAACCGAGCAGATGCCGTCCCCTACGTCCACCCTGCCGAAGTGTGGTTGCCAACGCACGAACCTGAAATTGACGTGTGCATTCAGGTAAGCAATTACCACAGTCTAAGACCGGGCATTGTCGGTGAAGTTCACTTGGGGTCTGTTTCGCGCGTTCGTACGCGCGTGCTGCGCAAGGACGTGCTTGAGGCGATGACAATTGGTTTTGCGTTTACGATATTCGCGTATTACCTGGCAATGTTTTGTTTCCGGCGATTGTCCTCCTGCAGCAGAAAGTCTTATGCGGAGAATGAGCGGGCAGATACTGCAGGGGTGTTGGGAGTGAGCGAAAAGAGCCTGTATGCGTGCTCGCTTTTTTCGTTGCTGATTGTGGTTCGCTTGCTGCTGACGGGGAATGCGTTTCTGCCACGCTTGATCACGATTGGGTGGGACCCGATGGTGCGGTTAGAATACCTGACCCTGGCGTTCTCGGGGGTGTCCTGTTTGTACTATCTTTCTACGTTGTACCCTGGGCTTGTGAATCAGAGTTTTGTGGTGGCGTTTGGTGCAGAGGGGCTTGCGTACGCGGTGATTATCCTTTTGCTTCCCCCTGCCTCTTTTGCCCGATTACTTCCCTTACAGCAACTGTTCGTATTGCTTTTGCTGGGTATTGTGCTCTGGGTGATGTGCAAAGTCTTGTACCGCAAAAAGCGTGGCGCGGTGCCTTTGAGTATGGGGGTGCTGGTGTTAGGCGTCACAGCGCTGCACGATGTGCTCCTGGCTGTAGGGGTACTGTCAGGAGCTCCCCTGTTGATTTTTGGGTTTGTTGGATTTTTGGTTACGCAAACTGCGCTCATCGAGTGGCAGGTTGTTTTGGATGGGCGGACTGCGCAGCGGCTTTCTCAGGACTTATCTTCCTCGTCGCAGCGTTTGGAGCGGTTGTTTGGTGAAGTTCGTCGCACCGCGCAGGAGCTTTCGCACAATGAACAGAATCTGACCGAGACCATGGATCGTGCAGAGCAGGTAGTGCAAGACTTGACGCGCTACACGGGTGCTGTACGCGAAGAGTTAGCGGTGCAGGGGGAAGGGTTTTCTCAAACGCGTGTGGTGAATGAAGAGCTTGGTTCCTCCTTGCGAGAGTTGGATGAACAAATGGAAGCACAAGGGGAACGTGCACGAGAAGCGCTTGAGGCAGTTGAGCGTCTCGGGAGTACGGTGCACAACTTGCGGGGTAAGTTTTCTGCAGTGCACGCAGATTTTGAGGCAATTACCACGGCAAGTAAAACCGGCAAGGAATGCGTTGGCCGCATGATGGAGGTGATCGAAGAAATTACGAGTCGGTCGCGTGGTTTGGCGGTGACGAATGCGCTGGTGGTAGATATTTCAGGACGGACGAATTTACTTGCAATGAACGCAGCGATTGAGGCTGCACATGCAGGTGACGCAGGACGCGGTTTTGCGGTGGTAGCGGGGGAAATCCGCTCCCTGGCAGCGCGAACAGCAGCTGAGTCTGGTGCAACGGGAAAAATGTTAAAGGAAATAGAGGCAGTGATTGGAGAATCAGGGCACGCGTCGGCAGGAGTTGCCCAGAGTTTTACAGACATTAGAGGAAAGGTGGACGGTTTCAGCACCATCCTTGCGGATATTTCCGGTGCCGTTCAGGTGGTGGGAGAAGAAAATGAGCGTACCGTTGAGCGTATGCGCACGGTGACAGGGCAGTTATGTACGGCGCGTGAGCAGGGGAAAGTGATAGCAGAGGTATGCACGCGAGGTGCAGCTCATGCTGAGCGGTTGACACGAGATGCGCAAAAGGTGTGCGCAGAGGTCGAGACGATGATCGGTAACGTGGAAGTGCTCACGGAAGTGGTTGCACGAACGCGGGCAGTTGAGTTGCATACGCGGGAGGTAATCGCCCGCCTGAGTGGGCTCTTGGACAGCAATATACCAACGGACGAACCTCAGTCGGAATACAGGCACGGGGGGGGGGTAGGAGGAGCCTACAGGTAGCGTGAACCGCATGCTGTCTCTGAGCGTGCAGTCTCAGCGAGCGCCGGCCTCCCCCTCCCCCTATGGACTGAAGATTGACAAAAGGGTTTCGCCTGACTATGCTCGGGCGGGGGTGCGCTCATGAGTCAGGAGATCGGTATCAAGCTCGCGGACGGGTCTTTTTTCCCTCTCTTTACTGCAGAGGGTGCGCAGCGCACAACGCTCGAGCTCGTTACCGCGAATGACCAACAGTCTCGTGCTCTTTTGAGCTTTTTTAAACGGGTTTCTCCTGGCGATGGAGAGGCGTCGGTCACCTCTGCAGAACTTGAGCCTATGGGTGCGCTTTCGATAGACACGTTGTCCGTTGCTGCGGCGGGGGGAGCTACTATTCGCCTCGAGGTTGAGTGTGATGGGAGTCGGTGCCGTGCGCGTGCGACGGATGTAGGTTCTGGTGCTTTTCAGGAAACCTCTTTCTCCGTGTTGGAGAGATCCTCAGGAGACGCGACACCGGATGAGCAGCCTGCTGCTCAGATCGAGCATGTCAGTTCTTTCCCTGAAGACGAGGGAGGGGATGGTTCTACCCTCACGAGGAGACGACGGATTTTGTTGGCAGTGTGCGCATTTCTCATTCTGCTCGGTGGTGTCTTGGTAGGTTGGGTTCTGTACATGCACGGCGCCTCTCGTCCTGCGGTCGTGCCGTCACAAAAAGTTGAACTGCCCAGGTCTTCTGCGCATGTTGCAGCGCGTGAGCTTGAGCGTACTGCGGTTGAGGCACGTGTCGTCGATCTCCCATCTGAGACTGCTCTTCCAGAAACCCACAAGGAAAAGGACGTCCCCCCTGCGTCTCCCGGGGCTGAAACGGCTACGAGTGCAGCGGCAGAACCTGTAGAGGAGTCTGGGTCTGGATCCGTCAAGGTTGTGCGTTATACGGTCAAACGGGGGGATACGCTCTGGGATTTGGCGCGGAGTTATTACAAGACTCCGTGGCGCTACATGAGAATTGCTGAGTTTAACCGACTGAAAAACCCTGATCATATCGTTGCAGGAACCTCAATTGAAATTCCGTCACGGTAAGCATCTCGTGTGGGGAGGTGGCTTTTTCTCTCTCTTACGGGAGGGCAGGTTGTGCCTGCGCGTGTGGTGCGTGGTGTGTGTCCTTGTCTCGTGGGAGGGCACTGTGTGCGCGCGCGGCGCTAGGGAGGTTGATATCCCTCAGTTTTTGAGAGACAAAAACTACACTCCGTTTCTAAAGCCAACAGATGAGTTTCTCGAGCAGGTCGCCGCGCGGGAAGGTGCAAGTTACTTCATTGGGTTACACCTCAAGCGGGCCAAGTTTTCCGAAGAAGCTCACGAGTACTTCGTACGTGGCGCAGCGCAGGCCGCACCGTACCGCCAGTTATGTGCGCATGAGGCACACAATACAGGGAGTCCACTACAGCGTCTCGCCTTTATTGAAAAACAGCTGCATGTCCTTAATGCAGGCAGCGATGCGCGAACCAAAACGCAGCAACAGACACTTCGCCTTTTGCGTTCAAGGGTGCTCTTTGAACTCGAACGCTACTACAGTCTGAGAACGGTTGTTGAGTCTTGGTACAACGATAGGGCACTTGCGCCCCATACGAGTGCACAATTTGCTGCGCTTATTGCGGCACTGCCGGATCTGCCGCGTATCTTTAAGGAAGTACATGGTGCTCGTGTGGACGTCTTTCACAGGAATTACAAACGGGGGTGGGAGAGAGTGCGATTGTTGTTGCGCTCTTCTGCGTGGCACACGCGGTACGCTACAAATTCGGTTCTCTCCGATTTTGGGAAAGCAGCGCTTTACGGTAGTGAAAACAGTGTTAAAGCCGCGCAGGTTTTTCTTGACCATCTTGCACATCTATCGCGCTCAACGTTGTCCAATGCGGAATTAGAGGCACGACTGCGTTTTTATTGCTATTTTTATGCGGCGCGTCTTTACTCGCGGTCCGCTTCTCACAAGAAGCAAGCGCTTCCCCTTTTCAAAAAGGCAGAGAAAGTGGCCACAAGGCGGCAAGATGCTGATAATGCCCTGTGGTATTACTTGGACGTACTGCGTGCATTGGACTTTGATTCTTTCTTTAAGGTGCTTGTTGAAAGTGCACCACGTTGGCGTTCGGATTCTTGGTTTTCTGACCTTGTCGATTATGCAATTGTCCAGCTGACTACGCAGCAAGATTGGGGGCGTCTGGCTACACTGCAAGAGGTGCTGACGCATAGAGCATTACCCGAGCGCTCCGCGCGCGTTACGTATGTCCTTGCGCGTTCAGGTACGCTTTCAGAAGAGAGTGCGCGCCGCGCTTACCGTACCATCTTCGAAACTGCGCATTCTTCCCTTTACTATCGTGTTCTTGCTGCATGTGCATTGGGCATTCCTCTGGAAGAGGCTTTGTATAAGGTGCGGAGTAAGAGAACACCGCATCCTTTTCTTACCCCCGATGAGTCGCGTGCTATTCTCCAAGGTTATGTAGACTATCACTTGGACGATATGTTCTACCAAGCTATGGTACAGTTCTATCCTGACATTCCTCTCCACCTTGCAGAGCATTTTGCGAACGCACACATACAAAGATCACGATGGTCCGATGCCGTGCGCATTCAGTCGTACGCAATACGCTCTCACGGTGCGCGCTATTCTGTAGAACACTTGAAGATTGCGTACCCGCGTCCGTGGCTTGACGTCATACAAGGCTATGCAGGGAAGTATCATATTGAGGAGTATCTGCTGTTTGCGCTCATCCGGAGTGAAAGTCTGTTTCAGCCGCAGGTTATCTCTCGGGCGGGCGCTGTAGGTCTTGCTCAATTGATGAGGCCAACCGCTTCAGATATCGCTCGTAAGCTCAATATCGACACCTATGACTTAACTGACCCGGATATCAATGTTAGATTCGGCAGTCTGTTCTTTTCCGATCTCATTCGTCGCTTTGATGGCTCCGTGTTCTGTGCCCTGTTCTCCTACAATGCGGGACCGTCGCGCGTCCGCAAATGGAAAAAACAGAGGGGAAGTCTGCCCGATGATCTGTTCCTCGAAACCCTGCCTCTTGCAGAACCTCGGGAGTACGGGAGGAAGATCCTATCCGCAGCGGTGATGTACGGGTACCTTTATTATCAGAAACAGGCTTCAGATGTTGTGTGTGCGTTGCTTCCTGAATTCTGTCGTGCTTCCTGATTGAAGCCTTTTGCACCTTTCTTCTATAATCCGCTGCCCATGGGTTTCAGATTTTCTGACTATGACGTTATCGTCGTCGGTGGTGGACACGCAGGTGCCGAAGCGGCGCTGGCCGCTGCCCGTATGGGGGAGCACACGTTACTCATCACTCAGACAATCGATAGTATCGGCAGGCTCTCATGTAATCCTTCCATTGGAGGAATTTCCAAGGGGAATATTGTAAGAGAAATCGATGCACTCGGCGGAGAGATGGGAAAGTTTGCGGATGCATGCATGATTCAGTATCGACTGCTCAACAAAAGCCGGGGCCCTGCAGTGCAGGCGCCGCGTATCCAAGCAGATAAGTTTTTGTATGCCCAGAAGGTGAAGTATACGTTGGAATGTACGCAGCATCTTCACCTGTATCAGGACACAGTGGTAGACGTTGTGTGTTCCAATACCACTGATGCAGGATATGTAGCGTATGGGGCAGCGCATGCGGTAGTTACCGCACGCGGCAGACGCATCTCTGCACGTGCGGTGGTACTGACTACGGGGACCTTTATGGAAGGGCGTGTGTATATTGGGGAATATGAGGCACCTGAAGGCCGATTAGGGGAACATGCCGCTGAAGGGCTGGGAGCTGCGCTGAGAAAAAAGGGGTTTCAGATGGGACGGCTGAAGACGGGTACGCCCGCGCGCGTACTACGAAAATCTGTAGATCTTTCGGTAATGGAAAAGCAAGAAGCCGACGCTATCATGCGTCCTTTTTCCTTTGCTCACGTGGAAATCAATCGTCCACATGCGGACTGTTATATTAATTACACCAATGAGAGAACGCATCAGCTCATCCGTGAGAATTTTCATCGTTCTCCATTCTTTTCTGGCAGAATAAAGGCGGTAGGGACACGATATTGTCCGTCTATCGAAGATAAAGTGAGGAAGTTCCCCGACAGGATACGTCACCAGCTGTACATAGAACCGGAAGGATTAGATACGGAAGAGTTATATATAAACGGGCTTTCATCCTGTTTGCCAGAGGATATACAGGATGAAATGATCCGCACTATCCCTGGTATGGAACGCGCGGTTATTACGCGTCCTGCATACGCGGTGGATTATGCGGTGCTATTCCCTGTACAACTTGGTATTGATTTGCAAACAAAAAGGGTGAGCGGGCTCTTTTCTGCAGGTCAGATTAACGGAACATCCGGCTATGAAGAAGCTGGAGGTCAGGGTATTATCGCCGGGATTAACGCTGCGCTGTACGCGCGCAGTACTAAAACCAAAGAGGAGTATCATCCATTTGTTCTGAAACGCGACGAAGCATATATTGGCGTCATGATAGATGATCTTGTAACACAAGGAATAGACGAACCCTATCGGATGTTTACCGCGCGTGCGGAGTATCGTTTGAAACTCCGTCACGATACTGCGGATGAACGTCTTACAGAAAAAGCTTACGCCATTGGGCTGCAGAAGAAATCTGCTGTAGAAACGTTGCAAAAAAAGATGCGTACGAAGCACGAGATCTTGCATCTGCTTCAGACCAACAAAGTTAGTCTTACCCATGCAAACGCATATGTTCAGCTGAAGCCGCATATAGGTAAATCGTTTGCAGCTACGCTACGTGATCCGGTAATACCTCTTGGGCTTATCGCTTCGCTGAACGAGCAGATAGCGCAGTTCCCTTTGGAAGTGTTCCAGTCGGTTGGGGTGGAGATACGCTACGAACACTACATCGCTGCACAGGATCAAAGAATTGCACAAGTGGAGAAAATGGAAGGAATAAAGATACCAGCGCATTTTGATTACGCGCGTATATCAGGTCTCTCTGTAGAATCCCGTACACGATTGGAACACGTTCGCCCGGACACTATCGGGCAGGTTGGGAGAATGCGCGGAATCAGACCCTCTGACGTAATGCTGTTGCTCGCCCACTTAAAGCGGTAGCAGCTACCGCAGAGATAGAAGAACCGCCTTATCAGGCAGGTGTTTGTACGTACTTTTAACGCACAGCAAGGAGCGCTTCGGCGTGAAGTTCGGTGATAAGGCCACAGGAAACCATATCAAACAATTGTTCGCTATTTGTTTTTCCAAAAAAGAGAAGATCGTCAGTTCCTAACCCAACACGGACCCCTGCATCCATCATTTTTTTTATAGGATGTTTTTCTAGGCATTCCACCGCGTTGAGCATGACATTACTGGTTGGACATACGTTACAGCGAACTTTTCTTTCAGCTAGAAACCGCAAAACGTTCTCGTCAGTAGCGGCTCCGATGCCATGTTGGACTTCGTCCAGGTTAAATATTTCGACAAAGTGCCGTACCGATTGCGCATCAGAGAACTCGCCTACGTGGGCTTTCTTTTTTAAGTGATACTTCTCGGCCAGTTTAAAAATATAGATGAAATCTTCGATTCCTTCGGAAATCTCTGGACCGTAGAGGTCAATATTTTCAAAGATACCGCTTCGCATCATGGGCTCAGCCCACTGTTCTACGAAGCTGCGCTCTCGTATTTTGGAGATACCGAGCTCAAAGTGAAGGGTAACATTGCGCTTGTAGCGTCGATGCAGATCGCTTAAATCACATAAGAAATGATCCAAATTTTCTTCATAATGGGTGATAAAGCCAATATCAACTGATGTCTCCATTACGACGACATTGTCTGCAATGGCATCCTCTATGGACATGGTAAACAAATTCAACACGTCTTGCGCAGTTTTACACTGAGGACGCGTGTACTCACCAATAATTTCATGCATTTCGTCGAGCCCGCGCATTTTACGTGGAAAGTTTGGAATGACTACTCCTGACCATTGCTTATATCGTTCGTATTTCATACTCAAATTCAGATGCGTGTGCACATCTGCTTTTGGCTGTGATCGATAATATTCAAGACTCTTCATTCTGCATCCTCTTGCGTAAAACAATAGATAATGTCGAGCAATGCTATGCTTTTAACGGGTATACTCGTTTCCTATATTCAATGGAGACTTATAAAAAATCAAGTATTACCAAACGTTCTGCATTTACGAAAATTTCCTAGAGGAGGTGGGCTAAGTAATGGTATTGGGCAGGGAAACCTGCGAGTGTGTTCTATACGACGGGACAAAGACAATCAGCAGCACGAACAGATCAACGTCCCCTTGCTAACAAACCCCACCACGCTCACATCGGTTGTACACGCGAACACACTGCACATGTGAGTGTGGTGTTACGAGTGGGTGCAGCGACTTAGGTGCGCCACACAGGCTACGTGTGTAACGATCATTCCTCAAACGTCAAACAACAGCGCAATCGTCCGCAACGACCCATCATCTGGGTTGAACGAAATAATAGATTTTTTTCCTTTACCATTTTTACCGAGACTGGACGCAACCTGCTGAACACTGAGCAACAACATAGCGCGCGCCCGCAGCAGTCAATTCCGCCTACTATCCGCGCTTCTTCCCGTTCATTTATCTGTCGCAGTTCGACTCTCGTACCAAATGTAGCTCCTAAGTCTCTAACTAATTCTCTGAAATCAACACGTGCTGGCGCACTGTATAGAAATACCACGCGTGCTTCTTCTAAAGGATAGTGACAGCAAATACATTTCATCTCAAGTTGATAGTGCTCAATGCGATCCCGAAAAATCATTTCCGCAGCACGTTCCTTTTCCCTATGTATGTGCCATGTGCACAAATCTTGGTCTGATGCAACACGTACCACACTCGCGATATCGGTTTGTACCGGTGTACGTATACGCCCTACGCACCGAGCAATGTCGTTGCCATAACGCGTGGGTACCACGACAAAAGTGTGCACGCGTAGCGCCGCGTGAAAACGCGCATATAACACTTCGCGGGAGTACTCAAGACGCAACTGATATAAAAACTCTCCTTCCTCCTCCATGGGCTGCGGCGGAAAGGCAGGGGTGGAAGCACACGCTGTGCAGGGGTCAGCATTTGGGCTCAGTTTAGGTATCATGATAAGTTTCCTTAGTGCTAGATCAGTAGGTCCACGAGCATACCGTAGATTTCCTCCGTTTTCTGTAAAACCGTGAGTTGATCTACCTGGTGAGACATGAGCTCCCTTACAAAGGAAGCCAGCTTTTGGTCAATGACCTTTATTTTTGTAAATATTACCGTATCAGGCATACCTGTTCCCCTGTCTATCCTGATACTGCTTTTTGACTCAGTGGTGTAATTGTGCTTAATCGCGTATTGGACAAATTCTTTGACCGCCTGTTTATATGCGGCGATGGTTTCTAGCGTGCGCGTGTTTTTTAATATATCCCCTGTGGAGCATAGGCGATCTTGCAGATACGCCAACCGTGTCTGATGTTCTTCGTGAACAAGAGACGGATCCTGCACTGCAGAGTGCGGGTCCGTCTTAGGATATAGGAGGGAGAGAAAGCGCGCAGCCTGCAGGGGCCGTTTTTCTTTTGACTTTTTTTTGGCTCTCTCAGGAGGAGCGAATGCGGACAGTAAAGACGTAGAGTCAGAATTTCCTACGCGATATCCCATCCGCTTTATCCTGACTTGCTGTACTTGTTGTATCCAAACGCAGACGTATGAATACTTTTACGACCGAGATAGGCCTTGAGCACTTTGTTGAATCCCTCTTGATCTGCCACTGCATAGCAAAAACCATCCAAAAAAGCTTGCTCGTCCACCACAATTTTTCGGGTAAGCACTGCGCCCAGAATAACTCCAGAAGGGAGCACCTGCACCGCCTCTGACGCAACGATATCTCCTTCAACCATTCCTCCTACGATGATGCTCCCTACCCGTATGACGCCGCGGACACGCGCGCGCTTCCCGATTACCACGTGCCCTGTAGTGATAACGTCCCCATCGACATCCCCTTCAATGCGAACTGAACCGGGGACAACAACGTTCCCGCTGATACGGGAGCCTGCACCAATAAGCGTGTTCATGGAGCGACGCTCAATCTTTGCCATGTATTCCATCCTGTTGAGACACTATCCTGCCCCTGCAGTTTTGACGTTGAGGTATTTACCAGGATCGACAACGTCAGAGCCGATATGTATTTCATAGTGCAGATGTGGACCAGTCGCTACACCCGTGGCGCCGATATAACCGATGATTTGTCCTTGTCGGATGTGCTGCCCACGGGTGACGGTGTAGGATTGCATGTGCGCGTAGCGGGTATAAAACCCATGTTTGTGCTTGATAATAACGTAGTTTCCCCAACCCGAATCGTATTCTACCGTCACCACATGTCCGTCTGCAGTGGCAACGATAGGATCCCCTGAACGGTGAGTGGATAGATCAATACCCTTGTGTACATACCACTGCCCTGTAAATGGATGTCGGTTCTTGCCAAATGCCATGGAAATGTGACCTACGCCTCCCTTTATGGGCCACAGGCTGGGAATGTCAGAAAAAAGTGCTGTTTGCGAATTGAGCAACTTTCCTATCTCCCGTACTGGCTGCACAGAGTTCTGAAAATAGGCGGCTATGCGCCGCAGTTCCTCTGGCTCCGACCCAACGCCCTGCGCGTTTTTGCCATGCTGTTCTGTCACTCCAACGTTTCCCTTTTGTGCTCCATCCTTTGCTGACGCATCATCCGGCTCGTTAGACTGGTTTGTGTCGGATACACTTCGTACTGGTTTTTCTGCCCCAGATTGGAGCCCACTGAGGCCAACCTGAGAGAAAGTTTGGGAAAGGGAAGTCTGGAACGCCTTAGAAGTGCGAATAAGTTCTGCTGCTTCTTGGCGCAGGAGTGCAAGGTGCACCTGCGTTCTGTCCACCTCTGCGCGGACCGCCGCCAGGCGACGTGCGGAGGTGACAGACTGATGGGCAAACCAAAAAAAAGAAGCCAACACGCCAACACCGCACAGAAGAACGCACAAGAGCGTGCGAGCGGTAGTACAGAAAGTCCGGGCCGCACACTGAGAGTGTGGTACTAACATGACGGTGAGTTCTGCACGGCCTGCGGCGCCCAGGCGCGCTGCGGCTTCGCGTACAAGCCGCGCACAACGCGTACACCGGTCAATACAAAAACGAACGAACGCGTACTCAATACGCTTGTATCTTCGGATGCGTGCCATGCGCAAGACCTCTCCGGGGAAAACGGTATCACCGCGGTTAGATACTGTCAAACCGTGGAACTACGGGACGGTCTGAGCACGAGGACGCGGGCACCCAACCCAAGCTTCGGTTCTACTTGCTCTTTTCTTTAAAGAGGACCAAGAGGGCACACGAGCCCCAACCCTGGCCAGGAGCGAGCACTGGCTTGGCCCCCGCGCTGAGGGAAAAGCGGGAGGACTTTTCCGTGCTGCTATAGCTGATTGTTGATATCAGCCAACGTTTTGCGCAGGGCAGGGTTCTGCGCGTAGTAGTACTGCTCGAGCTCCGCTGCAGTAAGCCCAGAGAGCTCGTGGCTCATGTAATGGAACCACTCGTTATCTGCCTCGCTACGTACCTCGTGCTTGATGCACCAGTAGTCCGGCAACACCGGGGGCTGTTTTTCTCCCACGAATACTTTGTAATTGAAGACAGCCACGCGGATGTCGCCACGCGCAAGGCCCTTTTGCATAAGCAGGGAAGCGATGTAGTTGATGGTTGCGCCTGAATCGAAGATATCATCTACGATGAGCACCTTATCCCCGACGCGTAGGTACTCAGGAGGGTAGGTCCAGCCATCTACGCTGATGACGCGCCGCTTACGCAAATCACAGTGCGAGTGAGCAACTACCGCTGCGTACAGGATAGGAGGCTCTGCCTTGTACGCGATGGTTAAATACTCATTGAGCACGTTACCCAGATATACTCCACCCCGTATGGGGACGTACATAACCGTTGGCACGAACCTGTCTGCCACGATGCGCCGGGCCATACCGAAACCCTCATCACGGATCACATTGTACGGAATAAATCGCTTTTTCACGTTAGCCTCTCCTGCACGAGCACGAAAACACCCTACATCTAATGCTTTTTTAGCATCATGGCAAGCTCTTTTTCTATTCGTGTCGTGGCCTGGAACTGTCTTTGTTGAAAGCTTCGCCTGAATATTTTATGCTCCTGCGCGAGGGCCCCCGTGATAGAAAAGTTGGAAGAACTGCGCGCTCAGTGGAGAAAACTACAGCAGGAAGTGGAGAATCCTTCGCTTTTCTCTTCCACTCAGAGTTATCGTGAACGTATGCGCGATCACGCCTATCTTTCCAGACTGATGGAAGAGTATGATCGCTATTTGCTTACTGAGAAGCAGTTGGAAGACGCGCACGTTCTCATCCAAGATGAGTCGGATGCTGATTTTAAGGACGTTATTCGGCAAGAGATCCGTACACTTGAAGCTGCACTGCACACGAGTCAAAAGCGACTAAAGACGCTGCTTATTCCCCCCGACTCTTTGCAAGAGAAGAATATTATCATGGAAATTCGCGGCGGTACCGGCGGTGATGAAGCAGCGCTCTTTGCTGCAGATCTATTTAGAATGTACACGCACTACGCTGAGTCAAAACAATGGCGCTATGAAGTCCTTGCAGTGAGCGAAACAGAGTTGGGAGGATTTAAGGAAATTACGTTCTCTATCTCGGGGCGCGATGTGTATGGCAGTTTACGTTATGAATCGGGTGTGCATCGCGTTCAACGTGTCCCTAGCACTGAAGCGTCGGGGCGCATCCATACCAGTGCGGTTACCGTTGCAGTGCTGCCTGAGATGGAAGAGACTGAAGTGGACATTCGTGCTGAGGACGTGCGTGTTGATGTCATGCGTGCAAGTGGTCCTGGTGGGCAGTGTGTCAACACCACTGATTCTGCGGTGCGTCTTACACATCTACCTACGGGCATTGTCGTTGTCTGTCAGGACGAGAAGAGTCAAATCAAAAACAAAGCCAAGGCCATGCGTGTATTGCGCAGCAGAGTGTATGATTTAGAGGAATCGAAGCGCCAGGTTGCCCGTGCAAGGGAACGCAAAAGTCAAGTTGGTTCAGGGGATCGTTCCGAGCGCATTCGCACGTATAATTTTCCTCAGAACCGTGTTACGGATCATCGCGTGCGTGTTACGCTCTACAAGCTAGATGCAGTGATGCAGGGTGCGTTGGATGACATTATCGAGCCATTGTGTATTGCGTCTCGAGAGAGTGTAATCTAGTGCAAGAACTCTGTACGATTCGACAGGCGCGTATGTACGCGCGAGCGTTGTTTCAAGACGCCCCCTGTTTGCGCGGACAGAACACACCGCTTTTAGATGCAGACCTTATTCTGTCGAAGTTGCTTGCGAAGCCGCGTGCGTGGATTCTCGCCCACCAGCAGGATGAGATTGCCTCCGTTGCACACGAGTTTAAGCGTCTCGTGCATCTTCGTTGTAGGGGACGTGCGTTGGCGTATCTGACTCGAGAAAAAGAGTTTTTTGGTCTGAGATTCCGTGTCACCCGTGCTACGCTTATCCCTAAACCGGATACCGAATTGCTTGTAGAAAGTGTCCTGGCGCACGTTGCGTCCCAAATGATGAAGCCGCGTTCAGTATCTGTGCATAAAGACACAAGTGCACTGCCTGTCTTGAAGATATTCGAGGCGTGTACGGGATGCGGGTGTATTGCCATTGCACTTATGCATATGTTGCGTGCGCGTGGCACGCCACCTCTCTATGTCATTGCATCCGACATTTGCATGCGGGCCCTTGCCGTAGCGCGGTATAACGCGCGCCGACTCTTGGATGTATCTGCAAATTCGCGCGTACGTTTCGTGCACGCAGATGTGCGTGCTCCTATTCCGTTCTTTTCTCCTTCTGAAGGCACGGACGTGGTACAGGAGCGCGGGGTGTGCGTTCCGTATGATGTGATATGTGCAAATCCGCCTTACGTACCGAGTGCGCAAGCGCGCGCGCTGTTGCAGGACGGGAGAGGGGAGCCTCTCGGTGCCTTAGATGGGGGTGCAGATGGGCTAGACTTGGTTCGCGCATTCGCACACCACAGTGCCGCAGCGCTAAAGGAAGGCGGGTGCGTGTTTTGCGAGGTCGGCTCAAACCACGCACAACGTGCAGCGCGCATCTTCCAGGCAGCAGGGTTTGCCACGGTGAAAATTTCAAAAGATCTCTCCGGGAAAGAGCGCCTGATTAGCGGGATACTGCGCTCGCAGTCTAGAGCTGTAACAGCGCCGAGTGGCTAGGGTGAAACACGGCGACTGAGTGGTTATCCTGGCGTTTGCAGGTGGATGTCCGCGCCGCGTTGGCCGATAGGCTGAGTACATGAAGGAGTTAGAGATCATCCACCATTGCGGATGACTTCGCGTACGCGGTTGATTTTGCTTCAAAAAAATCGGTTTTAATCAAGTTTGCGTTGCTGTACTGACTTACCCAGCTCATCGATTCCGGTTCTACACGGTGCCCCTCGTACAAGGGCTCAAAGCCTAAATTTTCGCAACGAAGATTACCCAAATACCGGATATAGTCTGCCACCATGTGGCGATTTAGTCCAGGGATCTGATCCCCAATGACATAGTCCCCCCACTTAATTTCTTGTTCGCATCCTTCGCGAATCATATCGCGAAATAAGCGTACATTGCGTGCAGTGAACACCTGTGGCTCTTCCTTTTGCAGTTCTTGAATAATGGATCGAAAAAGCCACAGGTGTGTGTTTTCATCGCGGTTGATATAACGAATTTCCTGCACCGAGCCGGGCATCTTGTTATTACGCCCCAAGTTATAGAAGAACATAAAACCCGAATAGAAATAAATTCCTTCCAAAACATAATTCGCAATTGCTACCTTCAGCAGTGCGAGTACGCTTTTGTCATCTTGAAACTCGTTGTACAAGTTGCCAATGAATTTATTGCGCGCAAGCAGATGCTCGTCGTCCTTCCACTGGTATAGAATGTCATTGCGTTCTTCGGGGGAGCAAATGGTGTCCAGCATGTAACTGTAACTCTGCGAATGCACAGCCTCTTGGAAAGCCTGAATGGTTAGGCACAGGTTAATCTCATTTGCGGTAATGTACTGACCAATATTTGGCAGATTCGCAGTCTGGATGCTATCTAGGAAAATAAGGAAGGAGAGGATTTTATCGTACGCGGTTTTCTCGATAGCGGATAGATTACGATAATCTTGCACGTCACTGCTCATGTTGATTTCTTCGGGGATCCAGAAGTTGTTCATTGCCTGCCGATACCACTTGCTGACCCAGGGATACTTCATATTGTTAAAGTCGTTGAGATTGGTAGTGTTCCCCCCGACCATGCGTCGCTTATGAAGTTCAATGTCTCCTGCCTCATTAAACAGCGCGCGTCTTTGCAGTATCGTTGAACTTTCCATCATGATGAAACCTCCTCCTGAGTGCGGGCACAGGGTAGTATACTTGATGGACTTTGAATTCTCAATTGCGGCGGGCGTAAAAATGTCTGTCTGCAGGGCTCTGTGTCTTGTGTGGTGGTCCCTGTTTTGTGGGTAGGTTTGGGGAAACCTAACAGAGACGTAGGAAATCCGTTATGCTCGAGCACATGAAGCGTGAACAAGCACGAAGTCAGCTATCACACGAGCCTCCTAAGCGGCGCCGAGCCTCTCTAACCGTCTGCGGCCTGCGTGCTGTGGAAACGCTTGGCAGCATACATCCAGAGAAAATTCATCGGTTCTTTTTTACCCCTGTGCGTGCGAAACGCTTCGGACCCCTGTGTGCATACCTTGCTGCACGAAAGAGGCTCTACCGTAGCGCTAATACGCAGGAACTTGAGCGATTGACGCAATCCGTTCACCATCAGGGGGTTGCTGCTACCATAGACGAGCCGCGCTTTCCAGCCGTGACTCATTCTCAGGTTGAATTTTGGGTACAACGGCGTGAGTTTGTTGTGTTACTCGATCGCGTAGGAGATGCCCACAATCTGGGGGCGATTATACGTAGTGCTGCTTTTTTTGGAGTGCACTCACTGGTGGTGAGTGACTGTCGACAGCAGGCGCAGGTTACAAGCGCAACATATCGGGTTGCGCAGGGAGGAATGGAGTTTGTGCAATTGTTGCGCTGTACAAATGCGCAGGAAGTATTGGAAATGTGTGCAGGTAAAATGACCCGTGTGGGAGCCTCCCCTCATGCGTTCAGATCGCTTACACGGCTTTCAAACATACTCTCGCCTGAAGAAGCGGTAATATTAGTACTGGGAAACGAGGAGACAGGGCTTTCTGAGCATTTGACTGCGCATTGCGATCATCTCTGTCGGATTGCAGGCAGTGGTCAGGTGGAAAGTCTAAATGTTGCGCAAGCGGGTGCGCTTTTTTTGTCCACTATCGTACAGTTGCGTCAATCTCCTCAGGACTACACGCAGGGACATCGGGCCACGCCACGTGCACAAGAGCGTGTGCACCGCTGTGGGCAATTAGAGGAAAAGGGGCAGAAAAATGGAGCACGTGTTCTTATTCCCCGCTCGGGGGCGCGTGCCAATTCCCGTGAAAGTTGAGAGTAGGGAAAGTAGACGGGTGTGAGGTATGGAACCTACAGCGCAATTGGTTTTGCAGTGCGTGTTGACGTGCGTCCGCGTGTGCCTCTGAGAACGCAGCCTGCTCTGTTGTCGCGTAGGAAAACTTGTAAAGAGCTTGCACAAAGCGTCTTTTTTTTTTACCCTCGACCCCGTTCGCCTGAATTCATCACGTAGGAGTTGCCCGCATGAATCAGATCCGCCTGTTTGCCCAGAGTGCGCTTGTGAGCGTCATGGGTATGGGGATGGTTTTTGCCTTCCTCCTTTTGCTCATATGCGTTGTGCGCTGTGTGGGCGCGCTTGTCTCTTCTTTCGGCTGGGATCGCGGTCCTGACGAAGGTGTCGGCGCTGCAGTCCCTGCAGGAGGAGCACTCGCCGCGGCTATCGCAGTCGCCGTTCATGAGAAGGCAAGGAGTACTTCATGAGTACCCCGGTTCGCATTAGCGAAATGGTCCTACGTGATGCGCATCAGTCTTTGCACGCTACGCGCATGACTACCGAAGACATGCTCCCTATTTGTGACAAGCTAGATCGCGTTGGGTATTGGAGTTTGGAGGCGTGGGGAGGCGCCACGTACGACGCCTGCATTCGCTTTCTAAATGAGGATCCCTGGGAGCGTTTGCGTGCTCTCAAATCTCGGTTACCTAAGACCCCTATTATGATGCTTTTGCGTGGGCAAAACTTGCTAGGCTACCGGCATTACGCGGATGACGTTGTAGATGCGTTCGTAGAGGCCGCTGCACGCAACGGCGTTGATGTGTTCCGCATCTTCGATGCACTTAATGACCCACGTAACCTCAGTCAGGCTGCGCGTGCTGCAAAGAAAACAGGCAAGCATGTGCAGATGGCTATCTCTTACGCTACCACACCCTATCATACCGCAGAGAAGTACGTAGAGTTAGCAAAGGAGTATGCGCGCTTCGGTGCGGATTCTATTTGCATTAAGGATATGTCGGGGTTGCTGACCCCGTACGGGGCGTACGATCTGGTTTCTGCCATTAAAAAGAGTGTCGATTTGCCCGTTGAGTTGCACACCCACGCCACTACTGGTATGTCTGTTGCAACCCTGGTGAAGGCGGCAGAAGCAGGTGTTGATGTAATTGACACTGCCATTGCTTCTATGTCCATGGGTACTTCCCACAGCCCTACAGAGACTTTAGTGGAAATCCTACGGCACACGGGCCGTGACTCAGGGCTCGACATAAATCTCCTGCTAGAAATAGCAGCCTACTTCCGTCAGGTACGGAAGTGCTATGCCCAGTTTGAGTCTAGTTTTCTGGGTGCAGACACGCGTATCCTCGTGTCCCAGGTGCCTGGGGGTATGCTTTCCAATTTAGAAAACCAGTTGCGTGAGCAGGGAGCCCTGGATAAGATGGACCAGGTTCTTAAGGAAATTCCCCTGGTACAGAAGGACTGCGGTTATATCCCGCTTGTGACTCCTACGAGTCAGATTGTAGGTACGCAGTCAGTATTGAACGTGCTGTTTGGCCGGTACCACCGGCTTACTGCTGAGACAAGGCGTCTGCTCACGGGTCAGTATGGCCGGACTCCCGCCTCCTGTGATGCAGGTTTGGTGGAGCGGGCCTTGAAGGAAGAAAAGTTATCGCAGTCGCTTGTCTGCCGCCCAGCGGATGCCTTGCCTCATGAGCTTGATCGCATGAGGTCTGAGGCGCGCGCCGCAGGCGCACAGGATACCATTGAGGATGTGCTCACGTATGCTATGTTTCCCAAGATCGCTCCCACATTCTTTGCTTCCCGTGCGCAAGGGCCTATTTCGTTCAGAGGAAAGGGGCAGGGGCAAAAACAGAAGGGTGAGAGTGCAGGGTCGGTAGCTTCTTATGTGGCTACCGTAAATGGTACTGCGTACACAGTTGTGCAGGAAGGCGCTGTTCTCCGGGTAAATGGTACTCCCTACACCGTTAGGGTTGAGGCAGGCCCGTCCGTTGCTTCGGGTACGTCGCAGGGTACCGTGACTACGGCAAAGGTTGGGGCGTGTACTACGCTACCCGCGCCGGTCGCAGGTAGCGTAGTTAAACACACCGTGCAAGATGGAGCTACGGTAAATTCGGGGGAGACGGTGCTCATGGTGGAGTCCATGAAGATGGAACTTGAAGTGAAGGCCACCGCTGCTGGTACTATCCATTTCCTAATAGCGCCTGGCGCGCATGTCAGTGCGGGGCAAGTCTTAGCAGAGATTCGCTAGAGGATGTGACCATGAATACGCGTTTACCCCTTCGAGTACTCCAGTGCGTGTTGGTGGGATTGCTTGTGTGCGGGCCCCTGTGTGCAGCTACGCGCCGCCCGGTACGTGCTTCTGCGCCGGTGCCTATGGTACAGAGTTGTAAAGACACGGGGGCACGATGTGCGCCGGCGTCGTCCATGCGTGAGGACATGCGTGCGTCACACGGAGCTGCGCCGCTTCTCTCTGTAAGGAAATTTTTACTCAATACGTGGCATAGTACCGGTCTCTACGCTTTCTTTCATGGCGTAACACAGGTGCCGGATCTTGCAAATCCGCAGCGAACACACAGCGTGTTCGGTTATCAACAGGCGTTGCTGCTCGTGGTTGGTCTGCTCATCATTTATCTCGGTGCTGCTAAGGGCTTTGAGCCGCTGCTGCTCATTCCTATTGGCTTTGGTACTGTCTTCGTCAACATCCCTGGTGCGGGCATGTATAGTGAGCATGGTATGCTCAAACTCATTTACGATGCTGGGGTGGGGAATGAGTTTTTCCCTATGCTCATTTTTATGGGTATCGGTGCACTTACCGATTTTGGACCACTGATTGCGAATCCTAAAATGGCAGTCCTTGGTGCCGCTGCCCAGTTAGGGGTGTTCCTTACTCTCTTTGGGGTTGCAGCGTTGAACTTTGTACCCGGGATCCGCTACTCCATCCTGGATGCCTGCGCCATTGCCATTATCGGTGGGGCGGACGGGCCAACTTCCATCTACGTATCTGCGAAGCTTGCTCCCGAACTCATGGCCGTTATCGCGGTGGCGGCATATTCGTATATGGCTCTTGTACCTATTATTCAGCCTCCGCTTATGCGCCTGTTAACTACCAGAAAAGAACGTCTTATTAGGATGAAACAGCTGCGTCCTGTTTCGCGGATAGAGAGAGTACTCTTTCCGCTTGTCTTGCTCTTGCTCTCGGTGCTGCTCATTCCTGCGGCTTCCCCACTCATCGGTATGATCGCCTTCGGGAACTTTGTTAAGGAATGCGGTGTTGTGGAGCGGTTGTCTAAGACGATGGCTAACGAGCTTTTGAACATCGTGTCGATCTTGCTGTCTTTGGGTGTTGGTTCTCAGATGACACCCGATAAGATTATGAACCCCAATGCCTTGGGCATTATCGTGTTGGGACTCGTTGCCTTTTCTGTCGCAACCGCAGGGGGAGTATTCATGGCAAAGTTAATGAATTTGTTTTTGAGCGAGAAAATTAATCCACTTATCGGTTCCGCAGGGGTGAGTGCTGTTCCTATGGCCGCGCGTGTTTCTAATAAGGTGGGGCTAGAGGAGGATCCTTCTAACTTCTTGCTTATGCACGCGATGGGTCCTAACGTGGCTGGTGTCATTGGGACCGCGATAGCCGCAGGGGTGTTCATCTCGGCCTACGGAGGGTAGGGAGGAAGAGTAACCGCGGGGTTTTGCCGCTTAGGTACCCTTTCCTCCGTGCGCGGGCACACCCTCTCAGGTGGCTAGGGGCTTTTGCAGACGAAGCGGGTAAAGCTCGCTTGGAATTCGAGCTCAACTGTCCCAATGGGGCCGTTGCGTTGCTTCGCTAAAATGAGTTGAGTCTCGGTTTCGTTGCGGTCGCGGTGTAGAAACATGACCACGTCGGCGTCCTGCTCAATTGCCCCCGAACCACGAATGTCCGCCAGGTTTGGCGCAGAGCCCTCTGCCGGTCGACCGACTTGCGAAAGTGCTACGATGGGGATGTCTAGCTCGCGCGCGAGGCTTTTTAGTGATTGGGAGATCGCTGCAAATTGTTCGTAGCGGGGCGCAAAGGGATTGTCTGCTACGATAAGTCCCAAGTAGTCGACAAAAATAATCTGGATCTTTTCTTGTACGCATAATCGACGAGCCACGGCACGGAGATCCAGTAGCTTCATGTTTGGCACGTCCACGATGTAAAGTGGGGCGTCGTACATCTCTCCTGCGGCGTTTTGGATGCGCCCGAAATCGGAAAGTTGTAAAAGCCCTTTGCGCAGGTTCGTCGCGGATACTCCTGACTCTGCAGCGATAAGTCGCTGCATCAGAAGCAAATTAGACATTTCCAGAGAAAAAAAGGCGGTTGGAATACGTTGCCTTATGGCAATGTTCGAGGCCATAGTCATGGCGAGCGCAGTTTTCCCCATGGAAGGACGCGCACCTATGACAATAAGCTCGGAGTTCTGGAATCCACCGGTAAGATTATCCAGAGCCGTTAGGCCGGTGGCAATTCCGACCAGATCGCTTTGATTTCGGTAACGAGTCTCAATAGTATTGACCAAATCAGGAATGAGGTTTTTCAGCAATTTGAAGGTTGCTACTCTCCTTGCATTTGTTAGGTCATAGATTTCCCTTTGTGCTGTTTCGAGTACGATGTTGCCCGACACGGTGTCATTGAATGCCTCTGCGGTGATAATGCGGGCTACTTTTAGTAGCGACCGGCGCATGGCAGCGTCGCAAACGATGCGTGTGTAGTATTCAACATTCGCGGCGCTTGGGACCGCATCGGTGAGAGAGGCAACATACGCGCTGCCACCGACGAAATCGAGCGCCTCACAGGAGCGCAGGTGCTCGCTGAGCACGAGGATATCAGGGCGTTGACCTAAATCCGATAACTCTACGAGTGCTTGAAAGATGCGCTGGTGCGCAGCGGAATAAAAAGAGCTCGCAGACAACTGCTCTGTTGCCGTGCTCAGAGCAGAGTCATCCAGTAGAACAGCGCCGAGCACAGCCCGCTCGGCCTCTAGGTTATGAGGGGGAATTTTTCCCTTGAGTTCCTGAGTGGGATTAGGCATGCCCGGCACAGAACCTCCTCCGAGGAATACTCAGAGGAGGGAAGGTGGTGAAAAGACAGTCCCCCCCCTCTCCGTGGAAACCCTCTAACGAGGCAAAGGGTTGAGGCCCAACTGCCAAGAACTGTCTCCCTTCCGTGGAATCCAGCCCCAAAGTGGCACAGTTCTTTGCACAACTAAAAAACGAACAGCACATACTCCGTGCAGAGAGATACTTCCGCAAACGGTCTACTCACTCACACTGTCCGCTTCGCTTTGGTTTTTGATGGTGACAGGAACAACAGCACATATTTCCTCGTATAGTCTTATAGTGACGTGATAGTTCCCCACACATTTCAGAGTAAGACCAGGGACCTCCACACGCTTGCGCTCAACCTCAAATCCCATGCACGCAAGTTGTTCTGCAACGGTATGACTCGTGACAGCGCCGTACAACTTACCGTTGGTACCGGCGGGCATGGCAATAACCACAGGCTGAGCCTCTAAACGAGCCTTAAGATTTGCGGCATCTTGTCGCTTGAGAGACTTTCGCATCTCTATGTCCTGTTGTCGCTGTTTGAAGCGAGCCACGGTAAAACGATTATGAGGAACAGCAAGGTTTCGAGGGTAGAGGTAATTACGAAAATAGCCTGCGGCGACCTCTTTCACATCACCTTCTTCACCAAGGATCTTTACGTCTTGATTGAGAATAATCTTCATACGTTTTGTCCCCTCCTACGCAGGAATAAAAGTCCACGCAGAGCCACTCTGCCTATGCACAGCAACTTCTACTGAACTAGGAAAAACAACCGCTGTATACCAGCGCTACTCGGTCAGAACGAAAGGTAGGAGCGCAACGGCGCGGGAACGCTTGACTTCGAGAGCAACACGGCGCTGGTGTTTGGCACACGTACCGGTGATGCGTCTCGGCAGAATCTTACCCCGCTCTGTGATAAAGCGACGAAGCGTGTCCGGATCCTTATAATCAGCTAAAAGCTTCTGCGTGCAAAAACGGCATACTTTCTTTCGATAGAATTGTCTGTTTTTCTTGGGTGCGCTCTCTTCACTTTCACGAGGAGAACTGAGATGCGTATCCAGGTCAACACTCGGATGATCTTCTGCCATGATATGCTCCTAGAAGTGGAAAAATTAGCACGCCCAATTCCTTTCTGAGGTCCAGGCGAACGCCAGGTTCGGTCATACTTTTATTCATTATGCATGCTCCTTGTGGGGAAAGAGACCTAAAATGGAACGGTGTCCAGATCTGAACTTGAAAAATCAGCCTCATCAAGGGACGAGGTTGCGTCCAGTCCTCTTTTCTCACCCAAGATATCGCCTGTGGGTGACCTAGAATCTGAGGATGTGCCGCGGACACGACCAGCGGTCGACTCGGCGGCAACGCGCGAGGAAGAAAACTCACCGTCCTCGGCACGAGCAGCGCCACCGAGGACAGAACCGAGGAGTTGAACGTTAGTCGCAGAGATCTCTACCTTGCTGCGTGACTGCCCCTCTTGCTCCCAACGGCTTTGACGCAATTCCCCCTCGACGGCTACCTGCTTGCCTTTGATAAGATACTGGCTGATGACTTCGCCCTGGCGTCCCCATAGAACGATATCGAAGAAATTAACTTCCTCAACCCAATCATCACCACTTTTCCTGCGCCGATTGATAGCAACAGAAAAACGACACAGAGCACCACCTGCAGAAGTGTACTTGAGCTCCGCATCACGCGTAAGCCGACCAACGAGCACTACATGATTGACGTCTGCCATATCTTCTCTCAGGAATCGACACGCACAAACAAGTGCGTGAGTAAGTCGTGTCGCAATCTGAGCTTATGATCGAGTTCGCGCACCTTCCCCGGCTCACACTGAACAATGAAGAGCAGGTAACGGCCCCTCTTTTGCTTCTTCAGAGGATACGCAAGTTCCCGCTCTCCAATATGGTCTTCGCGGGCGATGACTGCGTCGTTTTCCTGTAGGAGGGCACGAACGGCGGTGGAACCCTGAAGAAAGAGATCCTCGTGTGCACTGAAAACGGCCATTAGCTCGTAGGTCCTCATAATAACTCCTATGGACGGCTCACCTTATCAGGCTGCACTAGACTCACCCGACAAGGAGGAGTAGCGTGCGCAGAACGCGCGGCGAGACGCCAGCGTAGCGTAAATCTGTGTGCCGCATCAAGTCTTTTGTCCTTTTATCCGATGCTGCCGACGGCGCAGCGTCGTCTGAGGGGGTACATTCGTGCGTGTGCTCCTTACGGCAGACGAGGTGAGGAACCTGTTCGCAGAAGGTGCGCTTTCCTGTGTGCCCGCGTCGGTCACGTATGTGTGGGGAGGTCTGTGGTGCAGAATTTTGTGTTTCAAGACAATATTTATCACCTAGCACGTTCTATTGATGTCCTGTATGAGGGGCTTCAGCTTAACTTAGATGAGTGCCTTTATGCGGAGAAAGTTGTGTATGACGTGCGTTTTTTTGACCATGCGTTGCAAAAGTTGTGCGCGCATATCGATCGCCAGTCTCACTTCCCCGATTACTTACCAATTCTTCATTGCCTATTCTCCTGCGGTGCACGATTCTTGAACTTATTGAATTTTCTTATTCATCGTGCCTCTCCTGTGACTGCGCAGGTTGAGTTTACCCGGATGCTCCCGTTTATTGAGAAAAGACACAGCGCATTGCATGAGAACCTCGCACGCTCCATTCAAGAGGTGGACACGAGCGCAGATGCGAGTCACGTGGTTTCTCAAGATGAGATAGATGAGTTGCTTGAGCATTAGGTAATCCGCTTGCTTGTTACAAGGCGCGACGTTTTGTGTACGGAGGTTGGCACGGGTGAGGATTACGGGGGGGATGCTAAAAAACCACGTATTACGTTGTCCGGATGGTCCTATCCGTCCTGCAATGGATCGCATGCGTGAGTCGTTATTTGCGATTTTGGGTGATATGCGCGGCTGTTCCTTTTTGGATCTTTTCGCCGGATCGGGAGTGTGCGGCTTGGAGGCTTATTCACGCGGGGCGTATCCGGTAGTGTTTGTAGAGTGGAATGTGCGTTCTTTTTCTGTTTTGTTGCAGAACGTGCAAGTGGCGCTGTGTCGTTTGGAATGTAGATGTATGGCAGTGGAGCGGTATATTGCGCGTGCACGTACGCTGTTTCATTTTGTTTATCTTGATCCACCTTTTCCCTATCGCTTTCACGCTGAGCTGTTGCAGCGGCTTTCTCGTGCGTCATTGTGTAGAGAAGGAAGCGTGGTGATGGTGCACCGACCAAGAGAGAAAAAACTTGCGGATAAAATCGATTCACTTGTGCGGACCGATCAGCGTGTGTACGGGCGCTCGGTAGTTGATTTTTACCGCAGGGATAAAGCCGGTCTTGCGTAGAACTGAAACCCGTTGTAGGATCTTGCTGTTTTTTGTGCGAGGGGATGCAGAGGGTGCTTGAGAGCGACACGCCGTACTTCGTTAAAGGTATACAGCGCCCTGTTTCCACTCTCTCCGATCGCGACCGGGCGCTGCTAAACAGGCGGGGCAATGCATACCTGAATGAGGGGAAGCTGCAGGAAGCGGCACGCGTTTTCATTACCACTGGTTACCACGATGGATTGACCAGGATTGGCGATGTGTATATGCGCAAGGCGGACGTGTTGACCGCACTGCGGTTTTATTATTTTGCTCGCAATGAGCAGAAAATGAGGCCCATCGTTTCAGCGCTCTCAGTGTTGATTCGATGTCTTATATAATTTTGACGCCGGGGGGGGGTATGGGGCTTATGGGGTGCGAGTGTAGTGTTCCGCCTTTTGAAACGGTTGAAACGGGCAAACGGTCAGTGGATGCGGACAGGATTATGCGTCTGTCCCGGGATGGCTACGCGTTCTTAAAGGTCAATGACCTTGAGAGGGCAGAGAGCGAGTTCGGTAAAATTCTCCAAATTGAAGCGGATAACAACTATGCCCTCGTGGGGCTCGGGGATGCGGCGCGCAAGAGACGCGCGTACCAAGAGGCATCTGACTATTACACGAGGTGCTTACAGCATTACCCTCGCAACAGCTATGCGCTCTTTGGTCTTGCGGACTGTTATAAAAACATGCGTCGGTACGTGAAGGCAGTGGAAGTGTGGCAGCAGTACCTGGAGCAGGATAGCCACAACATTGCGGTGCTTACGCGCATGGCCGATGCTTACCGTAAAATACATGATTTTCAAAACTCGAGAAACCTTTACTCCCAGGTTATCGCCCTGGATGAACATAATTCCTACGCGCTAATTGGGCTTGCTCACTTGCACTACGACTTCAAGAAGTACCGTGAAGCACTCATCTACTGGAAAAAGCTCCTGGAGTGTGCAGAACACAGTGTGGATATCCGTGTACTCACCTCTATCGGGAATTGTTATCGTAAAATGAAACTCTTTAGTCAGGGATTGCCCTATTTTCAGGAAGCGCTGAAGCGTGACCCAGGTAATTTTTATGGATTTTTTGGGATGGCTGACTGCTACCGCGGCATGAACATGCAGGAGCGTTCCATCCAGTACTGGGAGAAGATTCTGGAGAAGGACACGCAGAATCGTGTCATCCTCACCCGTATTGCCGACGCATATCGGCACATTGGGGAATACGAAAAGGCCCATCAAACGTATAAAAGGGCGTTGGATATCGATTACGATGCCTATGCCACGCTCGGGCTCGCAGTCCTTTGTAAACTCCAGGGGAGATACGAAGAGGCGGTTGTGAGTCTTGATCGACTCGTGCAGCTTGATCGGAAAAACTATCGCGTATATGTGGAGCTTGCAGACTGCTACCGCAAGCTCGGGCAGAAGCAAAAGGCGCTTGAGACACTTCGTCCCTTTCAGCAGTTTGGGGTTAAGAACCGTGTTGTTTCTGAGCTTATGAGTGAGTTGGAGGGTGCATCGTAGTTTCCCCCCTTTTTCTTCCTGGTAAGCTTGGGTATGGGTGGCGTTTGCCAAGTGTGAACGGCTCGTTGCGCAGGTGTGGCTGCGCGATGCCTGTCGATTCGGCGCTTTTTGTGTGGTGGTCGGGGTCCTCCTCTTCGTCGGAGGTGGTGCAGGACTTTGCGACGAGGGGGTGGAGCGTATATGGAGTGGTGCTGCGCCCTTTCGGGGCTTTTGCCAGAAGAAATCCAGAAGGTGTGTGCGTTTGCTGAGCGCTTTCGTGGGGTGCAGGTGTTCAGATGGATTGCCGCAGGGTGCACTGACTTCCATGCGATGAGTGATCTCTCTTCTGAGACGCGTGCACGCCTGGCGAGGGCGTGCGTCATCTCGGACACTCGTGTCTATACCACGCTGCGTGATGTGGATGGTACGCTCAAGCTGGGTATTGAACTGAAAGATAAACGGCGCGTAGAGGCAGTCTTACTCGTCGATCAAGTCTCGCGTAAGACTGCTTGTCTATCCTGTCAAGTCGGCTGCCCTATGGCGTGCGCGTTTTGTCAAACAGGCCAGTTGGGTTTCGCGCGAAACCTTTCTGCCTCAGAGATCGTCGAGCAGTTCCTTCATCTGGAACGATGTGTCGGTACATTGGATAATGTTGTGTTTATGGGAATGGGTGAGCCCATGCTCAATCTGGATGCGGTGTGTAGAGCTATTGAGATACTGTCTCATCCACAGGGTCGTGACCTATCTGAAAAACGTATTACTATTTCTACGTCTGGACATTGCCGTGGTATTTATTCGCTTGCTGACCGCGCACTGCAGGTTCGCTTGGCGGTGTCTTTAACCACCGCGAATGCACCGTTGCGCGCACGCCTCATGCCACGTGCTGCGCACGACAGTTTAGCAAAACTGAAAAGCGCTATTCGCTATTTTAACGAGAAGAGTGGAAAGCGTGTGACACTCGAGCTCGCCCTCATGCGGGGAGTGAATACTTCTGAACGGCATGCGCAAGAAGTTATCGATTTTGCACATGGGCTTAACGTGCACGTGAACTTAATTCCCTGGAATCCGGTAGCATCAATCCACTTTGAAACACCTCGGGAAGTGGAGGTTGCGCATTTTGAGGCGCTTCTCATGCGCGCCCGCATCCCCGTGACACGCCGCTATCAGCGTGGGAATGGCATTGGAGGCGCATGCGGACAACTAGGTAAAACAGCCGGCGTGTAACTCTTTCGCTCCGTTTGTAGATGTTTGTACGTGTGGCCATGCTCGTTCCTGTTTTTCAGGAAAGTTTCTTTGAGGCAGCCAGCGCTTTTGCCTTGCTCGAGTAGAGCTGTACGCAGTCCCAGGGTAACCAACCTCTTTCTACGTTCACCCACAGCGCTGACTCTTTATCCTTTGAAAGCAAATCAATGCCGAGCACTGGAAATATGTCTTTGCGCCGTGCGTACGCAATGACGATCCCCGTGACACCTGGTTTGTCACGAAGCAAAACATAAGCCTTGGTGATTACTGCGAAGCGACGCGCTTCTCCAATTGGAGAGCTCGAGGGGAACCGTACATCTTCCAGTGAATTTTTCCGCACACAGGCGGAAGTGCTGCTGAGTACGAGCAGTACCAACGCCCATGTGCGGCGCTGCAGCACGGGGATACCGCGTACCTTCATAGAAAAAGCGTCGGCGCAAACAGAAGGTGTAGAATGCTCGCTGCGAGAGAAAACAATCCCAAGGGTTTGGCATACTGCACCAGCGTGCGCGGAATAGGTGACGGCTTGGAAAGGGCCACACAATACCGATGTAGAAAAAGAGCACATCCTGTACCGCCGGCAAGGGTGGGTATGAGATCCCCAAGCACGGGAAGTTGGGCACCGATAGGATTAACGCACTTGCACACTGCGGCAATTCCCGAGAGAAGCGCCAGCACTAGAGAGAAAGTCGCGTCATACAGAAAGGGACAGTCGTGCGCACTCTCCTCTTGGGAGTCGAGCACCGTGAGGATAAAGCCTATCGCAGCGTTGGTCGCCACAGATAAAAAGTAAAACGGTAACATGATGGTCTCCTCTTACATGTGGCATGACATTGCCATATTTGAATATGCACTCAGGATGTTTGTTCAGTGAAACACAGAGCATCTTTACACATATCCACCACGATAGTTGAGCCGCCTCTGAATCGGCCACTGAGAATCTCACGCGCTAGGGCATTTTCCAATTCCGTTTGGATTGCACGCTTCAGTGGTCGTGCTCCGAAAGTGTCGTCGTATCCGCGCTCCGCAAGATAGGCTTTCGCCGCGTCACGCACACGAAGTTTTATATGTCGACTTTCCAAACGCTCCACTACCATCTGCAGTTGGATGTCTGTGATGAGGCGAATATGTTTCCGTGTGAGACGCTTAAAAATTAACACTTCGTCAATCCGGTTTAAGAATTCTGGGCGAAAGTATGTGTGCAGTAATCCCCGTATCTGCTCTGGTAGAGTTTGTTCTTCTGTAGATTGTGTCTCGGGTACAGGCAAGTCCGACGTGTGTGTGCGCGACTCGCGTGCAGAAAGAATATGCTCTGATCCGATATTGCTGGTCATGATGATGATCGTGTTGCGGAAATCCACCACCCTTCCTTGGCCGTCAGTCAAGCGCCCATCGTCGAGTATTTGCAGGAATATATTAAACACATCCTGGTGCGCTTTCTCTACTTCATCAAAAAGAAGTACGCTGTAGGGTCTACGTCGTACCGCTTCTGTCAATTGTCCCCCCTCGTCATAGCCCACATACCCCGGGGGCGCGCCAATGAGTCGGCTGATCGCGTGTTTTTCCATGTATTCACTCATATCGATACGCGTCAGTGCACGCTCATCGTTGAAAAGAAAATCAGCTAACGTACGTGCAAGTTCTGTCTTTCCTACCCCCGTGGGACCGACACATAAGAAACTGCCAAGAGGACGGCGCGTATCAGAAAGTCCTGCCTTATTACGACGAATCGCGTCGGAAATTACCCGCACTGCTTCGTCCTGCCCTACCACACGTTGCATGAGTACTGACTCAAGCTGCAGATATTTCTGTTGCTCGCTTGCCATCATTTTGGATACCGGAATTCCGGTCCACATAGAAATAATTTTCGCAATGTCCTCTTCACACACTTCCTCGCGCAAGAGCTGTCCTTCTAGACCGGATTTTTTCTCTACTTCTGCAGTAAGAAGCATGATTTTTTTTTCAAGTTCTGGAATTTTGCCATACCGAAGTTCTGCAGCCTTGTTCAGGTCCCCTTCACGTGAAAACATGGTTTCCTCAATGCGGAGACGCTCAAGCTCCTCTTTGTAGCGGCGTGACTCTTCTATCCTCCCTTTCTCATTTTGCCATTGGACCTGCATTGCAGCACGGCGCTCTAGGAAGCCTGCGAGCTCTTTTTCTAACTTTTCCAAACGTTCCTTTGAAGCCGGATCACTTTCTTTAAGGAGAGAGGCCTTTTCGATATTCAGCTGTAATATCTTGCGCTCCACCTGGTCTAGCTCAACAGGCTGACTTTCAATTTCCATTTTCAGGCGGCTTGCTGCTTCATCCACCAGATCAATCGCCTTATCTGGTAAAAAGCGGTTGGTGATGTAACGGTCAGACAAAACGGTTGCTGCAACAAGCGCTTCATCTTTGATACGTACCCCGTGATGCACTTCGTACTTTTCTTGCAAACCGCGCAGGATAGCAATGGTGTCCTCCACCGTAGGCTGTACGCAGTACACTTGCTGAAAGCGGCGTTCGAGCGCTGCGTCCTTTTCGATATATTTGCGATATTCGTTGAGCGTGGTTGCGCCGATTGAACGCAATTCACCGCGCGCAAGCGCAGGTTTCAGAAGGTTCGACGCATCCATAGATCCCTCACTTGCGCCGGCGCCTACGAGCGTGTGTAGTTCATCAATGAATAAAATAACGCCACCGTCGCTTTTCTGTACCGCTTCAATTACCGCTTTTAGTCGTTCTTCAAATTCCCCGCGGAACTTTGCACCGGCAACCAATGCGCCGAGGTCAAGGGAAAGCAAACGCTTTCCCTTGAGGCTTTCTGGTACGTCTCCTGAAACGATACGGCGTGCAAGTCCCTCGACAATAGCGGTTTTCCCTACGCCGGGTTCTCCAATAAGCACTGGGTTATTTTTTGTACGACGTGAGAGTACCTGCATAACGCGCCGGATCTCTTCATCACGTCCAATAACCGGATCTATTTTTTCTTCTCGGGCGAGGGTAGTAAGATCTCGGCAGTATTTCTCCAAGCACTGGAATGTTGATTCTGGATCCTGGCTCGTAACGCGCTTGCTGCCGCGTATATCTTTGAGGGCGGCACTGATAGTTTTACTGGTAATGCCCTGACTGTGAAGGAGACGTGCAGTGTTGCTATCTGTCTCACTTATGGCAAGCAGGAGATGTTCGCAGGAGACATATTCATCTTGGTTCTTGAGCGCGAGGCGTTCTGCACGTGCACAGGCTTTGCTCAGCGTTGGTGCACAGCGCGTTTGGGCGGCAGGACCGGTAACACGTGGTTTGCGGCGCAGGCATTGGAGTAATTCATCGTACAGGAAGTCCGGTTTTGCCCCAATTTTTTCAATGAGCGGAGAGATAATCCCGTCTTTCTGGGAAAGTAGGGCGTGGAGTAGATGTTCCTCCTCAACTTGACCGTGGTTCTCCGCTTCTGCCAGAGATATGGCGTCATTGAGCGCTTCGCTTGCTTTGACTGTGTACCTGTCTGTGTTCATGGCGTGATTATAGGTCTTTTGAACGCTTTTTTCTCGTCATCGGTATGTTTTTTCTACCGCTTGCAGGGGACTTACGGGAGTAGTCGCGGTGGAGAACAGGGGTGTACATGGTATGCGGTGCGCTTTGGCAGGCCGCGGTAAGGCGTAGCCTTTTATATTTTCTTGTTTTGAAGTAGGCTCCTGCGAGTTGGGAGGTTGGGAATATGGAAAAAACGTTAACGCTTTTTGGGAGCAACCATTGTGGACAATGCGCTACGGCGCTTGAGTATTTGCGGAGCAATCACATTAACTTTGAGTACGTGGATATCACCGGCAGCGGGAAGAACCTCAAGCGTTTTTTAAAGATGCGTGATTCAATGCCACTCTTTGATGACGTGAAGAAGGAAGGGCGCATTGGTATCCCGTGTCTTTCGGTGAACGACGGAGAACAGGTCTTCCTTGGTGTGGAAGGTTTGGACCTCTCGGCGTTTCGCTAGGGGTTAGTGGGCCGGTGTGTTCGGGGGCGTGATGTCGTCCCCCTCTTTGCGCTCTTTTCGGGCGACCAGCTAGGCGGTTTGCTCTGCTTCAAAGCTGCTCTGGAGCGTCTGTGCGGTTGTGCGCAGCTGCTGTTCAGATTGAATGCGGAAGAAGGAGAGGAGGCTGCGTGGGATCTGCTCGTAAGGAGTTTCGCCGTCGAGAAAGCGGATGGTCATGTTTGCAAACGCCACGGTGGAGATGAGCGGCTTATATTCCTCAGGAGCGTGTGGCAGATTGTGGTGAAAGCGAATGGTGTTGATAACCGGTTCAGGTAGATTCCAGCGCTGTGCGAGCGCCGCGCCAATTTCCGCGTGGCCTACGTCGGACATGATGGTGTCGAGCACATGCGGGGGTATGTTACGCTCCGCCTGAATTTCTGTGAGTTTGATGAGCATCTCAGGGTATGCGGAGGTGAAAACGACTTCCCCCAGGTTGTGCAGGAGGCCGCAGATGTAAGAGTCTGCGATGAGCGCCTGGTCGCCAGTGGCTTTGGCAAGACCGAGCGCAAAGTAGCCGGTGCGGTATGCTTGGTTCCACAGCTGCTTTCGCTCATCGTCGGTAGACTGCAGCACGCGCCCGGCGCCGACTGAGTACAACAGATTCTGTAATCCGCGCAGCCCGACGCGCTTCACCGCTTCGCTGATATCCAAACAACGTTTGTTCATACCGAAGCGCGCGGAGTTGACGAGTTTGAGAAGGTCGGTTACGAGCGCTACGTCTTGGCTAATGAGAGCTACAATGTCTGAGAGTTGGACGTCAGGATTTTCAATGGCGCGTTGAATTTCCAGTAGTTTGCTTGGCAGCTGGGGTATGTCGTCGATGCGGTCGGCGATAGACGCGGCAAGCTTTGTGGTTTGAGTTTGGATCTCAATGTTGCGGGGAACTACCATGCGCGAAATGGTTCGATCCTCTTCCACTACGAGGCGGTACACGTCTTCCTCAAGTCCGAGCTTTTTGAGCATGAGCATCATAATTACGAGCCCGAGGCCGGCCCCCTCGGAATTGTCCAGGATGTGCGCGAGTGCCTCTTCCAAACCAGAATAACGGCGCGCACGAACGCGCTTGTCAAAAACGCGCTTAAATTCCATGGGAGTCATTTTGCAGTTATTGATCACCTCGATGACAAGCGCATGTGAGAGCACCTGCATGGTCACCTTTACGTACAACCCCTCCTGTTGTTGGAGCTTGAGGTAATGATTGATGTTCTCAAGGCTTTCTTCCTTGAAGCTTTTCATACCGCGCTTGTAGTCCTGTGGATCAAAGATGTCCAGTCCTTTTTCGCGGAAGTAAATACGCTTGGTGTTGGCCTTTTTCGCGTTTGTGGTGAGTTCACTAATGCAGTACGTTAAATAATCCTTCACGTGCGGCTGGCCAATGAGATCTAGGATTGTTTTTGCCACCTGTCCAATATAGATGTCCATATCACGGGGGAGCGTATAGGTGGTGATGGCAATCGGGAGCTGCAGTTCAATTGCCTTACGAATTTTTTCAGTGTCAACAACTATTTGTGTATCACACATGGGCAGACTGTACACGCTGTGTATGCTTTTGACAACACGCGCGAAATGCACAGCTTTCCCTGTGCCAGAATGCAAACGCGTGTGGGTGCGGTGTATGTCTTTGTTGACAACGGGGAGAAAAGCGTACGAGAATCTGCCCCGTTAGGTTGAAGGGGGAGCAAACTGTACGTGCTCATGTAATCTTTGTTTTCCCGTATCGATATGGGGTGCGATGCGCGCGGTGGATACGCTCCTTCTCGACTGAGGTCGCAAGATTTTGTAGGACTGCGTAGGGGCGTGCGTCGATTGGTGTGGTGCTATGTGTCGTGCTGGTTTGATGTATCAGGACTGGGGTGTGAGGGGAAAAACGGACAGGATGTGCTTTGCGCGGAGTCGGTTGTTTTCCCGTGGTGCGGTGGGCACGGTGTGCTGCACTGTGTTGTTTCTCGCGTGTCGTGTGCGCACTCCTTCTTCCGTGCCTCTGCGTTCTGGATCGGTCCGTGCCGCAGTACCCGAGGCCACATCCTTTCACTGGCGGCGCTATGCGGGTACGCGCCTGCGCGTGTGTTTTCCGTACCATGCTTCTTATCGCGCACTCAAAGCGATTGTTCCGGAATTCGAGTCACTGACGGGTATCGCTGTTGAAATTGACTGGCTTCAGTATGCGCGCATGCACGATAAGCAGGTACTCGAACTGAGTAAACCGCGTGGTGACTATGACCTTATCGCTATGCTGTGTACGTGGAAGACGGAGTACGCGTCGCGCGGGCTACTCCGGTCACTCGATTCGTTTTTTCAAAATCCTTCCCTGTGTATGCCGCATTACGATTTTGAAGATCTCATTCCTGTGTACGTAGAGACAATCGGGTATGTAGGTGGACGCAAACCCTGGCTTGGGGGTCCGGGTGCGTTTTTGTGCGCCGTGCCCTTTGGAGCGGAGACGAGTATACTTGCCTACCGCAAAGATATCTTCCACAAGTACCGCATCAAGGTACCAGAAAATTATGATGAGCTTTTGGATGCCTGTAAGAGACTGCGTGAACGCGCGCAACTATACGGTCTTGCAAGCCGCGGCGCTTCAGGACAGCAGGCGTTGCACGCATATTTACTACACGCCGCACCCTTTGGTGCTAAGGTGTTGGACGATTCTTTAGTTCCTGCATTCCATCGTTCGCGTTCTATCGCCACATTACGGTGGATGCAAGAAATGTTCGCGTACGGTCCACCGGGTATGGCGAGTTTTGCCCAAAACGAAGCATTGCAGGCCTTTTTGCAAGGGCAGACGGGGATGTACTTGGATACCAATATGATTGGACCGTTAGTTCGTGATCCGACACGCTCAGCCATACGCCCGCACCATGTGGGATTTGCGTTGCACCCGATGGCGCAGGTGCGTGCAGGAGAAGTTGGCGGCTTCGGGCTTGCAATTCCACACAATAGTGCTGCGCCCGAAGCAGCGTTCTTGCTTTTGCAGTGGATTACGGCGCCGCAAACAGGACGGCGAGTGGTGGAACAGGGTGCGCTACCATTCCGCCAGTCGCAGCTTGCGGACCGCGCATTGCGTGCACGTTTTGCTGAGTTTGAGGTATTAGAGCGTCAGCTTGCACATTGCGATCCAGATTGGCGTCCTATCGTGCCTACCTGGGGGGAGTTGGGAACCCTTTTGGGAATTGGGATAAATGAGGTGCTCACCGGTGTGAGTGAGCCAGAGGAAGCGATGAGCGCATTAGTGCTGCCGGCACGTCGTATTCTCCGTCGTCACGCGCACGCACGTTATGTGCCGTAAAAAGTCTCTTCTTCTTGGGGGAAGAGAGGGCAGAAAAGATGCTGGATATGAGCGGAAACAGAATGACGTGTTCTATCTGTGGAGCGCGTTACGTTGGGTAGCGTAAGAGGGGGAGTGCGTGGGGAAGAGTATGAGCAAACCACGTGATACCGTAAGCGCGTATTGTTTTAGCGCTCCAGCGCTTGTATTGCTGATGTTCGTGCTGGTGTTGCCGGCCTTTTTGGGGCTCCGTATGAGTTTTTTTCAGTGGCAACTGAGCGCGTTGCGCACGCAACCTGTATTTGTGGGTTTTGAAAATTACCGGGAGCTTTTCTCCAGTATTCACTTTTGGGCCAGTGTAAGAACGACGCTTGTCTTTACGCTCTCAGTGGTGGTGCTTGAGGTTGTACTTGGACTTGCACTCGCGCTGGTGTTGGAACACGGAGTACCCGGGTTGCGTTTTTTTCGTACAGTGTTTGTGTTGCCGATGATGATCGCTCCCGTGGTGGTGGGAGTGCTCTGGGGGTTTTTGTATCACCCACAGTTTGGTAAAATCAACTACGCCTTGCAGGCTTTTGAGCTTGGACCGGTATTGTGGCTTGCGAATCCGCGTCTTGCGCTTTTGTCTGTGATACTCACTGATGTGTGGCAATGGACGCCTTTCGTATTCCTTGTGTTGCTTGCAGGTTTGCAGGGTATTCCGCAACATCTTTTGTATGCGGCGAAAGTGGACGGAGCAAATTATATGCAAACACTCCTGCATATAAAGATTCCACATATTGCGCCTGTGCTTGGCATTGCGACCGTCCTCCGTTTGATAGATTCTTTCCGTGGTTTGGTAGTGATTATGACACTGACAAATGGTGGTCCGGGAGTTGCAACAGAAATCCTGCCGCTTCACTTGCAGCGTATTGCCTTTGAGGATCACCGTCTGGGTAAAGCATCGGCAGTTGCTGTGCTTCTGTTTCTCCTGACAAGTCTTTTGACTTGTATTTTCATTCTCCTTACGATGAGGAGACAGGCGCGGTGAGGGTTGCGTACGGGTTAGATAAGAGCAGGAGCAGATAGCATGAACATGATTTTTTTGAAGTGGCGTACCGCGTTGGTGTTGTGTCTGTTAAGCTGTATTGCGTTGGTGAGTATGTTCCCTCTCTATGAAATGGTAGCTACTTCTTTGAAGCGTGATGCGGACGCATTTCGGTTGCCGCCAGCATGGTTTTTTATACCAACAATTGAAAACTATCGGCAACTCTTGCAGGAACATCATTTTGGACGTGCCCTGTATAACAGCTTGGTGGTGACGTTGAGTTCCACGGTGGTGAGTGTCAGTGCAGGGGCTGCAGCAGCGTATGCAATGCAGCGCTTTCGGTACCGAGGTAAAAAGGCAATCACGGTGGCGTTGTTGCTCTTGCGAGTGATTCCGCCGGTTGTGCTTGTAATTCCTATCTTTGTGTGGTGGACTGCGCTCGGGTTAGTGAATTCTTTAGCAGGACTTGCGCTCGTGTATGGTGCGCTCAATGTTCCATTTAATGTGTGGGTAATCACTACCTTTGTTGCGGAAATTCCCCCTTCGCTGGATGAATCTGCAAAATTGGATGGATGTTCTCACTGGATGATTTTTACCCGCATTGTGATGCCACTGATTACACCCGCACTTGCGGTGGTGAGTATTTTTACATTTCGTTTTGCATGGAATGAGTATATGCTTGGATTTGCGCTGACCAATCGGAAAACACGGACACTGCCGGTGGCACTTTCACTTTTTCTCACGGATAGTGGTGTCGAATGGGGGCGGATTACCGCAGCAGCAACGCTGATTGCAATTCCTGCATGTGTTTTTACCTTTGCGGCGGCGAAGTACTTGGTGGTGGGTTTGACCGCAGGTGCGGTAAAGGGATAAACACTCTGCGCGGGTGAGTACGTGCAGCAGATATGTGCGGCGCATCCCTGGGAGACTGCGTCGGGTCGTGTGCGCGTGTCAATGCGTTGTATGTAGGGAGAGATGGGGTGGGTGCAGAAAATGTATGGGGCTGTGGTAGGTCTGCGGTGAGAGAGAGTGCGCACCGGGATGGCATCTACATCGTTGGCGCAGGATTCGCAGGGAGTGTCCTTGCCCGTGAGATCCAAACGAAAAAAGTACTCGGCACAGTTATTGCTTTTTTGGATGACGATCCGTGCAAAATCGGATCGAATCTTCACGGTGTCCCGGTGCTTGGTCCCATTTTTGAAGTTGCCCGGATTGTGCGTATTACTCCGCATGATCACGCGCTGATTGCAATTCCTTCTATCTCCATTGAGCGTTTGCGTGACATTTACCTGACGCTGCGCGCTGCGGGGTTTACGGTTATCAAACTTCTGCCGGCGCTTGCTCAAATCATCGATGGTACTGCGCATTTAGTGCAAACACGTGAAATTGATCCGCAGGATTTACTCACGCGCACACCGGTGACCATTAATCTTAAAAAGAGCCTGGCGTACCTATGCGGGAAACGCGTGTTAGTTACTGGTGCTGGAGGATCTATCGGCAGCGAACTAGCCTGTCAGTTGCTCTCTGGTGATGTGGAGCGTCTCTATTTGTTCGGTCATGGAGAGAACTCCATCTACCAAATCGATAAAAAAATTCGTAGGCTGCAGGAAGAGGGTGTTGGATCTCGCACAGTTATTGTTCCTGTTATTGGCGATTTAAAGGATGCTGCGTACGTGCGCTATCTTATCGAGCAGCTGCGCTGCGATGCGGTTTTTCATGCTGCCGCGTATAAGCACGTTCCTATGATGGAACTCAATCCTGTTTCAGTGATTGAAAATAATGTCTTCGGCACCAAATTCTTGCTCGATGCCTGTATTGCGTGTAGGGTTAAGCGCTTTGTACTTTTGTCCACTGACAAGGCCGTGGATCCTGTTTCTATCTACGGAGTATCTAAGATGCTCAACGAGAAGAATGTCTTGTATGCTGCTGAGCGTGTGCGCGATTTCGGTCACGATGCCGCGTATATGTTTGTCCGTTTTGGAAACGTATTGGGTTCCCGTGGTTCTATCATGCCGCTCTTTATTGAACAAATAAAGAAAGGGGGGCCCGTTACCGTGACAGATCCTGCCATGACACGATTCTTTATGACTATTCCCGAAGCGTGTTCACTCGTTTTGCAAGTCGGTGGAGTAGGAGTAAATGGAGCGTCGTATCTTTTGGACATGGGGGAGCCTGTGAGCATTATGGAGACTGCGCAGCAACTTATTCGCTATTTTGGTTACGAGCCAGACAGAGATATTCCTATCCACGTGGTGGGCTTGCGTCCTGGCGAGCGTCTCAGTGAGCCACTCGTTTCCAAAGACGAGCGTATAGAGCCGACGGTATATCCAAAGGTTCTGCGTTTGCGTGAACGTGAACCTTTGGATTTTGCGCACCTTGAACGCCTGTGGGATCAACTGTATCCTTACTGTTTCCCTTCAGGAGAAAAGGTGCGGTACCGGCACAAAGAAGGACTTGTCCGCGTGCTATGCGACTCGTGCGCGACACTGAAACAGCGGTATATGCCAAATAGCGAGGCATAGGAAAATGGAAGGTACCGTGAAAAAAAAGAAAGAGGGTGTTCGTGATGATAACGCGCAGCATGCGGTGTTCAACAAACAAGTGCCGTTTTTTGTGCCCTCGTTTTCTGAAGCGGAAGAGCGCGCAGTCTGCGATGTGTTGCGTTCAGGATGGATTACGACGGGAACACAAGCACTCGCGTTTGAAAAAGAGTTTGCCGCGTATGTGGGTGCTCCCTATGCGTGTGCGGTTAACTCAGCTACCAGTGGTTTGCTTCTCACCTTTGATGCAATGGGCATTGGGCCGGATAGTAAGATACTTACCAGTCCTTATACGTTTGTGTCTACGGCGAGCTCTGCACTCCACCTAGGTGCGCAGGTGGTGTACGCCGATATCGAGCGCGACTCTTATAATATCAGTGCAGAGTGTGTTGAAGCGTGTTTAAAAAAGGATGCGCGCATCCGTGCTATTGTACCCATCCATATTGCCGGGAATGTATGCAATATGCGTGATCTCAATGCTCTTGCGCGTAAGTATCAAGTGGCAGTGGTGGAAGATGCAGCACACGCTTTTCCATCGAAGACTGCGTGTGGGTATGCAGGCACACTGTCACATGCGGGGGTATTTTCCTTTTATGCCACCAAGCCGTTAACCACCGGTGAAGGAGGTATGGTTTGCACAAATGATGCGAAGCTTGCAGCGCGTATTGCGTGTTTGCGTTCACATGGCATTGACCGGGCTATTTGGGATCGGTACACAAATGGCACCGCACCGTGGCGTTATGACGTAACAAGCCTTGGGTGGAAGTGTAACCTGCCGGATATTTTAGCAGCAATTGGACGCGTACAGTTGCAGAAGGCGGCGCATCTTTTTGCACAACGCGCGCGTATTGCCGCCGCGTTCACGCGTGCTTTTTCTCGTTATGAATTTTTTTGTACTCCGCCTGATGGGGATGGAAACGCGTGGCATTTGTATTTGTTGCGCTTAGTTCCTGGAACGCTTTCTGTTTCTCGGGACGAGTTCGTCAGATTATTGCAGGAACGGGGATTGGGCGTTTCTATGCATTTTATTCCTCATTTCGAGATGACGTTTTTTAAGAAAAGTCTGTGTGTACGAGCGGAAGATTTCCCTGAGTGTGCGCACAAGTATCAGCACACGCTTACGCTTCCGTTGTGGCCGGGAATGGATGACAGTTGCGTGGCGTATGTGATAGAGACCGTGGTGCGCACCGCACAAGAATGTGCAAAGGGAAGAGCATATATATGAGCGTGTTCGTTTCAGACGGTGCGCGCACAGGGAGCGTCTATGCACAGCTTGTCCGTGCGCCGCGCGTTGCAGGATTGCTGCTGAACATAGATATTCCCTCTCTCCCTGACGGGTACTCTTTTTATACTGCAGCACATATTCCCGGATGCAATGCCGTTCGGTGTGGGGAAAATACTGTGCCGGTTTTTGCGCATGGAGAGGTGGTGTACGCAGGGGAACCGGTGGGTATCCTCATTGGGCCTGATGAGCATGTGGTACGTAATTTAGTGCAAGATGTGGTGGTGCATACGTGCGCAGAGCGGGCCTGTGCGTCGGAAATACTCTGTGGAATCAGTGAAGGGGAACCCCTCGCTCAAAAGGTGGCGGTGCAAGGAGATGCAGAAACTGCTTTTAAACGCGCATCACACACGGTATGCTCCTCTTGTACATTTGAGCCGCGTGTACACTACTTTGCGGAAATGCCAGAAGTACAGGCACTACCCGACGCGCACGGTCTGCACGTGTACGCTGCTACGCAGTGGCCTGCGCACATGAGAAAAACTATCGCGCAGGTACTGAATATTTCTGAGCATGCGGTGCACGTACATCCGCAGCAGGAAGCGCTTTCCTGTGATGGGAGAATATGGTTCCCCTCAGTGATGGCAAGTCAGGCGGCGCTTGCAGCCTATTGTGCGAAAAAGCCGGTACGCTTGTCTTTTTCCTTTCAAGAGTATGTGCAGTACTGTCCTAAGACTCCCAAGATTACCATTGCACATCGCACGGCGCTCAACGCCGCGCATGCGGTAGAAGGTATGTTTGTTTTTATCTCCCTCGATGCAGGAGCGGGGAATTTATTGATCGATCGTATGGTTGCGCATATGGTCCATACTGCATTAGGAAATTATGAAATTCCTCGGTACCGCATTGAATGCACAGCGTTTCGTTCAAATGTTGGATTAACGGATGTTTTTAATGGATGGGCAGATGCATACACTTCTAATGCATTAGAAATGCATATTAATCAGTTATGTGCTGAGCTTCATATATTCCCTGACGAGTGGCGTGTGGCGCACATGAAAGATACGCGGGAAACACAGCGTTTTGCGCGGTTGCTCGCCTATCTGTGTGAGGAAGGAGATTTTCGTCGAAAGCACGCAGCCTTCAGCATGGTCAATGCAGTACGAAAAGCACATGACACCCATGCCTGGCGTGGTATTGGACTCGCGTTGGGGTTTCAATATGATCCGTCTGCGATGTTAGCCCGTTCGGGTTTTTCCTATGTATTACAAATGACGCTGCACACTGATGCGCGCATTGTGGTGCACAGCGTTCCGCTTTCTGATTCGTTTAAACGGGTAGTGGTTGCGTTTCTCATCAGAGAGTTTGCGTGTCTGGAGGATGCGATCTTTTTTAAAAGTAGTGATGAGGCGTATGGCGTGGATCTGTTGGGTCCGTCTGTGGAATCAGTGGGGATGAGGGTGTTTGCACGGTTGGTGAGAAAGTGTGTACGAGCAATTCAGAGACAACGCTTCAGAAAGCCACTTCCTATCACGGTACAGGGGTCCTTTAACACGGCCAAGAAGGGGCAGGTGTATCAAGTGGTGACTGTTGCTAAGTCAGATGTTTCGGTGCCCGATGCGCAATCTGAGCAGTGTGCCTCAAAGGTACCTGTGACTGCTGATACTAGCGGAAAATGTGAGGATATGAACGGTTTTACCAAAATGCACGGAATGAGCACGCACACTCCTGCAGCCTGTATTATTGAACTCGAATTAGATGCGTTGTGCGTGCAACCTAAGATTGTCAGGTTGTGGTTTGTTTGCGATCCTGGGTATGTCTTTTGTGAAAAAGATGTGTACCGTACCGTGAGTCGAAGCATTACTCGTGCGCTTTCGCACGTATCTGTAGAAAAGATTTGGGAGCGTGCGCGCACACCCGAGTATGTTATCATCGATCCATCCGATACTCCTCCCTATCACGTCACCCTTTTGAGTTCAAATGCTGCTGCGCGTGCGGTGGGAACGGTTGCCGAAGGTATTGTTCCTGCTGCGTACTACGCAGCACTGCGGCAAATTTTGCCGATTTCTCAAAACGCTACCCATAAGGTTCCTTTTGTTGCGCGGGATATTTTTTATGAGATGTTTTCCCTCAGTGCAGACGATTCTCTATGAATATTCGCTTTACGTTGAATACAGAACAGGTACATGTGGATGCTATGCCTCATGAGCGTCTTTCGACCGTTTTACGGAGATGTTTTCATCTTCCTTCGATAAAAGGTTCACACGGACATGGAGAGAATGGCGCGTCTACCATTTTGTTTAATGGGGAGGCAGTATCCGCGTATATCATACCCTTTTTTCTTGCGCACGAAACACAGATAGTTACACTTGATTTTTTTCAAAAGACTAAAAGAGGACGGTGGATTGTTGCGTGCTTTGCGCAGCATCATATTTCTTTTTGTGGGTATTGCGATGCAGGAAAAATTCTCACCGCAGAGAGCTTATTACAAAGGAATTCTGTGCCCAACGAAGAAGAGGTAAGACACGCCTTTTCAGGCATGCAATGCCGGTGTACTGATATCAATGCGTTGATTCGAGCACTTCAACGTATGCCTGCTTGTCATGAGTTTTCCTAAAACTGTATGCATCTGTATAAGAACTCAGAATCAAGTGTTATTTATTACGTAAAAAGTTTGGGTCAATTGTGTGCGGTACTACGTAACGTCGCGCAGGTACAGCCAGTTGGGGGTGGAACGGGCTTGGTGCAATATCAGATAACCCCGGTTTTAACGTTGCCTTCACATTTGGTTGTTCTAAACGGTGTACCAGAGTTGAAAGATATTTCTAAAACTGAGCACTTTCTTGAGTTTGGTGGTGCTGTGTCGTTGCAAGCAATTGTGCGATTGGGAAGAAAAAATATTCCCGTGGCACTGCACGAGGCACTGTCGCACGCAGCAAATCCTGGGATACGGACTCTGGCCACTATTGGGGGGAATATTGCAGGTACGCGTCCGCATGCTTCTGCTCTTGCGCCGCTTATCGCGCTTGATGCAAAAATGGAGGTGCGGACTGGACATGAAAACTTTTGGATTTCTGTGGCACACTATGCACATGCGCGTTCTGACACGCTGCGACACCGGAGTCATGTAATTACCCGTATTCGCCTTCCAACAGATTACTGGGACTTTTCCTACTACAGACGTATTGGGTCGCGTGCATTATTTGGTGAACGTGCCGATTTCGTGTTTCTTGCACAGCAGCAGAAAAACGCGTTGTCTGAAATGCGTATGGTATTTTTTTCAGATGTAGTAATGAGAAATAGAGAATTTGACAATTTGCTGTTAGGCAGAGCGATTCCTCTTTCTGCAGGGGATATTGCGGCAATCGTATATCGAAGCAGAGAGTTCTTTGCGCCTGAATCCTTTAAGAGTGCGTACATCGCGCACTGCTTCTTTCATCTGCTGGAAGACTGTTTGCGCCGCTTAAGATGAAGCTACAGGTGGCGAGTTTTACCCAGGCACGCGCAAACAGCTGACGCTAAAGACCGAGTTTTTTCATTTTGCTTTGCAATGTACTTGGCTTAAGACCAAGAATTTCTGCTGCGCCATTTGCTCCGTATATCTTACCGTTGCTTGCATCAAGCGCCGCTTGAATTGCTGCGCGTTGCGCCTGATGAAAGTTGACCACCAGCGTAGTTTCTTCCTTTTTCCCCTGTGTGCATCGCACCATGCAAGAGCTATCGCGTATGCACAGAGGTATAGCTGGTTGAACGCTTTCTGACACTTCGGTGTGCTCCCGAGGATAGACAGTAGTCTGCGTGCCGGATTCCGGGGTCCTACATACAAGGTGTTCTGCGCCGATGGTATCTCCGCGTGCAAGAAGTGCAGCACGCTCGAGTAGGTTGCGTAACTCACGCACATTGCCAGGAAACGTGAGCGAGAAGATTTTCTTAAACGCGCTGGGAGAAAGCTGAGTGCGCTCAAACCCCGGGCGGGTCTTAATTTTTTGGATAAAATGCTCCGCTAGAAGCGCAACGTCTTCTGCACGCTCGCGCAAAGGGGGGAGACTGAGGGGAAAAACATCGAGCCGGTAGAGGAGGTCTTCCCTGAATTTCCCTTGGGTGACTGCTTCTGAAAGGTTGATATTCGTAGCTGCAATAATGCGAACCGAGACGCTTACCGAACGCTCCCCTCCAACGCGCTCAAATACTCCGTCTTGGAGTACGCGGAGGAGCTTCGGTTGCAGTTCCAGGGGGAGATCTCCGACCTCATCGAGAAAAAGGGTGCCACCGTGAGCCAGTTCAAATCTTCCCCGATGGGTGCCGACCGCACCTGAGAAGGCACCTTTTTCATGTCCGAATAATTCGCTTTCTGCAAGGCTATGGACGAGTGCTGAGCAATTGACGGGGACGAAGGGCTTGTCGCTGCGGGTGGAAAGTTGGTGAACGGTTCGCGCAACAAGCTCCTTTCCAGTGCCGGTTTCTCCACAAACAAGGACAGGGAGGTCAGAGGCTGCTACGAGCTTTATAGCATCGAGTGTGCGTGTCCAAGCAGGAGAGGTTCCGATCATATTTTTAAATGCAGGTGATTGGGGAGCTAAGAGCGCATTTCGTTCGGTCAAAAGAGCGTGACTCTTTTGACTCAGTGTCTCGGACGCGTCGGTCTGGGCTACTGCGAGCGAGATAAGTTTAGAAAGAGTAGTAATGAAGCGTACAACGTCTGGGGTAAACTGCTCGCACAGGCGATGGTCGAGCGTGAGCATGCCAATGGGAGTATCATCGATGTAAAGCGGCGCGATGAGACAGGAATGATTTTGGGGCATGGGAATAAGCTCTGTGTAGGTATCAGTGTGGGCAAGCGTCGGATCGAAAAGGTATGGACTCTTCTGTGATAGGATGCGCGCAAGATCCTGCCTTTTGGTGAGGTCTATGGTGTGGTGTTGGAGGCGGGGAGTGTACAGGGGACCACGCGCCTTGCGAACTCGCAGTATTTGAGAAGATTCAAAGCTGAGGACCACGGCTAGCTCGTAACGGGCAATCTCATAGAGGGCGTCCAGAATCATTTCCAGCGACTTTTCCGCAGGCAGGGGGGAGAGCGCGCGTGCAGGACAGCCCGAACAGTTCATGGGGCCCGAGTATAGAAGAAAAAGGCATATCCGTGCAATTCTCCGCATGGAGCCTGTGGGCGTGTCGTGTGCAGGGTATGGTATTTGTTTTTCGAATCCTTTTCCTCGCGTTTTTTATGGGGTATAATCGCGCGCATGAGACGCGTGTGGATAAGTGTTCTGATGTTTCCTTGCGTATGGGCAAATGCGCAGGGAGAATTTCTCGCAGGCGGTGCAAAGGGATTGTACCGTATTACTCCTTACGCTCAAGACGTACTGCTCTCTGGCGTTTCGGTTAGCAAGATTATTGCTGCGGGAGAGAACTGGTTCTTGCTTACGTCTCGAGGTGTCATGACCTCGCGCGACTTAAGGACTTTCGCGCACGTGGGTGAGCAACTACCAAAGAAGGTAGTGAAGAAGATAGTCGATCGGGAAAAGGTTTTTGTGTCTCAGCCGCAGCCATTGAAAGATCTTGAGGTACATCCGGATAACGGAGCGGTTTTGGTTACCGCTACCAATGACGCAGTGTTTCTCAGCAAAAATGGGGGACGGACTTGGCAAAATCTGGGCTGTAATGCAAACAGCAGTGGGATTAAGGCGGTCGCGGTGCTCGATTTTCCTGATGAAACGGGTAAGCCAGTGCTTACCGTGTTTGTTTCGCATTCCCTGCGTGGTATTGCGTGGATGCAGCCAGAGAAAGGTCGTTTTTGGACTGATATTAGCGCTACGCTTGCGCTTGGTCCTGAAGCCACTGAAGAAATCTCAGACATTGCGGTGCGCAGGAGCGTGCATGGCAATGAGCTTTTTGCAAGCTACACGTTCGTGCCCAAGATCGTACGCCTTAACTGGGCCAAAAAACGCTTTCAGGACGTACGTGTGTGGACGGCTGCGCTGAAAGATGCGCGCTGCATTGATGGATTGAGTGCGTCTGTCGCTTCGCTCGTTGGGTGTCGGGATGGTAGTTTGTTTGAGATCCCCCTCATTATGCCTCGCCCCTTCGATTTGGCGCGTCTTGAACAGGATTTGCGTCGGATCCCGGATCAAATCTTATGTGCGTGGGTTCCGCGTCATGTGTCACAGACGGGTGATGCGCTGTCTCTTTCTGAGTTATGGCTTTTGCACGACCGGTCTAGTCTTGCAAAAGAGGGACGTTTTGCGCGGGCAGATTTGAAAAAGGGTATCTACGTACCGGCGCATCACATTAAGGATCCTAAGCTTCGTGCAATGCACTTCAAAACGATTGCGGACAATAAACTTAATATGCTTGTGTACGACATGAAGGATGAGCTTGGAATGGTGCGTTATCAGTCGCAAGATCCATTTGTGCGATCGGTCGGTGCAGTTCGTCCTTTTGTTGATATGAAGACGTTTGTGAAGCAGGCAAAGGAAAAAAAGTTGTACCTAATAGCACGTATTGTGGTGTTTAAGGACAAGTATTTGTTCCGTTGGAATGGCTTTGAGCTTGCGGTTAAGGCGGGTGGTAAGCCTTGGCAGGGGTATAAAAACGGAGCGCTCCGTAAGGAAGAAATTCACGAGCATTGGGTGGATCCGTACAACGAAAAGGTGTGGCGGTACAATGTCGCCATCGCGAAAGAAGCAATTGAGTTTGGCTTCGATGAGGTACAGTTCGATTATATTCGGTTCCCTACCGACGGAGATAACCTTCACCAGGCGGAGTATCCGGCAAGAGAGTCCGGGATGGATAGGGAGAGTGCGTTGATGTCGTTCCTGGCGTACGCGCGCGAGCGCATAGACGCGCCAATCTCCATTGATATCTACGGAGCGAACGGGTGGTACCGTACAGGCGCGCGCACGGGCCAGGACGTGGAACTGCTAGCTGAGTATGTGGATGTGATCTGCCCGATGTTCTACCCCAGCCACTTTAGCCAGAGCTTCCTAGCTTACGCGCCTGCGCAGGAGCGTCCCTATCGCATCTACTACTACGGCGCGTACCGCAACCGGGTGCTGGCCCGCAACCGGGTGGTCATCCGACCCTGGGTGCAGGCCTTCTACCTACCGGTCTCTTACGACCGGGCGTACTACGGCGAGGATTACGTGCAGCGCCAGGTGGCTGGCATCCGCGAATCAATCGATGAAGGATACACGTACTGGAACAACTCAGGGCGTTACTCAGACGTCCGGCCCGACGGCGCGCGCCTCCGTTAGCCGCCAAGGCAACCCGGCGAGCGGACGCCCCTTGTTGGGCCGTTTTCCCACACAGGACCGAAAATCAGCGTCCGTCCTCTCAGGAGAAGAACTTCTCTAGCTCGCCTATGTCCGCAGTCCTAAAAAGCTCGCTGCTGTCCTCGTCAAGGATAACAACCATTGGAACGCTACCTATACCGAAATCCGAGACCAACTTGGCCCCTTCGGGGGAAGTCGATTCAGCAATCTTTTTTTCTACATCTGGCAGACCACTGCAATACTCGCGCAGGCGCGCGCTCGCCTCGTCTGCCCCTACCACAGCGTTGACAACCATAGCAAACTCCCTCCGTTTCCGTCAGTCTGGGGCTTACCACCCCCCCCCTGCACCGATACCGCACAAGCTACGCGAGTTCAGTCAACTCGGCGCACAGCACACGCAAAAGACCGCTACTCGGTGAGGATTTTAATAACCTCCGCTTTACTTGTTGCATCAAGGATCTCCCGACGTTTCTCAGAACTCTTAAACAGGAGACTGATCTCAGCCAAGAACTGCAGGTGCGGACCAGTGACGTCAAGTGGAGAAAGGGTCATTATGAAAATACGACAAGGTTCTTGATCCAAAGAGTCGAAGTCAACCGGACTGTCAGAAACACCAACCCCTGCAACCAGACTACTCACTGAATTAGTTTTACCGTGGGGTATGGCAATGCCATGCTTCATCCCCGTAGACATTTTTCGCTCTCGATCGAGCACACACTCCCGCGCAGCAACCTTGTCGCTCACCCTTCCTGCACGGACGAACATCTCGAGCATTTCGTCGATGATCTCCTCCTTGGTAGAACCCTTCAGGTGCAGGCTTACGGTTTCCGGCGTCAACACGGTCTCCAAATTCATTCCCCCAAGCTAAAAACTCTCAAAGGAAAAGTCAAGCTTTTTGGAAAAGCTCCCCACGCTCTTTCCGCTCCCAGGATATCTTGACCTTTTGCCTACTTGGACTTTACCATGCGCGCGTGGAGTTCGCCACCAGGGAGCAGCTGAATAGGTACTACGATTTGTACAAGGATGTCGATGTAACTTTCTCAAAGGATGTGATGCAGGCGCTCTGTTTTAATGCGCGGCAGGTGTGCGTGCGAAGCGCGGGAGGTCAGTGTTCCTGCGTAATGAATTCTGTGTCTATGGTGGGTGCGAAAGTTATTCTCAGCAGGAAGAGTAGTCTGCTTGAGAGCATTCAAGTGGAAGGGGCGAGCGTCAGCATACGGTTTTCTTTCTTTGAGTCCGATGCGCGGGATGCGGTTTCCTTCTTCGTTACTGCCAGGGTTCTCGGTGTTGAAGACTATGCCCAGAGTACGGAGCTAGTGGTGTTAAGCGTGGCGTATACGCAGCGCATACCTGATATGCTCATAGAGCGTTTGGGTTTGCTTGTTGAGGCCAACATTAGTTCCAAGAAGCGTAAGTCGGAGCGTATTGCGGTGAACAAGGAGAGTATGCGCAGGATCGGCTTGATGAGAGCGGAGACCATCGTGTTCATTCAGGCGATTCCTCGCCGCTGCGTTCTGCGGGATGTTTCCTTTGGTGGTGCGAAGTTTATCATGATGGGCGTTGCGCCGTTTTTGAAAGGCAAGGAGACGGTGCTGAAGCTTGATTTTGAGGAGCCGAGTACGAGCATGAGTATTAGGGGGCACGTGGTGCGTGCAGATCAGGTTGAGGGGCGTAAAGACCTGGTGGCCGTGGCCATGGAGTACGACTTTGATGTGGTGCCTGTCGCGTATCGTATGTGTTTGAACCGCTACGCATCGGACCGCTGTCGCCGTTTTCCCGGTACGGACGAGGACTGCTCTGCGGCGTCTGCCGGCGATCCAGGGCGGTCGTCAGCAGGCGCTGAAGGTATTGACCTTTCTGTACCCTTCTCTTTGTCTTAGTTTTAATGGCGCTTGTCACCGGATTGCCCCTTAGGGGGGTCCGCATGTCTGCGGATGCGCGCGAGGCTCCGTGCACTGAGCCTCGCTCCGACCAGTAGTTTCGAACGCACAAACCAGCCTCGTGGCACTTCCAGTGCGTACCGTACTGACCGGTTGCTGCGTACGCTGTGTGTGCTCAGCGGGACTAAGTCTTCTATCTGTACGATCGCCCCTTGAGCATCCAGGAATGCGAGAGAGAGCGGGTGTGGGGTGTCCTTCATCCAAAAGGAGAGGCGTGTGTCCTGTTTATACACGAAAAGCATGCCCGTCCCGTCGGGGATCCGTGTACGCCCCATGTACCCGCGCCGCTGCGCTTCTTCCGTGAGTGCGAGTTCTACAACCACCGGCACGTACTGCCCTCCTGTACAAAAAGCGATTTGCGCTGTTTCTAGGCTATTCGTTCTGCACGCCACACAGGAAAGCAACCCCAGTAACAAAAGCGACAGCGCAGCAGGTGTCCTGTGCAGGTAGAAGGAGACGTGCTCTTCAAAAGCCTTGTACAAAACGCTTTCGATCCTTTTCAGCATTGCTCTTTTGAGTGTCGCGTGCACTAAGCTGTTCGTTAAAGGCGCGGATATCTATGTACTTGATAATAAGAGGCCGCTCGAGCACTAGGCGTGTGGACGCGTCTTCCCACAAGGCAACCCGAGGACTGAGCTTATGAGGTTCGCCGTATTTTTTACACAAGTTCTCATATACCGAGTAGTAATCTATCGCGTCAGTGTTGAGTTTGAACGTCATAGCATATAGACGGTCACGGTAGAACTGAAACCAGCTGCGTGCAATAAAGTGGGGACCCGTGGTCTCAATCAAGATACGGTTCTCACTCATTAGCAGTGACACGTCACGCTCGCCGCGATATCCAAAAATACTATCCTTTTTCAGTGCTTCCTTTACCTCGGTTACGCCCATACCCAAACTCAGCGCGCGGTACACGGCGGGAATTTTCTCAAGAGAATGTGTCTGCGAAAGAGGAGTGACTGTAGCCAGCATTCTCGCACCGCCTGCGCCGCGACTAGGGGAAGGGGAAGAACATAAATAAGACTGCATATGCAACACCCCGCCCAACGCAAGCGCCATACAATTTTTAGCATAATTCATGCCGTTTTCCTCTCCTTGTGTGGATACATCTACTGCCTGTTGTGTGGGTCCTTGCGTGCCTTGGCGAGGGTACGCTTTTTCTTAAAATAGGCAACGCGCTTCACCAATTCTAGGTCGTCGGTGACAGATATTTTGTTATCGACACAGCGGACAATAGGTTCTCGTAAAAAGTCTTCGGTTACCTGAGAGACGATGTCTTTAGGGAAACCGCACATGTGTGCGAGTTCTATGGGACCGAATTCAAAATCGTAGGCCTTGCCGGTGCTAGGTATGTAGCGAATCTTTTCTAACTGGATGGCCAACATATCGTACATTTTTTCAGTCGGTTCCGGAAGCAAAGTATTTGCGAGCTGTCGGTACATCGACCAGATGCGATCTGCGAGCGTGGTGGTAAGACGCGCAGTCAATTGCGGTTGTGTGGCTACCAGCTGTTGGAAGTTCTTTCGGTTCACGGCCAAAAGCTGGCAACCATCAGACATAACAATGGCGCTTGCAGAACGCGGCTTGTTCTCCAGCAACGCCATTTCCCCAAACATATCTCCTTCTTTTAAAATCGCCAGCACTACCTCATTGTTATCAACAATCTTAGTAATTTTTACATGTCCTTTTTGAATGATGTAAAACTCATTTCCCAATTGACACTCACAGAACACCATCGCCTCTCGATCGTAGCAGCGCGTGGCTTCAAGTATGTTAGGTTCGAGTATTTCTACTGGTACCTTAACTCCTGTGGATTTAATCGCAACAAATCGTTTGCGTGCTTCCTCTGCATACGTCCCCTTGGGACTTTCCTTGAGATAATGATAGTACGCATAGAGCGCAAGTTCAAACTTCGTCATTTTGACGTAGTATTCGCCAATAGCGAAAAGATGCGAGACATCCACATCAGTGTGTTTTTTCAATGTCAATTGGGTAAGCGCCTCATTGAGGTAGCGCATTTTCTTTGTGAAGGAAAGGATGATTTTCATAGCAATCGCCGCGTTCTTTTCAATGAGCTGGGGGAACTGCTCATAACGAATTGCAATAAGCACGACATCAGTGAGCGCAACTGCAGTTTCAATCTGATTATGCCGCGACATGCAGGCAACTACACCTAAAAAGTTACCCGCGGTTAGGACGTTTCCTTCCTCCTCTGCAACTATCTCTACTTGTTTTGCAATACATACCTGACCGCTGTGAATGATATAGAAAAGATCTGCGTCAGCTTTCCCCTCTACTAGTATGTAAGAACCCTTCTTGAAGTTAACAAACGTCAGCTGTAACAAAGTATCCCACTCCTTCCTAATCGTCGCTCTATGCTCTGTTTACAAGACAACCCGTACGTCTTGCAGTGCACAGGTGCCCGCCTCATGAGTCTCGCGAACTGGAAGTCATCCTCACAGATTCTCCAGAAAAAATGATTTCCCGTTCGAGCCACACTCCGTGTGTTTCAAACACGCGTTGCCGAACGACGCGCAAGAGTGTGCGCACCTGATGTGCGGTGGCATTCCCCGTATTGATAATGAGATTTCCATGCCAGGGTGCTACCTGCGCAGCCCCACAGGAGGTGCCCCGTAAACCTGCCTCTTCTATGAGAATGCCAGACGGTTTACCAAAAGCTGGGTTGTTTTTAAACGCGCTGCCTGCTGACGGAAAGCGAAACTGCCCCTTTGAAATACGATCGGCAATCTTCTCCTGCATGTGCTTCCTAATCTGCGCCGGATTGCCGGGAGTGAGACGTACACACAGCGAGAGGATAAGACGCCTTCCTGCATGGAGTTCAACACCGTGAGGACTCTGGAAAGGAGAGCGCTTGTAGCCCCAATCCCCCGCGCGCGCGAAGACGGTCTGAAAACTGCTGCAGGTAAACGGTCCGCCGTCGAGGCCAAGACATTCCCCTCTTTTGTCTTGTGCGTTTTTTCTCACCTCTGGCAGTTCTTTTGCGCGCGAACGCACGGGGTGAAGTACGAGCGTGCGCGCAGAGTGAAAGCAATCTGCGATTGCACGCCCATAACATCGGGCGTTCATGTACGCGGCACCACCGACACTACCAGGCAGCCCTGCAAAGGTCTCAAGCCCGCGTAGAGCGTGATGGGCACAAAAGGCCAGGAGGGCGGCCACAGGTAACCCCGCGCCTGCATGTACGAGCACTGAGCCATCGCGCTGTGTTTGGGTGTGTAGACTGCGAAAGCGACGAAGGCTCAACATCAGACCCGGTACGCCCTCGTCTGCGATTAACACGTTAGAGCCTCCCCCAATAAGGGACAGCGGAATGCGTGCGCGCTGCGCTTCCTCAATAAGCGCGCGCAGCTGTGTGCAGGAGCGCGGCTCCGCCCAAAACTGCGCAGCGCCACCAATGCGGAAAGAACATCGCTCTGCAAGTGGGACGTTACGGCGCGTGATCCGACGCGCGCGTATCCGGTGCGCGGACATGGACAGAAAACATATACGATTTCACGCGCTTATGCTACAATGGCGCGGTCTTGGCCTTCTTTGCGTTTCGAGGGAGGGTAGACTGAAGCGCAGGCGGGCAAAGGCGTTTGCGCGACAATGGGGCTGGGCGTGGTCCGCACGTGTTCTGCGCCCGGTTGGGAGAAACTTCGAAGGGGCGCACATGGCCTTGCGCGTATACAACACCCTTACTCGTCAGCAAGAGCACTTTCAACCCTGGGAGCACGGGCACGTGCGTCTCTACGGTTGTGGGCCTACGGTGTACAATTATCCCCATCTGGGGAATCTGCGCGCATACGTTTTTCAGGATACGGTTCGACGTACCTTGCACTTTCTTGGATACCGCGTCACCTACGTTATGAATATTACCGACGTTGGGCATTTAGAAAGTGACGCAGACAGTGGTGAGGATAAGCTGGTAAGGAGCGCACAGGCGCATGGCCACTCGGTGTTGCAGGTTGCAGCGCACTATCGCGCAGCCTTTTTCCGCGATACTGCACTGCTCGGTATTGAAGAGCCGTCCATTGTCTGTAATGCCAGCGATTGTATCCAGGATATGATCGCGTTTATCGAGCAATTGCTCGCGCGTGGGCACGCGTACTGTGCAGGAGGGAACGTGTATTTTGATGTGCGATCCTTTCCTAGCTACGAAAGCTTCGGTTCTGCCGCGGTAGAAGATGTTCAGGAAGGAGAGGATGCGGCGCGCGCGCGGGTGGCACACGATACGCATAAGCGTGATGCACGTGATTTTGTGCTGTGGTTTACCCGTAGTAAATTTGTGCGTCATGCGTTGACGTGGGATTCTCCGTGGGGGCGGGGGTACCCCGGGTGGCACATCGGGTGTTCTGCAATGAGCATGAAGTTTTTAGGACCACGTTGCGACATCCACATCGGAGGGGTGGATCATATTCGTGTGCATCACCGTAACGAGCGTGCTCAGTGTGAAGCAATTACTGGTGCACCCTGGGTGAGGTACTGGTTACACCACGAGTTCTTGCTGATGCAGCTGCAAAAGCGCGCAGTACATGCGGATATGGGCAGTTCGGTGGTGTCGTCTTTTTCTAAAATGTCCAAGTCCTGTGGGCAGTTTTTGACGCTTTCTTCGCTGCAGGAGCGTGGCTTTCAGCCAGCTGATTTTCGCTTCTTTTTGTTGAGTGGACAGTATCGCACGCAACTTGCTTTTTCTTGGGATGCGCTAAAAACGGCGCGTGCCGCCCGACGGAGTTTTGTGCGGCGAGTGGCGCGTGTAGTGGACGCTGCTCGAGCAACTACAGGCAGCGTGCGCGGCACTAGTGCAGAGTGTGCCGCAGAAAGGGTGTGTGAATCGCGCGCATCAGAATCTGAGCTGCTCTTAACTGACTTTCGTGCTGCGTTGGAGGATGACTTTTCTACGCCACGTGCTCTGAGCGCCTTACAAAAATTGGTGCGTGATACCTCGGTGCCGCCATCGCTGTGTGTTTCGGCACTCCAGGTGGCGGATACAGTGCTAGGGTTAGGCATAATACAGGAAGCGACCGCATCGCTATCTGCGCAGGTTCCTGCTGGCGATACGTTGCCGCAGCGTCCTTTACCGAGTGAGGAGTGGATTGGACAGTTGGTGCGTGCGCGTGCACATGCACGCCAAACGCGTGATTTTCCCCGTGCAGATGAGATCCGTCGGCAGTTGAAGGCTGAAGGGATTGAACTTGAAGACACCCATCTTGGGACTATTTGGAAGCGCGTGTAACATTTTGGGAGATACATTGTTGCATGAGCAGGAGCTTTTAAGAGCACAGGATGATGCAGATTTTAAGCTCATGTACGAGCAGCTTGTGCCAGTGCTCTACCGCGTAGCGTACAACGTGGTGCGCGAGGAGGACATCGCTGAGGGGCTCTGCCATGATGCCTTCATTGCAATGACAGAAAAGAGGATGGAGTTTCCGTCTCTGTCGGACGCAAAGTATTGGTTGATCCGCGTGGTGAAAAATGCCTCGTTAAATTACGCTAAGCGTCGTGTACGTGAGCGTCATTCTTGTGAGCAAGCGTCGCGCGAGCATGTGTGCGAGCCGGATACCGGTGAGCTTCGCTTGTTAAGAATAGAGACGATTGAGCAGGTGCGCGCGGCCTTAGATCGACTGCCCGAGCACCTCCGTGTGGTTTTGCAGTTGCGCGAGTATGGGGACTTAAACTACAAGGAGATCGGACGTATCCTGGGCATCAGCGAGGGGAATGTAAAGGTGAGGGTGTTCAGAGCGCGCGAACGATTAGCGAAGTATTTAGGAGAGACGGATGCGTACCTGTCCTGATTGTGCTGCTTGGTGTGCTTATGTGGACGGAGAAGGTTCGCAACTGCAACGCCGTGAGATGTGCGCGCATCTGCAGGGTTGCACACACTGTGCCACGTGTGTGGCGCACTATCGCGCCATGCGGAGTCTTGTCAAGCATGCTGATCGCGTTTCTTCCCGTGATTTTACAATGGCTTTTCCATATTTGCGCGTGCGTCACCGTGTCGCTTCCTGTATGCCGAGGCCGTGGTGGCAGGCACGTTCCTCTCCTCTTTCTGCTGCAGGACCGGTCCGTGCTGCGGCACTCGCTGTGGCGGTCGCATCTTTATGTGTATGCACCCTGTTGCTTACTCATATTGTTGAAAGGCGTCCTGTATCCCGTGCGGGTGAGGCGAGTTTTACCCCCATTGTACCTATGCGTGTTCGCGCCCCTGTTGGGTACGCGCGCGGTGTGAAAGTGTTTGGTCCTGCCGTTAGTGCGAATTCCAACGTGCTGCGCAAACCAGCTGCGGTGTTCACCGTCTGTGCGTTTGCGCAGTTGTATGGCTCAGATCCTGCGTATGAAATGGAAACAGTGCCGGTGAGGCTATCGGTTATTCCTGTGCCTTCCTATGTGCTCAATGCTTCAAAAGCGCAGTTCTTTTCCCCATAATCCAGGCAAATGTGTAGTAAAAATAATGCGCCCGCGCGGACGTGTTTCCTGTTCTTTTCAAACCGTTCTGATCGTTGGGTGTTCCTGTCTGCAAACTTGATTGACCTGCTTGTCAGGTAGCCATAAGGAGAATGTCTATGACCTTCGTTGAATCAATGCAGCGGCGTGCTGTGCTTGCGCAAAAACGACTCGTGCTTCCTGAGGCCTGCGAGCAGCGTACGCTCGAAGCCGCCCGTTTGATTGTGTTCAGAAACATAGCCGCAAAAGTTTTTCTTGTCGGATGCGAGCGTGATATCAAAAACACCGCAGACAGGTGCGGTATCGACCTTACCGACATGGTCGTCATCGATCCGAGCGTTAGCAAGCACAGAGATCAGTTCGCAGAACGTTATTTTCAGAAGCGAAAACACAAAGGAATAAGTCTTGCCCAGGCTGCAGAGGATATGCGCGATCCTCTGCGTTTCGCTGCTATGATGCTTGACCAAGGTCACGCAGATGCCATGGTTGCCGGTGCAGAAAACACTACCGCGCGCGTTCTTCGTGCAGGCCTCACCATCATCGGAACCCTTCCGAGTGTTAAAACTGCCTCTTCCTGCTTCGTTATGGATACTAATAACCCCCGTCTGGGAGGAACACGTGGTCTATTTATTTTTTCAGACTGTGCAGTGATCCCCACTCCCACCGCAGAACAGTTGGCTGATATCGCCTGCTCTGCTGCAGAAAGCTGCCGCACCTTCATTGGAGAGGAACCGACTGTCGCACTTCTTTCCTACTCTACTAAAGGATCAGGAGGTGATAGTGACGAGAATATCCTGCGTGTACGTGAGGCAGTCAGGATTCTACACGAACGGCGGGTGGACTTTACCTTCGATGGGGAATTGCAGCTCGATGCTGCGCTCGTACCTAAGATTACCGAAAAAAAAGCGCCTCACAGTCCTATTACGGGAAAGGTGAACACACTCGTGTTTCCCGATCTTTCTTCGGGTAATATTGGGTACAAGCTTGTCCAGCGCCTTTCAGATGCGGATGCATACGGACCTTTCCTGCAAGGTTTTGCAAAACCACTGTCTGATCTCTCGCGTGGGTGCTCGGTTGAAGATATCGTCGCCGCTTGTGCAGTCACACTTGTGCAATCGAATGGACGCTAATGACGTCCACCCAGGCGCGTATACGTGAGGCAGTCCGTGCAGGGAGCGTCCGAGATTATGCGCGTGCTATCCGTATTCTTGAAGAGCTTGCCGCTTCAGGAAAGGCAGAAGGATGTCATCACCCAGATGGCGGTGCGGTGTATGAGAGGGGGGCACAGGAAGAGTGGAATGAGGGGTCGTCTGAGTCGCACGCGCACGGTGGGGATGGTACGCAGGACGCGTATCCTGAGATTTATTTGTATCTTGCGCGTGCATACCACGCACAAAGGCAGTATGCGCGCGCGGTAGCGTACGCTACTGTGTATTCTAGGCGCGTGCCGCGCGACGGCGCAGGTTGGTTCTTTTTGGGAAGGAGCTATCTTGCACTGCATCAGGGGGGGTATGCGGTTGCAGCGCTTCGGCGCAGTGTACGAGAAAATCCTGCCTCTCTTGGGGCGCAGGCGCTGTTAGGACTCGCCTATCTGCGGAGTAAGAAGCCGCGTGCAGCGCGCATGGTGTTTGAGCAAGCACTTGCGCAGTATCCAGACAATAAGCGTTTGAACGCAGGGTATTTGAATTCGCTTTTTGTAGAAGCAGTGCAGCATCTAAAACGGGGGAGCGCAGATCTTGCGCGTCAGATGTTTACGTTTCTGATTAATCAGGATGTAGACGGGGTTGCGCCACGTTTATACTTGGCGCACGCGTTTCGTTCTTTGAAACATTTTCCTGAAGCGCTTACCCAGTATCGTGCAGCAAGCGCATTTGCGCCGCACGATCCTGCCCTCAAGTGGTACGAAGCGGCCATGCTTGTAGAAATGGGGTGTCTGTCGCAGGCGGCAGCGTTGCTGTCGACGTTGGGTGTTTCCATCGAGCGTGATCAGATTTCGGATCGTTTTCTAGTGATGGGCGCCGTGCGCAAGCACATGGAGGAGGGGGCGTGGGCTCGTGCCGCTTCTGCAGCGCATTTATACCTGAAAACTTTTGGGGGTTCTGTAGAAATTCACCTGCTAATGGCAGAGGTTCACCGGCGTGCGGGGCGCGTGAACGTGGCTTTGAACCACTACACGCGTGCGATGAAAATAGAACCGAAAAATTGTTATCCGCATTATGGTCTTATGGTGTGTTTGCAGGAAGCGAGGCGCTGGCAAGAGCTGGCAAAGGCAATCAGACGTGCAGAAGGCGCAGGGTGCGACGCGCAGGATTGCTACTACTACCGGGTGATTACAGCTGCCCATTTGAGCAATCCTCCCGAGGAGGTGTTACCGCATCTGCAAGAACTTGCGCGTGGAGGGAAGGCCGATCAGCTTTTGTTCAATGCTCTTGGGGTAACGTATGTGCGACTGGGAATGGCAGATCTCGCACTTCGCTGGTATGAAAAAACCCTTCTTCTGGATGCAGAGGACGAAGAAGCGTGCGTGGGACTGATCGCCTGCTACGAGGCGCTCTGCGACGACGCGCGCGCGTACACCCAGTATGGAGCGTACCTGTCCCGCTGGAGGGACAATCGGGTTATCCGCAAGGATTTTATAGCCTTTCTTGAGAGAACAGAACGGTGGTCCGAAGCGGCGGACCACATCGAGTTGCTCGCCTCGGGTGAGCGAGGGGGTTTTTGGGGTACTCGCCTTGCGTTTGCGCGTAAAAAAGCCGGCCAGTACAGGCAGGCTGCAATTATCTACCGGGCGCTCTTACGTCAGAGACCGGACGAGCGGGTTTTACTGCACAACTTGGTATACTGTCTTGACAAGATGGGGCAGGCAGACGCAGGGCTAAGGCTGCTCCGCGCTGCGTGCAACGCGTTTGGGACGAGCGTGGAATCACGCCTGATTGAAGGGGTGCTGTGCTTACACACAAGACGCATCAACGCGGCAATCCGCACACTCCGCGCGGTCCTAGAACAGCAACCAGGCTACACCGCAGCGAGCGAGCTCCTGGCAAAGGCCTACGCGCTGGCGAGTAGCCGGGCCTAGGCATGGGCGCGCTTCTTCCTGACCAATCCCCCAAGAGGGAAACGAGCTAGCCACGTTCGGAGCGTGGCGCACCCTAAAAGGCACGCCGCTTTGACTCACGCGCGCTTTGGCACTCAATGCACATGAGCGAGTAGGGGATGGCGCGCAGCCGATCCTCGGGGATAGATTCGCCGCAATCGGCGCATTTCCCGTAGCGTCCCTGTTCGATACGCAAAAGCGCAGACTCGATCTGTTGTAGACATCTGAGATCCTTTGCGCTCAAAGACTCGAGCATCTTACGATCCATGTCATCAGAGGCAATATCGGCAGAATCCTTAGGGTCCACCCCGGCGACAATCGCTTGAAAATCTTCATTGTTGGTTGTCAGCGAACGCGCAAGCGAGCGCTTGCGCTCTACTAAGCTCACTTTCATTTCCTCAACAAACGACTGATCCACCTGACACTCCTGTATGCGGTACAACGTACCCGGCACCCACCAGTCTGATTGACAGCACCCGACCTAGAGCGTAGACTGCTGGAGGGACCGCTCCGTCCATTATACGGACGATGGAGGGAAAAGGCAATGTTCTGCCCGGCAGGTTGCGTCCGGTGCACGTGGAGGGTCAGTGACGAAAGAAGAAGCAATCGAGGTGGACGGAGTGGTTAAGGAAGCGCTGCCGAACACCACCTTTAGAGTGCAATTGCAGAATGGGCACGAGATCCTTGCGTATCTTTCAGGTCGGATGCGCAAGCACTACATCCGTATCGTGCCCGGAGACTCGGTGAAGGTCGCGCTCTCACCCTACGACCTCTCCCGCGGCAGAATTATGTTTCGTGAGCGTTAGATTCCTCTCTCGCAGGAGAGAGGTGCTTGCTCCTCTTTAGCAGCGGGGTTGCTCATCCTTCAAGGAGGATTGAGAGTCCTGCCCTCAGGGTGTGCACTCCGCGCGCCAGGCAGGACACGCTGAATGCGATCCCGAAGAAGCCAAATACTAAAAAGAAGCGTAGCCCGAATAGAGCCAGGAGGACGAGCGCCGCTCCCTGAATGAGAAGGCGCGCCCCGTCTTTCCTGGAGCCCGTGCGCGCGGTAGGACCCGCCGGATCGGGCGGAGCGTCTGCACTGCTCCAATAACTCCACCCATTTCCAGGAAAACCACCGAAGAAAGTGTACCATCCCTCGAAGTGTTCGGTTTCCCGCGCGTGCCCTCTCCAGGGACCGTGCGTGTGTGTGTAGCGGGTGCGCGCTCCTGCCTTGTCGTCCGTACCTGAGGTCCAAGCGCCAAAGCCCTCTGAGGCGTCGCGTCCTGCACGCGAGGACCAAAATGCGCCACCTGCGCGTTCGGCATCGTAGCGTGCGCGTGATGCACGGTCAGAGAGGACGGCGTAAGCTGCGTTGATCCTTTTAAACTGGTCCTCCGCACACGCGTCGCCCGGATTTTTATCCGGATGATACTTAAGCGCCTGCGCGCGAAAAGCTTTCTTAATGTGTTCCTCAGAAGCATCGGCAGCAACGCCCAGTATGGCGTAATGGTCAGGAACAGTGCGCTCGCTCATCGTTTACCCAATGGTGGTCCCCACGAACTCTTGCCTGTTCAGGATGCGCTCCAAATTCGGTAAGTCACGCCCTGTTGCGCAAATGACCTGAATTCCCGACTTTTTTGCCCGGACACTAGCGACTGGGTCAAAGGGGACATGGCTGCCCGGTACCCACTCCTTGTCGACAAGGAGGAGGAAATCATCCCAGGAGAGGGATGTGAGCGCCTTCGCATCCTTGTCTGAACGAGGATCCCCCGTGTACACATGCGCAACGTCGGAAAGGTTAATAACCGTCTTTGCAGAATAACGCTCTGCAAGGAGCACAGCGTCGGTGTCGGTGGAAAAACCCGGTTTCCAACCAGCAGCAACGAGCACCTGACCTGAAAAAACGTTCGCCGCAGTCGGGTCATACACGACCGGATTTGGACAAAGGATTCCAAAAAGGGATTTGAGCAGCTGCGCGTTCAAACGCGTAGCCATGATGCCAATCCAGTCAAGTTCAACGTGTTCGGCCGTGGCATACAGCTCCCTGTCTTCCTGATTATCGCCCTCGTGCGCAGGTTTCGCACAGGCCGGAGAAGACAGGCTCCGGCGTAGCGCACGATAGGCGTTTTGATAAGTGCGCGCAGGTGCACCACCGCCTGAAACGACAATGAGCTTCCGTGAGGCGTCTTCGTATAGGTACCGTTGAACGGAACGAACGAACCGCCCGAGAAGCTCTATGTCGGGCGTCTCAGGCGCAACGATGGAACCTCCAAGTGACAGAACGGTGACCATGAAACCCTCTCGCCGGCATCGTAACGCAAAGAGACCCTTTGGATCCAGGCCCTGTGTGTATCTGGCATTGCGTCCCAGCGTGCACGGGGCGATGGAGTGTTCTACACGGGCGACACAGACTCCTAGTTCTTGTATTCTGTGCAAAAACCGACGTAAAAACTGTATCTCCGTAGTCTAGTGAGTGTTCTCTGTGCATGAGTTGCTCCCGTACGACCGGTGCTTTACGCGCGGTCCCCCTTGTGTTCCGTTCCGTCCTGGTGCTTGCGGTGTGGGGTGTTTCCTGCGTACAAGCCGCCGATGTGGCGCACAATGCGGATGTACCTTCCCGCTCGCTGAAGGCGCTCGAGCGTTTCCGTTTTTTTGTGTATCCCAAGCCGCTCGACCTTTCTAGTGACTTTCATGCGAAGGCCTTGAAGGGGGAGGCACTGGTTCCTAGCCTTTTCAAGGGAAAGGTGACGCTTTTGAACTTTTGGGCTACGTGGTGTCCGCCCTGTCGTGCGGAGATGCCGTCTATGGATCGCATGCAGGCTCTTATGAGGGGGAATGACTTTCAGATTGTCGCGGTCAACGTTGGTGACTCGAGAAAACAGGTGGAAAGTTTTATCGCGCGTGGAAAGCATACCTTTCCTATCTATCTTGACGAGGAGGGGAGTTTGGGGAGTGTTTTTGCTTCCCGTGGTCTGCCAACTACTTATGTTGTGGACAAGGCAGGGCGCATCGTGGCAGTGGTTGTCGGGAGTGTGGAGTATGACCAACCAGAGCTAGTGGCTCTCTTTAAGGAACTGGCGCGTGACTAGTGTCCCCGGCGTTGTGGGTTCCTTTTTGGCCGGGTTGCTTTCTTTTCTCAGTCCCTGCGTCCTGCCGCTTATTCCGGCGTACGTCTCTTTCATTTCGGGAGAATCGCTCGGTTCTATCCGGGCGGGGGCGGCGCGGCTCCAGGTTTTTCTCAGCAGTGTTTTTTTTGTATTAGGACTGACGACGGTTTTTGTGTTGTTTTCAATCGTATTTAGCGGAGGGGTGCAGCTTGCAGGTGCGGGTGTGCTCACTGTGCTCACGCGTGTAGCGGGCGTGGGGGTGATACTCCTCGGCTTAAACACAATCTTCGACGTGGTTCCGTTTTTGCGTGTGGAAAGGCGTATGCACACAACGGTGCGACGGGTGGGTGTGTTTCGTGCGTATCTTTTTGGGTTGCTGTTCGCAACGGGATGGACTCCGTGCGTGGGGCCGATTCTCTCTTCTCTGTTGTTCTATGCGGCGAGTTCTGGGCAGCTGCTCCACGCAGCAGGGCTCCTGACCGTGTATGCACTGGGATTGGGACTTCCCTTCGTGTTTGCAGGGATCTTTTTTGGACGTGCGGAGCGGGTGTTTGCGTGGGTAAAGAGTCACATGCACGCAGTAAAGCTCGCCTCCGGGATGTTGATCGTCTTTTTCGGACTGCTGATGCTAACGTCGGGGTTGCAGGCACTCAGTCGGCTTTTTCTACGGGCAGGATTCGCGTTAGAGGAATACTCGACGCGGGGAATAACCCCTCTTCGGCAAATAGCGGCACTTCTTGCGCAGTGGTTTTTGTACCAGGGGGTTTGAGCGCGAGCGGCTTTGGGGCTGTGCGGGTGGGTAGCCATCACGTAAATAGTTTTTTGATGCGTGTGAAGGCCCGCGTGACCTCTTCCTCGCTTATTTTTCCTTCCGGTGCATGGGCGCGCACCAGGTGTTTGGGAATTTCGTCCAGAAAGGGGGAGGCGGTGCGCTCTTCCCTTTTTCCGCCGCGTTTCCTTGTGCGGCAGTGTGTCAGGTACAACTTCTCTTTTGCGCGGGTAATTGCAACGTAGAAAAGGCGTCGTTCTTCCTCGATGCTGTGAACCTCTTCTATACTTCGTTCGTGTGGAATGGTTCCCGCTTCCACGCCGGCGATAAACACTACGGGAAATTCCAGCCCCTTCGACGCATGAATTGTCATGAGCGACACAGCGCCCTCTGTTTCTTTTTGGACGTTATCGCGTGCTAGCAACGTAACGCGGTTTAGGTAGTCGTACAAGCTTCCGTGTTCTGAACTCTGTTCCCAGTGTTCGATGGATTCGACTAAGTGTTCGATTTGCAAGAATTTAAAACGTGCGGCATGTTCGTTTTTTTGGAATTCTTGGATGAGGTAATTAAAATACTGAATGTCTTCAACAAATTTGCGTACCTTGTACGCAAGATTTTTCCCCGAAAGTAGATGGGTACGCGCCTGGGTAATGAGCTGGAGAAAATTTTCCACAGCGGTACGATGTGATTCTTTTAAATCGACTGCATGTGTTTTATTGATAATTTGATTCAGTGCATTGAACACGGAACATTGTTGTGTATTAGCAATGTCGGAGACTAGATGCAGTGTTTTTTTTCCAATTCCTCGCCTCGGGGTATTAATGATGCGTAATAGGTTGACATCGTCGTCAGGATTAGAAATTACCCGCAGATAACTGAGCACATCCTTTATTTCTTTCCTCTGAAAAAAGCTCATGCCGCCTGAGACACGGTATGGAATATTTTCTTGCAAAAATACGTCTTCAATTATGCGCATAAAACTATTCGTGCGGAGTAGGACTCCAAAACTACTGAAAGAATAGGATGCGCGTATTTGTTCTGCGAGAATCGTGTTTGCAATAAAGATTGCTTCATCACGTTCCGTTTCGGGATTGAAGATTTCAATAGGTTTTCCTGAATCGTTACCGGACCACAGTGCCTTTTCCTTGCGTTGTGTATTGTGTGCGATAACGCCATTTGCGGCAGCCAAAATAGTTCCGGTGGAACGGTAATTTTGCTCTAAGGTAATTTCTGTGGCGTAGGGGAAGTCTTTTTCAAAAGAGAGAATATTGTCGTGGTGTGCTCCACGCCAAGAATAAATTGATTGATCATCGTCCCCTACTACACAGATATTTTGTGTAGCGAGCATTTTCATTAAACGGTACTGCTGTGCACTGGTGTCTTGGAATTCATCCACTAAAATGTAATGATAGCGACTCTTATATGAAGCAAGGATATCAGGATATTCACTGAAGATCTGGATTGGCAGTACGATCAAATCGTCAAAGTCTACCGCATTAAATAATTTCAACGCAGTATGATATTCGTGCCAAAGAGCACGTTCCTTGTGCTGTAGCTCTTTTAAGTTCTTACGCTGCATTTTAATAGCGGAAAAGAGCGTGCTCACGCAGTTTGTGTCAAGAACTTCTGGCAGGAGATGTACTTCCTTTGCTGCTTCGCGAATGAGAGCACGTTTATCATTTTCATCATAAATGCTAAAGTTCTTCCTCCAGCCGAGAACATGGATATGTTCTCGCAAAATCGTAACGCCAAAAGCGTGAAAAGTACTGACGGTCGTGTTGCGTAAAGGTTTGCCCGTGAGAGCTTTAATACGTTCAGACATCTCGTGTGCGGCCTTGTTAGTGAAGGTCAGTGCAAGAATGCGCGATTGCAGAATACCGCATTCGAGCATATACGCGATGCGCGCCGTGATTACGCGCGTTTTCCCTGAGCCTGCGCCGGCGATAATGAGAAGCGGTCCCTCAAGTGTGGTAACGGCTCGACGTTGCTCAGGATTAAGTGTAGAGAGCATAGACGCACAAGCGTAGCAAAATAGGGCGGAAAAAAGAATATCCGTATGTGGAAGGGCATAGACTGTGGGTAATACTTCAGATTGGGTAGAGATGGATGGATTGCGCTATGTGTATGCCGCGCAGGGTGCGGCCCCCATGCCTGCTCCTACGGATAATCCTGCTTGTGATGCGCACATGTCGCATGACGTCATAGCGCGTACTGCCCAAGCAGTTTTTGGTATTCGTGCGCTGTTTCCTTGGCAGCGCTTGGTAATTGCTAACATACTGGATGCGGCGCATGCGTGTACACATACAACTCCGTTCGCTGCGGCAGGTTCTTCTCAAACCGATGCTACGAGGGTGACTCATGTGGATGACGCGCAGCCTGAGGATAATTTCGTCGGTGCCATGCAAGACACACGTTTTGATCAGGATGGCGTGTCACGCGCACATCAAGTGGTGCTATTGCCGACAGGTGCAGGAAAATCGCTGTGTTTTCAAGTACCTGCCCTCTTTTTAGAGGGGCCGACGCTAGTGGTGTACCCACTGTTATCGCTCATGCGTGATCAGTGCCGTCGGATGCAGGCAGTGGGATTTTCGGTCATCTTGTTACGTGGTGGACTGAATGCGCAAGAGCGCGCGTACATGTATGCGCAGTTGGATAGGTGTGCTGAGGCGTATGGCCGGATGCGAGGCGTTACGCCTCCTGCACACCAGACGGCAGAATTTTCCCTTGCAGATTCGATCTCTTTTGATGCGTCACTCTTCTCTGATGACGTGAGTACCTTCTCGAAGGTGGTACATGTGGATGAACGTCTTGCTCAGAAAAGGACAGAAAGTCGAAGAGGTGTATGCATCATCGCAAGTCCAGAGATACTCACACAACCTGCGCTGCGCGCACGCGTGCGTGCATGTCGCGTTGCGCATTTGGTTATTGATGAAGCGCACTGTGTGTCCGAGTGGGGAGATTCGTTTCGTCCTGATTACGTGCGACTAGGCGAATTGGTGCAGGATCTTGCGCCTCAAGTGGTGACTGCATTTACGGCGACTGCAAGTCAAACAGTGCTTGCGCGCATCATGGAAGTGCTGTTTGGCGGTCGTGCGCACGTGTTGCAGGGAACAGTAGATCGCCCGAACATTCGATACACCGTACGCACGGTGCTGTGTAAGCAGACGGCACTGACTCAACTTGTAGCGCGTTGTGTGCGCCCTGCAGTTATTTTTTGTGCTCGTCGGGTACAGGTGGAGCGTGTAGCCCACCATTTGCGCACGTGTCTTTCTGACACACAGATACGTTTTTATCACGCAGGGTTGCAGAGGGAAGAAAAAGAAACAGTGGAGCGATGGTTTCATACCCATGATTCTGCCGTTTTGGTAACTACTTGCGCGTGGGGAATGGGAGTTGATAAGCCGAATGTACGTACGGTCATTCACGTGGATGCGCCACTGACTGTGGAGGCGTACGTACAGGAGGTTGGAAGAGCAGGACGGGACGGAATGCGTGCAGACGCATTTTTATTGTGGTCACCTCGAGATGCTCGCTCGATAGAAACACTGCCGCATGCACAACGGGTGCGTGCGCACGTGTTGCGCCACTTTGCTGAAAGCGGACGTTGTCGCCGCGCAGTTTTACTTGAGTCTTTGGGGGAACAGAATGTGTGTGCCGGATGTGATGTGTGTGCAGGCACTGCACGTTTTGTATGTGAGGATGTAGAAGCGCTCTTACAGTTTTTGAAAAAGAATGCGCGCAGATTCACTGTATCATCGTTGGTGCAGCACCTCGCGCTACATCAGAAAGTGCTCAGTGTGGCGGATGTACGTGCCTTGCTATATTACGCGCTCGAAACAGGACGTGTGAAAAAAAAACATTCACTCTTGTGGGGTGATGTCCTGTATGTTGCACGTTAACGATTCTGCGAGCAAATCGTATCTGCAGGAAAGCAAGAAGGATGGCGAGAACATACAGTTGCCTTGTATATTCCGCGAGTTACGCGCATTTTTATGGCCGAGTGGTTAGCATTACTTCTACAGGTTTTTTATGCAATTTTATATACTGAGCCGTCGTTCATGTGTCTCCGATACGGTGTGGTCTAGGTTCCGTACCGTGCGGGCACGGAACACATCGAGCGGACGCGTCTGTTCGTGGAGGATATTATGAAAAGGTTTATTCCCCATCGGGTGATTCACGCGGTGTGTATCGGGCTTGCACTTGTAGGTTGTAGGAAACTCGATTCTCGTGCGGGGGATTTTGAGTTAACGATTATACATATCAACGATCATCATTCGCATTTGGAACCAGAACCCTTAGAGCTTGCAGTGGCAGGGGAAAGACTCAGAGCGGCTGTAGGCGGTTATGCGGCGCTTGTGCACGAGATACAACGGTTGCGTGCGGAGTCGAAGAACGCATTGGTACTGCATGCAGGAGATGCACTCATAGGTACGCTGTATTCTACCCTCTTTAGAGGGCGTGCGGACGCGGTGCTGATGAACCATGCAGGATTTGATTTTTTTACCCTTGGCAATCACGAATTTGATAATGGGAATGAGGGACTCAAAGAATTTCTGCACTATTTGGAAGTGCCAGTTCTCTCTGCAAATGTGGTTCCTAATGCTGCCAGCACGTTGCATGGCTTGTGGAAGCCGAGCGCTATTGTGGAGCGTGCAGGTGAGCGTATTGGGGTTATCGGACTTGATACGGTAAAGAAAACCGTGGAGTCATCCAGTCCCGGTAAGGATATCAATTTTATTGATGAGATAGAGGCGGTGCGTCGTGCAACTGTTGAAATGCAGCAGCAAGGAGTAAATAAAATAATCCTCCTTTCTCATGCAGGTTTTGAGAAGAACTGTGAAATTGCTCAGAACATTTCTGGTATTGACGTCATCGTGTCAGGTGATACCCACTACCTTTTGGGGGATGAATCACTCGGACGGCTAGGTCTTCCGGTAGTTGGTGAATATCCCAGAAAGATTATGTCCCCTGCAGGGGAGCCTGTGTATGTGGTAGAGGCGTGGGAGTATGGTAAGTGTCTGGGCGAGCTGAACGTAGTCTTTGACCGAACAGGAGTAATAACGAGTGCAGTAGGCATGCCGCGTTTTTTGTTACATACGAATACATTGCAAAAAAAAGGAGCGGATAGAAAAAATTATCCTCTTGAGGAGGCAGAGCGTGAAGCGCTGCTTGTGGCACTGAGGATGACGCCAGAGATTATATTTGCGCAGGAGAATGATCAGATTATATCTGTGTTGGAAGAATTTAAAAAGGAAAAGGAGGCGCTTGGTGCGCAGGCAATTGGCGTAATTACCGGTGCCTCAATGCGAGGTGGTTCTGTGCATCGAGTTCCCGATGCACAGAATCCACAGGGTTCGGTTGCAACGCGGTTTGTAGCAGAGACGATGCTCTCAGACATTCAAAGTTTTGGTGCGGGGAAGGTAGATTGCGTAATTCAAAATGCAGGCGGTGCGCGGTCAAATATTCAGCCTGGTGAGATTACGTATAATGACGCATACACGCTCCTCCCCTTTAGTAACACGCTGGTGTTGGTGGACGTCAGCGGTGCAGAGTTGAAACAAATTATAGAGGATGCATTGCAGTTTGCACTTGGTGATGGTTCCACGGGAGCCTTCCCCTATGGGGCGGGTGTCCGGTATGAAGCGCGCCAAGAACCAGATGAACATGGCAAACGAGTGATAAAGCTTGAGGTGCAAAAAAAAGATGGAGCGTGGGTGCCAGTAGATGAGCGCGCGCCGTATCGGTTGGGTGTGAACTCGTACATTGCGCGGGGAAAAGACGGATATAAAACGCTCGGAGAGATTGTCAGTACGCGCGGAGCTGAGGATACGTATCTGCGTGATGCGGAGTCTTTGATTAAGTTTTTGCGTGCGCATAAAAATTTTCGTGCATACACAGATTCCAATGTGATATTCCGTCTTAAATAGTAGGAAGTAACTTACATTAGAGGCCTGTAAAGAACTACGTTCTTTACAGGCTGTGCCAATCTGCTTTTCCGGGAAAGACAAAGGGTATGCCACGTTAGGAGCGGAAAGAAGGGTGCTGCACATAACCTTATCTTTGCGATTGACCGTGGTATACTCCTTGCACCTTATGCAAGAGAAAAAAACGCTTTACCTTCTTGATGCCTACGGACTTATTTATCGGAGTTACCACGCGTTCGCGCGTGCGCCGTTGATTAACGACAGCGGTGCGAATGTTTCTGCCGTATATGGTTTTTTTCGGAGTTTGCACACGCTCCTGTGTCACTATCGACCCCGTTATTTTGTTGCTGTTTTTGATTCTCTCACGCCTACCTTTCGGCACGTACAGTACCCAGCCTATAAGGCAAAAAGGGATAAGACTTCTGCAGAGCTTTATGCGCAAATTCCCCTTATCGAAGAAATCCTGTGTGCACTGGGCATTACAGTTTTGCGTCATGACGGCTTTGAAGCTGACGACCTCATTGCAACCCTAGCAAAACGAGTTGCGGCTGAGCACTGTCATGTTGTGATTATCTCCTCAGATAAAGATGTACTTCAGCTTGTGTGTGATACGGTGCAAGTGCTCAGACTTGACATAGATCATAAGTGGACATGTTGCGACGCTGCGTACGTACAGCAACGGTGGACGGTCATGCCAACACAATTACTTGATTTGTTCTCTCTCATGGGAGATTCCTCCGACAATGTGCCTGGTGTGAGAGGGATTGGTCCTAAGACGGCTGCACATCTTCTCCACTGTTTTGGCACACTTGATGGTATTTATCGTCATACCTATTCCTTAAAAGAAGCGCTGCGCACGAAGATAGTGTGTGGGAAGAAAGATGCATTTTTTTCTCGTTCACTCATTGAGTTGCGTGACGATGTACCATGTGTTTTTTCGCTCGAAGATTCCTGTTGTATTCCGCTCGATGTAACGTCTGCTGCACGTATTTTTGTGCGAGAAGGATTGCATGCGCTTGCACAACAATATCGTGCTTGTGTGCAAGAAATAGATACAGAAGCAACAAACGATACATTACAAATGACAGAGTCTTCTGTGCTCACGTCTGGTCGATGTGCAAATGAGTGTTTCTTATCTCAGGTAGAAGGGAGGGCTAGTACACCGGAGGTGAACTCCGTATTGAAGTCGGAGTTGAAGACGAGTGCTGTGTCTGGCGCCATACCTATAGAAAATAGAGATCTTAGGCAGGATGTTATGCTTGCACGCAGTGCAGGTCATTATCGTGGTGTTACTGACCCTGTAGAACTTAAACGTATTATTGATTGCGCGTGTGCGAATGGTGTGGTCGCGTTTGATTGTGAAACGGATGGATTGCATCCGCACGATACACGTCTGGTCGGATTTTCGATCTGCTTTCAGGAAGCAGAGGCTTTTTATGTTCCTCTTATTGTTCCGGACGTTTCTCTTCATACCGAGTCAACTCAGTGTACATGTGCACGTAGCACTAATGTCGAGACTGAAAAGGAGTGCACAGAACAGCATGGGGTATCTGCATCTGCTGTGCAGGATCCGGCATATGTCCAAGCTGTCATGCACCAGCTTCGACGTCTTTGGAATGATGAGACGCTCACACTTGTTATGCATAATGGAAAGTTTGATTATCACGTTATGCATCGTGCAGGCGTTTTTGAGCACTGTGCATGTAATATTTTCGATACGATGGTTGCAGCTTGGTTGCTGGATCCCGATCGCGGTACATACGGTATGGATGTACTTGCCGCATCATTCTTTCAGATCAGAACGATTACATTTGAAGAAGTGGTAGCAAAAGGGCAAACCTTTGCGCACGTCCCTTATGAGTGTGCAGTCCGCTATGCAGCGGAGGATGCAGATATTACTTTTCGTTTATACCATTATTTAAAACTCCGCTTGGAAACAGCAGGATTGCTTTCTGTGTTTGAGACCATAGAAATGCCGCTTTTGCCTATCCTAGCACGTATGGAAGAAGTGGGGATTTTTTTACGTAAGGATGTTGTGCAGCAGCTCACTCGATCTTTTTCAGATTTGATCCAGCAGTACGAGCACGATATTTTTTCTCTTGCCGGTCATGAATTTAATATTGGTTCTCCGAAGCAACTGCAGACAGTCCTTTTTCAAGAATTACATTTACCGCCCGGTAAAAAGAATACTCAAGGTTATTCTACTGATCATTCTGTATTGAAGAAACTTGCACGTAAGCATCCCATTGCAGAAAAAATATTGCTCTTTAGAGATCTTTCAAAGTTACGTTCGACGTATACCGAATCGCTTGCAAAACTTGCTGATCAAACAGGGCGTGTACATACTAGCTTTGTGCAAATTGGTACCGCAACTGGAAGGCTTTCGAGTAGAAATCCAAATTTACAAAACATTCCCATTAAAAGCACAGAAGGAAGAAAAATAAGGCAGGCGTTTCAAGCTACTGTTGGGCATGAGTTAATTTCGGCAGACTATACACAAATAGAGCTGGTCGTGTTGGCCCATCTATCTCAAGATAGAAATCTTCTCAATGCATTTCGACAGCACATTGATATTCATGCATTGACTGCTGCATATATTTTCAATGTGTCTATAGACGATGTACAACCTGCAATGAGAAGAATCGCAAAAACTATTAACTTTGGAATCGTGTATGGAATGAGCGCTTTTAGATTGAGTGACGAACTTAAAATTTCTCAGAAGGAAGCGCAGAGCTTCATTTACCGTTATTTTGAAACGTACCCGGGGGTGTATGCTTTTAGTACACAGGTTGCAGAGCAGACACGTAAAACCGGCTATGTGACTAGCTTGGCTGGAAGACGACGCTACATCCGTACTATCGATAGTCGCAATACGCTTGAGCGCGCGCGTGCCGAACGTATGGCGTTGAATACTCAAATTCAGAGTTCTGCGGCGGATATTGTGAAAATTGCCATGATAGCAATCCAGCGTGCGTTTGCGCGCCGACCGTTACGTGCACAATTGTTGCTGCAGGTACACGATGAATTGATTTTTGAGGCGCCAGCTGCTGAGACAGCGATAGTGAAAGAAATTCTCTTTGCTGAGATGGAACATGCTGTTGAGCTCTCGATCCCGCTGCGTATACACGTGGAGTCTGGAAATAGTTGGGGTGATTTTCATTAGCATACCCATCTGAGGGATGCAACAGGGCACGTTATGAGGTTACCTCGGCGCGTAGTTCCTTAAAAAATGATGCTACCACGCACAACATAATCAGCGCTAAAGGAAATGCCGCAATGATGGCTAAACTTTTCAGGTGCATGAGTGTGGACTGGGAGAATATGAGAGAAGCGGGAAGGAGAATGCACGCAACCGCCCAAAACGATTTCATTATTTGACGTGGTTCTTCTCCCGGTGCAACGCTTTTTTGCGAATAGGAAGCGATGATGAGCGTTAATGCGTCAAAAGTACTTGCATAAAAGGCGATCATGGTAGCTGCCAACAGCGCCATAACGATGTACGCGCAGGGCAGTGTCTGAATAATTGCGATAATCACCTCAGCGGGTGTATTCCCCGCGCGCAGCAAGTACGCGGCAGGAAGGAGGTGGTGCGTTTGTAAATAGAGCCCGTAGTTCCCTAAGACGATGAAGGAGCCGTACGTACCTGCGATACCCCAGCAGAGCCCTCCGACGATGGTATTCCGGATGGTTCTCCCTTCGGATATCGCGCCGATGAAGAATGGGGTTGCAACAGACCACGTGATCCAATACGCCCAGTAAAAGATAGTCCACCGCTGTGGAAATCCAAGCGTCCCATCCGTTTCCTGTAATGAAATACGAGAAGGATCCATCCACGTTGCCATAAGAAAGAAGTTTTGTAGCATTTTCCCTATCGCGGTGATACCCGTCTCGATAAGATACACGGTTGGTCCTGCACACAAGAAGAAAACAAGAACGGTACTAAAGCAGTACACCGCGGCACGCGAGAGCTTTGAGATCCCCTGGGTACCCAGCAGTACTGCTGTGGTGTACACCAACGCAATAACGCAGAGCAACGCTAAAGCGAGCAGCTGGGTGTTAGAAATACCGAACAAGAGAGAAACCATGAGCGAAAGGAGGGGCGTTGCTAAGGAAAACGTGGTTGCAACGCCTAGAAGCAATCCCACTACAGAACAGATATCGATTGCTTCTCCTATTATTCCGTCTACGTACGCGCCCAGCAGCGGACGACAGGCTTCAGAAATTTTGTGTGTGTGTCGCTTCTTTACATGCAACATGTAGCCGAAGGCCACTGCGAGAAGAACGTAAAAAGACCAAGGTATGATGCCCCAATGGAAAAGGGGATACGCTGCCGCCCATTCTTGTCTTTCCGTGGGAGGGGAGTGTTCTGCTATAAACGGAGCTTGAGTGAAGTAGTGCGCCCATTCGATGAGCGACCAATACAAAATATCCGCCGCCATGGTGGACGTAAAAATCATGGAGCCCCACGTAAAGTTGGAATAGCGTGCGGTGCGCGTAGTACCCAGATACACCGCACCATACCGTGAAAAAGCAATAGTCAGCGTCGTTCCTAAAAAAAACAGTCCGGTAAGGATATAGAAAAAGCCCAGTTTGTTTACCAGTATATTCAAGAGGGTACCGATTACCCGATGAGAAATGTCAGGAAAGGAAATAAATAGGAGTGCGCACGAGATCACGATTCCCAATGGGATGAGAGAGACGCTGAAGTCACATTTTTCTTTCTGCATGATCTGCCCTATGTGTTTTCAGGAGCGTCTGAACTGCTTCGTAATATTCTTTTGCATATCGGTACATTTTCAGTCCATAATCTCCAAACGAGATACCAAGCGCCTGTTTGTAGCTCGTCCACAAAGACCACAAAAATCCCCCAAGAGCAATATAGCAAAAGACGCGCAGGCGCTCTTCTCCGTGCGGATTACGCTGAAAATAACGATACATGAGATCTTCTATCTGGGCGGTGTTAAAGTGGGCATACAAAGAGAACATCGCGATATCCACAAGCGGATCACACATGCCCGCATATTCCCAATCGATGAGCTGGGCACTGCCATCGCAAAGCAGGAAGTTATCTGGGGTTAGATCGACATGCGTAAGTACGCACGGTTTGTCCACTGAATCGACAATAGCCAAGAGTGTATTCATTTTTTCTCTCACTGAACGATAGTCAGCGTAAAGAATACTGTACTGGTCGAGGGCAAGCTTTTCGTAATACGCAATACGCGATCTGAAGTCGAACCTATGGGCAACACAAATACCTGATTGATGGAGTTTGCGCGCAATCCTCATGCACAAGTCAAGGTCTGCCGGATCACTAGGGTTTGCACTGCGGCAGTCTTTGTGGAAGACGGTGATTTTAATACCACGGGCAGGCTCAAGGTGAACGAGAGTGTCACAAATATTAAGGGGCTTAATTGCTTCATACACGGCAGCTTCTTGGAAGCGATTGACAAGGAGTTCGGTACCCTCTCCAGGAATTCTGAATAGGTACGGCTTATCATTCAGCTCAAAGATAAAAGATTTGTTCGTCATTCCTGCTTTAAGTGGACGCAGCTTACCGATTGTCATTTCGGGTTGGTTGAAAACATGGGAAATGACGCGCATCCACTCGTTATCGCTCGAAACCATGTACGCAAAATCAAACTTGCGCAGCTCATCGAGCGACTCAAATTCGTAGATAAGGTTGTCAGCCTGTTTGTTGGCAAACATGGTAAGGGATTTTGTATTGCGCATAAAGACGTCTTCCCAGAACCACGCGCGGTTTTCTGGGCGCATGTAGGCAGCTTCGATGAGGGGGATGATCTTTTTAGAAAACGATGCAGAAAAGTAAGCTGGACCGTACATGATCCACCCACTTCTGCCACCAATTTTCACGGCGGTAATTTTGTCGTACAATCCGGTTTTTAACACCCATTCCTTTGTTTTCCCTTGTGTCTTGACAGCCGTATACCAGGAATCCCACTCATGGGAGTGATAAATGTTTTCGCGTAGCCAGTTATCGCTTGAGAGTATGTAGGTATTTCGAAGTAAATGACGGGCGTGGTAGAGGGTGGATAGGTTGTTGGCAGTTTCATAGTCAGGGTTATAGGTGAGCGTCACGTCATGCTTGTCGACGAGGTACTCAAAGGCCTCTTTGAGGTAGCCGACGACGACCGTGATGTCAGTAATGCCGACTTCGTGTAACTGACGAATTTGACGCTCAATCATGGGCTCACCAAAGACTTTCAGCAGGCCCTTTGGAGTAGCGTATGTAAGAGGCACGCAACGGGAGCCAAAGCCTGCAGCCATTATTACCGCATTATGAACCCGGCAAGACTGATACTGACTATGTGCAAGGGGGGTGAGAGAACGCGTCCGCGCACCAAAGGTCCCGTGGGTTTCAAGGAGTCCTGCAGACTCCATAGCGTGTAGAAGGCGATTGGTGTAAGCCAAGGACAGGCGCAACGCCTTGGCGATGTCACGCTGGCAAAGCCGAGGCGCATCGCGCAAAAGCTGAAAAATCTGGAAAAAACGACGCCCCACACTGAGGAAGTGTACGGGCGTGTTCGCCCGCCGTCAAGCACGCAAAAAACAGGGGAAAAAGCACCCCCCCCCCTGCTCGCTTCCTGCACACAGCTGTGAGGAGCGCATCCTTCGCTCTCCTAGATAATATTTTTCATCACAATCGGCTGTCCTGTTGCATCAAGGGCGTCGCGCCACAACGATCCTTCAGGATTTACGTGTTTGCGTTGGCACACCACCACATCGATTGGGAGGTGTACAAACTTATTGTGCACCAAGCCAATGATCATTTTCGTTTTACCGCACATCGCCGCATGCACCGCATTGTTACCGAGGCGTTCGCAGTAAATCGAATCTATGGGCGCAGCAACCGCGGAACGAATCAAGTAGCTCGGATCGATGTACTTTAAATTGATGTGTATACGCTTTTCTTTGAAATAGACTCCAATCTTTTCTTTTAAGAACAAACCGATATCCGCAAGGCGCTTGTTACCCGACGCATCCGTGCCGCTGCTCACGCGCAAACTACCTCCTTGGGAATCACCGGAGGGCACACCGTCCGCATTTACCATTAGGTCTTGCCCCGCACCTTCTGCTACAACGAGCACCGCATGCTTACGTAGCGCGATTCGCTTCTCTAGGTGAGCCAAAAGCCCATTTGGACCGTCAAGGTCAAAGCTCACTTCAGGGATGAGTACGAAGTTTGTCTCATGGCTCGCAATCGCCGTGTACGTAGCGATGAATCCAGACTCACGCCCCATGAGTTTGACCAGTCCAATGCCGTTAATCTGTGAACGAGCCTCCATGTGCGCTGCGGCAACTGCCTCTGTTGCTTTGACAATAGCAGTATCGAAGCCAAATGACTTTTGAACAAAAGAGATGTCGTTGTCCACCGTTTTGGGAATGCCGATGATGGAAATCTTAAGGTTGCGGTGTTTTATTTCGTCGGCAATCTCTTTTGCTCCCTTCTGACTCCCATCCCCCCCAATGATAAAGAGAATGTGCAGGTTGAGCCGCTCGATACCATCGACGATGTCAACCACACGGTTCCCCCCACCGCGCGAGGTGCCTAGCAGCGAACCACCTGTTTTGTGGCAGTTATCGATGACCTCAGGGGTGAGCGGCAGGATATCGAAGTTGTAATCGGGCAAGAGGCCCTTATAGCCAAAGCGGATACCACTAATGCGCTTAACGCCATAGCGGCCCCAAAGGCAGCGGACGATGGCGCGAATGACATCGTTGAGGCCGGGACAGAGCCCTCCACAGGTGACAATACCTGCATGAACGTGATGCGGGTTGAAGAAAATCTTCTGGCGCGGGCCCGCACGCTCCATCAAGTTTTTATGAGTAAAGGGCCCTACCGTCTCCCCCAGACGCGCACTCAGTTCATGGCTGATGTACTCATTGTCACTGACGTAGTTAGGAATGAAGTCGCCAAGGGTGTGAGACAGGTAGATGGGAGAGGGAATTTTGCTTTCCCCCAATGACTCTATAGAAAAATCGTACTCTTTAGGAAGATGTGCCATGGGGTCCTCCGCGTACCGCGTGCGTAGAGACTCCCTCAGGCTAACGCAATGGGGTGAAAGATGCAATATGAATTAAAGATGCGAAGATGCCCTGGGTGTTTTCATTGAGCGTTCATTTCGTTTTGCCTTTGTACGGAGTAGGGAGACTGCTGACTCCGGCGTATTTCGTATAACAGAATACCTGCGGCAACCGACACGTTCAGACTGTCTACATTCCCCTGCGTTGGGATAGAGATGAGTGCGTCGCAGTGCGTGCGCAGCAACGGCGAAACGCCGTGCCCCTCGTTGCCTAACACAAGCGCTGTCTTAGGAGGAAAAGTACGGGCGCCTATTGCTTCTCCTGCTACATCAGCACCGTATAGCCAGAATCCTGAACGCTTGAGGATACCTGCAGTGCGCACTAGGTTGCGTACACGCACAAGCGGTACCCATGCAACGGCGCCTGCGCTCACTCGCGTGATAGTTTCTGTACCTCCTGCCCCATGATGGTGCGGCAGGAGCACTGCATCGACAGAAAATTGGTCTGCACTGCGTACAATTGCCCCAACGTTGTGGGGATCAGTAATTGCGTCTAAGACGAGCACAAGCGCGTGCGTGTGCGTTGCCAGTGCATGTAACAACGTTCGTTCCTGCGAGCTGTCCACAGCGGGTCGTTTTTTTCTTGTATGAGAACCCTGCGGCGTTGCGCTCGGTGAACTTAGAACAGCAAGGATACCGCGGTGATCGCGCAGCGCAGGGGGTAAACTACGCGCTAGCTTATCAAGCACAGCACACGTTGTGTGCGTGATCCGTATCCCCCGTGCCGCGGCCATACCAAGGAGTCGTTTGATGCGCGCATTTTCCGCTGCATAATAGAGCGTGAGCACACGCACGCAGCTTTGTTGCGTCTTGCTGTTTTTTCCTCCCGCGTGTAACCCTTCTAGCGCAGCAGGCTGCGCGCGCAGAAACTCTTCGATGGCGCGTAATCCTGAAATAACCATACGGAGTAAGTGTTCTCCTCCTTGTATCGCAGCCAGGCGCGCTTTGCAATAGCGCTACTGACTGGAAGGAGCGACTGCACAATTGTATCGGCAATGTGCAGTTGTGTGTCTTTGCCGGAATGCGCGTGTGCTGTGGGGCTGCTGATGGCAGCTGCCAGTCTGCGTCGGTCAAGTGGAGGTACCGGGTAAGTTTTTGATCTGAGTGAGTGTTCGTTATCTGCTTGACAGAAAATACGTGTCGTACTAGCCTGGGCCTCCCTCCCTGGTTGTGTAATGGTAGCACCGCAGATTCTGGTTCTGTGTGTGGGGGTTCGAGTCCTCCCTAGGGAAAGCGCGTGTGGTCCCTTCGTCTATCGGTTAGGACATGAGATTTTCAATCTCAGAAGACGGGTTCAATTCCCGTAGGGACTATTCTTTTCTCTATTTAAAAAGGGGAGGAGCGCGTGTGGTCCCTTCGTCTATCGGTTAGGACATGAGATTCTCAATCTCAAAAGACGGGTTCAATTCCCGTAGGGACTATTGGGGTGTGTATTCCCCTGAGTGCGTGGCTATGGTGACGCTATGAACGAACAGCTCTCAACATTTGATAAATTGGTGGAAACGCTCTCCACTGAGGACGCGCAGCGTATGCTTGCCGGTATCGGGAAAGCACTGCGTACTAGTGAAGCTAACGCGGAGACTCCCGCGAAAGTCAAGAAAAAGCGCGCCTTTGCTCGCTGGGATACCAGAGAGGATAGCTTGGCGGGCGAAACCTTTTTTTTCCGCTTCTGGATTGGGGTAAAGTCCTTTTTTCGGTCTTCGTCGGTGGAAGCGTTGTACGAGGAAACACTTCTCCAGCGTCTGGGCAATGATCTTAAGGCGCATTACGCGCAGTACATTGACGTAAAGGAAAAAACCTTCACAAAGGTTTTTTACGACAAGATGGGCGAGTTGCGCAAAACACAGGTATTTTTTGATTCATTGCTCGCCTGCTACAATAGCGATAAGGGGGACTTCTACCTCCTGTTGAGCTCTTTTATCACTCCCGTTGTGTATGAGCAGCTGATGGCGTGCAGCGATCCGTTTGCTGCGCAGGGAGATGGTACTCCTTCTGGTTTGCGTGCGTCCCTCCTTAAAAGAATGGACGTCGCCCTTGCCACCCTGAGTGGTCCTCATAAAACTGAGTTGTATCAGGCGGCGCGCGCTATCGAGTGGATGAAGGTTTTTTGTGAAGTGCCTGTCGATCGTATTCTGCTGCGTTTTACCGTCATCTCCCCGGCGAGTGCCGTGTGTCCCATTACTATTTTGCAATCTGAATTGGAAAAGCTTGCGTGTGTTATCCATGACAGCAAGCATATTCCCGACGCGGTATTGCAGGGGCTTTTTGTGCTGAAGAGTAAAACATCGCTGCATGACGCGCAGGTGGATAACGCTGCGCACGCTGCTGCCTTTCTTAAGGAGGCGAGTGCAGCGCTCGTTGTTATCAAGGATTTATCGCACAGCATTCCTATTGAGGATTTTGTCCGTTTTGCAGGTAGGAACATTCGTTGGCAACCTCGGGCAATTGCCGGTGGTGAGGATTGGTTTGTCCTTTTTAAGAAAGCGTGGAAAAAACGTTTCAATGAAAAATGGGCGCTGTGGTCTACCGCACAGAAGCGTTTAGTGCTTAAGGAGCAAATGCTTTCTCTTCTCGGAAGGGAGCAGTTCTCAGAGTTGACTCATCGGCCATGGGAAGGGTTTTGGTATCAGCTTGTGTTTAGGCGAGAGATGTCTTTTGTCTTTTTAAAAAATTTGTTCGAAGGTGCGTATGCGCGCGTCGTTTCACCGCCGCTGAACGTTATTCTTGCTGAGGGCAGTTTCTATCGTCGAGATGAGTTGATAGAGTACACTGACGCGGTAAATGTACTGGAGCAGATGGGAGCAAAGATTAGGAATTTCGAGGTAAGACTTTCGCCGGTGGGGGAATGGGGAGTCGCCTTTAGTGCCCAGCGTAAAGAGCACACAGTTACCATGAAAAGTAAGGGTATTCTGGAAGCTCTGATAAAGGTAATTGACTCTGAGGCGACTGTCTTGCTTGATGCAACCTTAAAGGCATTTCATTGCATTGGCGCTATGTTGGCGAGTATGATCGGGGCGTCGAAAACAAGTGCCTACGCAACGCTTACCAATTGGTCTGATATCCGTGGGAGCGACAATGCTAGCTTCCGTGAGCAGGCTTCTCAGGCGAGAGCGTATGTGCAAACGGCGTCGCGTGCGCTAGTAGAAATGGAGAACCTAGAAACTACGCACCTGTGAGCGTTTCGCTCCTTTTCTGTATTCCTTTCGTGGGATTGGTTTGCAGGGCACGTGGTGATATGCAGCAGCTTGTTCAACAGCAGCGGTTAGTTCTCAATCAGCGGTTGGTGCACGGGCTTTGTTTACTGCAGCTTTCTCGGGGGGATTTGAAGACCGAGGTTCTCCGTGCCGTGCAACGCAATCCCCTTTTAGAAATACGTCCTTCGTCCGCTCGTCGCACTGGGAAGGCTTGTTACCTGTCGCTCGGTGATAGACGTGAGCGCATGCGCGCACGTGATCGCTTTCAGCAATTGCTGGAAAATCAGCCCGATAAGCAGGTTGACAATATCCGAGCTGTATTGCGTGAACAAGTTTTTTATCAAAAACACGAAGCGATTGTGCTCGATTTGGCGTGCGCGTTTATCCAGATGTTAGATGATCACGGTTTTTTTTCCATATCTCCTGCGATCTTTCAGAACATGTGTGGTAGTATGCCCACAGCCCTTCAAGAAAAAATACCGCAGGCAATAGCGCTCATTCAAAGACTTGAGCCACAAGGGTGTGCTGTTTTTAATTTTAAAGAATCATTGGCAGTCCAAGCGCGGCTGCGCTTTGAGCGTTTCTCTGATCCCTTGTATCGATGTGTTATCAATCTACTAACACACCACAGCGAATTGCTTTTCTGCTCTGACAATATGTGTGATGGACGCGTATCCGTGCACGCGCTGACGACACAGATTAATAGTATGGGGCTTTGTGTGCAGAAGGTTTCGTCAAATGACGTGAAAGATATTTTGCTCCTCATTAAGGAACTACATCCCTTTCCAGGTAAGTGTGTGTCGAACGCTCAGCGGGCTGACACGAACATGTTGCTTGAACCAGATGTATTGATTACAAAAACTGCGCACGGGTTTGTTACACAGATTAACTGCACGGGCATCCCAACTGTGGTTTTCCGAAACGATTACTGCATGCATTCAAAAGCGGCAGAAAAAAACCACGCGTTGAAAGCATGCATGCACGACGCGCTCAGTCTTGTAAGTATGCTCTCATACCGGGAACGTACCTTGCTGGATATCGCGAAAACAATAGTTCACTACCAATGCGGTTTCTTTGATCACGGACCTGCGAAGCTCACGCCCCTGAGAATGACAGATGTTGCACACAGGACCGGATTGAGCGTTTCAACAGTGTCCCGCATAGTGCGCGACAAATGGCTCCAGTACGGATCGCAACACTTTTCCTTAAGGTACTTTTTCTCCCCTCGGGTTTTATCCACCGAAGAATATCGTGATCGGTCCAGTCTTGGACAGAATTACCCGAGTTCTCCGCACTCAAAAGTATCAGTTAAGTACCGGATATCACGTCTCATACAAGAGGTACGAACGCAGCGTATATCCCTTTCCGACCGAAGGATAGCCCAGTTGCTCGGTGAGCAGGGCATCAAGTGCGCAAGACGTACCGTAAATAAGTACCGATCAGAATTGCGCACTTGTTCTTCTTCTTAATTTTTAAGATACAGAGGGGTGTCCGCCAGCGCTCCCATCGGATCCCAAGGTTCGAGCGCTATTATTGGCTTCTCTAGCGCATCGAGCCACACCTGTGGTACGAACTTCTTGTCGATCGTAATTTGGTAGAGATATTCGTCAAACCAGCGATCGCTCATAGAGAACATGCCCTTTTTTCCTGTGTCATCTCCCCACGAATTTTCTACCTGCCAGCGTACGGGGTTACCTTGTGCATCCTCGTCAAAACCGGTTATGACCATCGCGTGTGTTAAAAGACTTTCGCCATAGTCAAGCCGTTCTGCTTTATTGAATTCAGGGGTAGTGCCGAGCATCGACTCGTACCCGAATATCTCCGTATCCATGATACCATCTTTGCGCGTCATCATTTGACCTACATCACAACCAAACCATACCGGCTCCCCGGCTCGGATTGCAGAAGCTGTAGCTTCTTTGAGCACTTCAATGGGAGTATTGACATAGCAGATGCACGGGGCTTCCTTTACGGTGCCTAGAAATTTAACCGTGTATGCTCTGCCAAACGGTTTATCCGCAGTTGGCGCGTGAATCAAACTCACTTTGTTTTTAAGATCCCATCCGACGAAATCGCAAAAAAACTTCTGCGGCGTAAGGTCTCTGACTTTGTGAAATTTTTTTTCCTTATCCTTGTACACAAAGTCGAATTTCTCCGGAGGTCTCCCGAGAGCCTTCACGAGGATAGAGTAGATGGAAGAAAGGAACGCTTCCTTTTTCTCCCTCAGGGTATGCAGCGCAACGCCTTCTTCATGCGCAGAACGTAAAAGCTGTGCATGCTTCCTCAGCCGACGAGTGAGGACTGCAAGAAGAACGCGTGAGTTGGAAGAGTGAAAAGTTTCAGGCATACATTCTTTGGGCACAAGACCGTATTTTTCTAATAACCCTGAAAACATATCCCATTGCCCGCCATCTTGGACGGGATTTGCAAGCAGGTGTGCCATCAACCGACTGGTGAGAGGTTCATCAAGTGTTTCTAGGATATTTTCTAAAAAGAAATTTGCTTTCTCCAATTTATCCCAAAAGAAAAGATAGTTTTGGGAAAACTCAACTGTTTCAATGTCCAACTTTTTCATGGTGTTTACACGCGCGGCGTTGAGCGCAGCAAATATCCAGCAGCGACCACTCATTTTTTGATTGGTCATTTCTCCACGTTTTGTCTCGGTAGAAAAAATATGTGTGTGCTGACGCGCCACTTCTGTGTTCAGTGCAGCTTCTTCAAGACCGACGCGCGCAACAGCTCCTGCGACCGCTTTGTGTATAGGATCTGCGGCGACTTCGTGCGCAAACGTATCGAGTAGTTCCTTTGTAAGATACATCATGCCTCCTGTGTTTTTATACTGAGTGAGAATTTTTATTCTGTCTACAACGAAGTCTGTGTGAATACGGTGAGTGTTGTCACAGGAAAATGTTTCCCGTAAGATGGGCGAAAAGACGAGCGTGTGTAGGAAGGTGCCGTGATGCGAATACCAAAGTGGACTCCAGCAACGTGGAGCGTGGTGGCAGGATGCATAGGTGGGGTGCTCGGTATCGTGATTGTTGGAATTGCCTCCCCTATTAGGATCATTTCTCCCACTGATAATGGGGTGGTCACCCGTTTTGGCAAGTATCATCGGACGCTAGAACCGGGATTGCATTATCTTATCCCCTTTGTAGAGTGGGTGTATAAAGTGCCGGTAACCAAGGTGCAAAAGGAAGAGTTCGGGTTCAGAACGTCGAAGAGTTCCGAGCAGAGTCACTATGTGAATAATATCAGTCACGAGTCTCTTATGCTTACGGGGGATTTGAATATTGTAGACGTCGAGTGGGTGGTTCAGTATCGCATTGTAGATCCAAGAGCATGGGTGTTTAATGTTGAGTCCCAGGAGCGAAGGCAAACCATTCGAGACATTTCAAAAGCAGTGGTGAACAGTTTAATTGGAGATCGAGCGATTCTTGATATCATGGGGCCGGAGCGCAGTGCGATTCAGATGCGTGCGAAGGATATGATGAATGTTCTCCTGAAAAGGATTGGCCTAGGTGTTCTTGTTTCCTCCGTGCAGCTGCAAAATGTTGTTCCTCCTCAGGAGGTACAGCAAGCGTTTGAAGACGTGAATATTGCTATTCAGGATATGAATCGACTCATTAACGAGGGAAAAGAGTCCTACAATAGGGAAATTCCTAAGGCCCGAGGTGACGCGGACAAGTTGATTCAGGAGGCTATGGGATATGCGAATGAACGCGTAAATAGAGCAAAAGGAGATGTAGCACGTTTTGACTCAATCTATGCTGAATATGTCAAAGCACCTCATGTTACCAAAACGCGTTTGTACCTTGAGGGACTGGGGGCTATCCTGGAAAAGACTGAAAATGTGCTGTTGATTGACAAAAAACTGGAGAATCTTTTAACGCTCAAGGATATCAGTAAGGTATCGAAGAAGGTCGTGGCAGGAACACGCGAGGAGTAGGGGTATGAGGAAACGTGGACTACAGGTACACGCACGTGTACGACCTGTTCTGAACATAGGTATAGTCGTTGGGGTGCTGTTAGGTGGTGTTGTGCTCCTGCAACCGTTTTACCTCATCCAGGAAGGACAGGTTGCGCTCATCACCCAGTTCGGAGAAATCATAAAAACGAATAACACCGCTGGATTGTATGTCAGAGCTCCTTTTCTGCATCACGTGCATAAGTATACAGCCAAGCTCCTGCGCGTTGATGGAGATCCTCAGAAGATTCCCACAAAGGAAAAACAGTTCATTGAGGTGGATACCACCAGTAGGTGGAGGATTGAAGACGTCAAAAAGTTTTATCAGTCTTTGGGGACTTATGAGGCGGCTTACTCGCGTATTTCTGACATTATCGATTCCTCAGTTAGGGATATTATCACTGTCAATGGCCTAGACGATGTTGTGCGAAGCACGAACGCTATCAACGAGTCCAATCACTCCGAGCAGTTTGACGTCCCGGTGTCGCAGCTTGCCTTTGATAGGGGTGCGGAGAAAACTGCGCATATGACGATAGAAAAGGGGCGAGAGTCTCTTGCGCGGGAGATCTCACAGGCGGCGAATGATCAGTTAAAAGATTTCGGTATTGTCGTTGTCGATGTGATCTTCAAGGGGATTAAGTACTCAGATGAGCTGCAAGCATCTGTGTTCAATCGGATGGTAAAAGAGCGCAACCAGATCGCGCAAATGTTCCGCTCCACAGGCGAAGGAAAGAAGGCAGAGTGGCTTGGAAAGCTCGACAACGAAAAACGCAGTTTACTTTCAAAAGCGTACGAGGAGGCAGAGCGTATCAAGGGTGAAGCAGACGCCCGCGCCGCGGCCGTGTACGCGCAGTCGTACGGGAAATCTCCTGAGTTCTACGGCTTCTGGAAAAGCTTGGAGGTGTACAAGAAATCGCTCCCCGACACGGAGAAGATCCTCTCAACCGACTTGGAATACTTCAAGCACCTATACCAGCACTGATCGCCCACGTATGTACCGCCTGAGTCAGTGGAAGCGGTCGCGCCATTTGCTGAGGTTTCCTGTTCCAACCCACTGGTTGACTTGGAATCCGTGGCGGAGGCCTGTAGTCACGAATCTCTTAGCACTCAGTATCGCGTCGTAGGCGGTGAGTCCTCGGCCCAGTCCTGCAGTAATAGCCGCAGATACGGTGCAGCCCGCGCCGTGATTCCATCCACTCTGCACAAGTTCATCTTCAACGAGGTGAAACGTCTTGCCGTCGTAGAAAACATCCAGAGCGTGCTTGCAACCGGGGAGTCTTCCGCCGCCTTTGACGAACACGTGCGACGCGCCGCGCTCGTGAATCAAACGTGCACCCTCCTTCATTTCGTCCACTGTCCGTGGTACGCTGATACCGGCAATCTGGGCGGTTTCAAAAAGATTGGGAGTAACAACTGTCGCGCGTGGCAAAAGTTTCTGGATCATCAATTCGTTCAACTCACGGTGCAATGCATCTCCCGATCCTTTGCATACCATGACAGGATCAAAGACGTATGCAGCAACTGCAAAACGTTCGAGATACTCCGCGACACATTCGATTGCATGGACAGAGGCAAGCATACCGCTTTTCACCGCGCTGACCCCCACGCCTGCAAATGCGGTTTCAAGCTGATCGCGCACACAGTCTTCCTCAAGTGAATGTACACGATGCGACCAGTTCCGGGATGGGTCCATAGTAACGATGGCGGTGAGCGTAGCCACACCGAACGCTCCATACTCTTGGAAAGTTTTCAGATCCGCCTCGATGCCCGCACCACCTGAAGCATCCGATCCACCAATGCTAAGCAACTTGACCATAACGTGCCTCCTCTTAAGCGGGGTCCACTCTATTCACCATGGGTGTGGTTTGTCAACCAGAGGTTCTAAGAGAGCAAAATCAAAGGGAAAGGCACAGCATGTACTACAGATTTTTTAAATCCTATGGTAATAACCGATACTGCGAAGCACATGAAAGAATTTAAATTACACGCTTCTTTCCAACCTGCAGGCGATCAGATTGCCGCAATCGACGCACTCGTGCGTGGCTTGCATGCGGGGGCGCGTTTTCAAACGCTCAAGGGTGTTACCGGTTCGGGGAAAACGTTTACAGTTGCAAACGTTATTGCACGCGTGCAAAAACCGACGCTTGTCATCAGTCATAATAAAACGCTCTCTGCACAATTGTACCGGGAATTTAAAGGTTTTTTCCCAGACAATGCGGTGGAGTATTTTGTGTCGTACTACGATTATTATCAGCCTGAATCGTATGTCCCTGCTCGTGATCTCTACATTGAGAAAGATGCTTCTATCAATGCAGAGATAAATAGAATGCGTTTATCTGCAACGTTTAGTCTCATGGAACGTCGTGATGTTATTGTAGTCGCAACTGTTTCGTGTATTTACGGTCTTGGGTTGCCTGAATCCTGGCGTGATCTGCGTATCCACGTGGAAGTCAACCAGTGTCTTGATCTTGAAGATCTCAAGCGGCAACTTGTATCTCTGCAATACGAGCGTAACGACGCGGTGCTCGAGTGCGGTCGCTTCCGAGTTCGGGGAGACGTTATTGAAATTTTCCCTGCGTATTTAGAAGAATTTTATCGTATCGAGTGCGATTGGGATCGAGTTGTTCGTATCCGTCGCATTCATCCTGTAAGCGGTGCTGTTCTAAGGGAATTTGAAGAACTTACCGTTTACCCTGCAAAGCATTTTGTACTTAAAGAGGATGCAATCCCTCGCGCCATGGACCGTATTAGACAAGAACTCGATGAACGGTTGGTACAATTAACTCAAGAGAATAAGCTTGCAGAAGCGGCACGTTTAAAAACGCGCACAGAATACGATCTTGAAATGCTCGGAGAGATGGGGTATTGCCACGGTATAGAAAATTATTCTGCGCCGATTGCAGGTAGAAAATCTGGTGAACCGCCGGTGACGCTTCTTCATTATTTTCCAAAGGATTTTGTGCTCTTTGTTGATGAAAGTCACGTAACACTTCCGCAGCTTGGTGCAATGTATGAAGGAGATCGGGTGCGTAAACAGAATCTCATCGATTTTGGCTTTCGCTTGCCGTGTGCACGAGATAACCGTCCACTGAAAGATTCGGAATTTGAGGCATTGTTAAATCAAGCAGTTTTTATTTCTGCAACTCCTGGGGTGAAGGAACGCACACAGTCTGTGCAAATAGTTGAACAACTGATTCGTCCCACTGGACTTTTAGATCCATGCATCGAAGTGAGAAAAACGGATGGACAAATAGAAGATATATGTCAGCGGGTAAAAGCTTGTAGTGCGCGGAACGAACGTAGTTTGGTGCTAACATTGACAAAAAAAATGGCTGAAGATTTAACAGATTATTTCAATGGACTGGGAATAAGGACAAAGTATGTTCATTCGGAAATTGAAACTATTGAACGCGTAGAAATTCTCACGAGTCTGCGTGCGGGGGAATGTGAGGTATTAGTTGGAATAAATTTATTACGAGAAGGTATTGATTTGCCCGAGGTGGCATTCATTGCTATTTTGGATGCCAATATAGTCGGTTTTTTACGTTCGACGACGAGTCTCATCCAAATTATTGGTCGAGCAGCACGTAATGCTCGCGGAACTGTGGTAATGTACGCGGATGCAATCAGCGATGCGATGCGTGAAGCAATAGAGGAAACTGCTCGACGGAGAAAGATTCAGATGGCGTATAATCGTGCTCATGGGATTACACCCCGTACGATTAAAAAGTCTATTGAAGATATTCTGGTCCGTGAGCAGGAAGTAAAAAAAGACGCTGCGCGTGTACAGGTCGCACCCCTGTTGCGCGCAGCAGACGCAGACGTGCGCACACATGCTGCACGCAAAAAAATGGTACAGGCGTTGCGCCTACACATGAAGGTTTGTGCGCGTGAGTTACGATTTGAAGAGGCAGCCCTCATCCGAGACAAAATTTTGCAACTGCAAAGGCAAGACGAGCAAAACGGGGTTTGATAGGGGAGGTGGAATCGAACAGCACGCGTTTTTACCATGTCACTTTCATTCCGCAGACAAGGGTGCCGAAGTGGCGTTCGGACCAGATGCTCTCGGCAATGCCCATGTAAGGAGCGTCAGCAAGCACGCCCTGTTCCCACTGGGCGCTGAGCTCCACCTTCTCGAAGGGACTGAACGTCAGTCCCACCTGGTACTGGAGCGCTCGTTCATTCAACAGGTTGCCCGCGGGGTTAATAATGTTAAAGCGATTGGTTGTGCCGAGCACGGATGTGTGTGGTGCAAGCCAGGCGTGGGAACCGAGGGGGATGCGATAGCTGCACCACGCCTTCCCCAAAATTGGCATATTGATAGTCCCAGGGGGCACAGCTCCATTCAGTTCGTACCCTCCGTTATTTCTGTAACGGATGTAGGTGAGGGGGATGTACACGCGTGCTTCGACGCCGGCGTTCAGGCCGGTGAGCAGGTGGGTGTAGGGGTCACCGCTTTTGGTTTCGAGCTTAAGGAATCCGGCAAAATCAAAGTAGTGCGCACGAGTGGTAGCAAAGACGCGTTTGCCAAAGATATTAGTGCCTGCGGTGGCAAAGTATATGCCAGAAGAGAGCCACTTCCACTGCATACGCAGGAGCGCGTCTATGTTGAGCGCGTTCATAGGTGCGCGCTCAAGGAAAGCGAGAAGTTTAGCAGTGACAACTCTTGGATCGGAAGAGCGGAAGACATCACGTACTCCTTGCTCTATGTTCGGTACAAGTTGCGATACAAGCGCCGCGAGCGCGCCAGCGGCTAGCACGGTTTGAATGGCGCTGCCGAGCGTTCCTTCTGCAATCAAAGCAGCAAGTCCTACCATCTCTATGAGAGTGGTTTGTTCGGTGATTCCTGGTGGCATCATGATATTGGGAAGGTTCTGCACGAGTTTCCCCTCCACCCGTCTAAACACTTCCCTTGCTTTGAGGATAGCTCTCTCTTGGGTCTGAGCATGTGCGTTACTCTGGTGTTGGTTACCGGCGTCGAGGGCGAAGGAGAAGCGGAAGCCGGCGCCTGGTTCGAGGGTGAGTCGGCCTCCTACTCCCCACAGGAGTGCTGTTTTGTTTTCGTTCTTGGAGTCTTCGGTACCCTTAACGTAGTTCTGGTCCAGTGTGGCATTCCCTGCCAGCTCCAACGTAAGCAGCCGCTGACGGTCGACGCCATAGGAAAGCGTTGCATCGGCCCCGAAGCCATACTTGCTGTGCGTGGTGTCAGTACTATCCCAGGCACCATTGGAAAGGAAGGAGAGGAAACCGATGTCCACATCTACTCCGCTGTTTCCCACATTGTGGGCCTGGTAGCCGAGTTTTGCCCCGGAGCCGGAGAAACCAGGGGCATAGCGAGTGTCCTTTTCTGAATAGGCACGGGTGACAAAGGGTTTCCACAGCTGGGCAAAGTTAACCACACAGGAAGGACTGGTACCCACTGTCAGGTAGGCCCCATAACAGTGCAGGGTTGCCTGGAAGGAAGCGGTAGGTTTGGTAAAGGACAGGGCCGTTGAGCTTTTAGAAGACGCAAGCTCTACTGCCAGGTCCTTCAGCTGCAGCTGTGCCCACACCCCTGAGCGTGCCTCCCCTCGGCGGGTGTGGGTGTGCTTTGACACCAACGGCAGGGAAATAGTCAGACTATTGGTAGTGCGAAACCCATGGGTGTGCTTGCCCGGGCCAGTGCGTGGATTCTTCTGGAACGCAATGCCCCACTGGAGCTGGGCTGTGCCACTGACCTGCGGAGTGAGTACGCCTGCATAACCAGAAGCAGCACATACCATGCCCGCAAGTACCCCCGCTTGCATCACCTGCCTGCCCACTCACTCCCCCTCCTCTCACTTCTACCTCACCCCCCCCCCACCCGTCTAGAAGACACGGAGAGCTCTATCTCATGAGCACCTACACACTCGCCTTCTCTTGGGGGACAGACAGAACTTCCGAAGAGAGAACAATAGGTTCCGGCGATGTTTCGAATAGGGTAAGGCGTTCTGACGCCTCCTCTAATGACTGCGCCAGACGCGCTACCGTGGCTTTGCTTAACGCAACGTTCTGCTGCGCCGATTCGATCATCGCCTCGTACTCTTTGATCCCCCGTCGATATTCCTCGATTGATCTGCAAAAGCTTTCGCACACACGCTGCTCTGACTGAAGCTTTTGACGGAGCTTGGCGCACTCTACCTGATACCCTGCACGTGCCACGCGCATCCGCGCTTCTGCCACGGTACGCAACAGCGTGCTGAGTTCATCGGGCACCGTCGGTCTTGTCTTCTGAGATAAAGGAGGCTGAGCAAATCCTTCCTCGGTAAAGAAACAACTTGCGTATGCAGCACCGATGCGCGCGCACAGCGCATTGATATCCTCATCCAGTTCACTGACCTGCGCTGTGAACGCCGCAACGCGCTTCAGCGGCTTGGCACCACAGTCAAGGGCGCGCAGGCGCGCGTCGAGTGCTTCTTGCTCATCCATAAGCTCCTGGCTATGTTGAAGGTTGCTCGCGTAAACGCCGCGGTCGGATATGAGCCGTGCGTACGCGGCACTGAGTGCGGAGGAAAGCTCGCCTGCGTGATACATGCGCTCGACGTCCGGATGCGCAATGACATCCGGGGTACAGAGCGTAATAATCTTTTGAATTTTTGCTTCGAGCACGCGAATCCTGCGCTGAACAACCGCGCTCTTCGCCTGGAGGCCAACTCTTTCAAGAATTGAACCAAATGTGCATGTTTCCAAGAGCTGGTCACGCTTGGCGCGTAAATCCTGCAGAGTAGACTCAAGCTCCGCCGTACGCGCATAGATCGGTTCGAGCGCAGGTAGGCCTACGTGCGCGTAGGTGGCATAGTACTGGGCTACAAAACTCCTGAGTACATCCCGCTCCTGACGAGCATGGCGGTGCAATACTTTGCTCACCCGCTTTCCAAGAGCGGCAAGTTCTTCTTGTCTTTGAAGTATCGACTTAATATCAAGGATAGACTCAGCAACCTGATCGCGCTGACGTTGAAGCGCGTGGCATCGGCTGATGTCAGTGTCCTGTACGCCAAGTCCGCTGATGTCACACGCAGCACCGCCGCGCACAATATGTTCACCGAGACTGCAACAATGGCTCTGCAGATCCTGCTGCGCACGCTGACACGCGGCATTCAGCGCGGAAAGACTCTTATCCGCGAACATGACCGCATTGTAAACACTTCCCCTGCGTATGTACAGGGCACCTCACTCCCTCTTTACCCATGCAAGGACAGACGTCCTGCCTAACTCTGGCGGGGTACTACCTGCGCGCTCGTATTCGGGTACAGATTATACGCCCGATCCATTGCGTTAGCGCAACCTGCGCCAGGATTGCAAGCACTGCCATTGTCATCACCTCTGGTTGGAAGCGCTGATACCCGTAGCGGATCGCTACGTCTCCTAAACCTCCTCCCCCAATCGCCCCTGCCATTGCTGAGTATCCAATTAGATTAATTACCATCAGTGCTACACCAGAAACACATGCAGGAGCAGCCTCAGGCAGCATGATTTTTAGTACAAGTTGCCGCATGCTTGAACCCATTGCCACCGCCGCTTGGATTATCCCTGGCTCCACCTCCAGCAGAGCACTTTCAATCACCCGTGCCACGAAAGGGAGCGCAGCTATCGCAAGCGGGAGGATAGCCGCCGCCGTTCCCACTGTGCGTCCTGTGAGCATACGCGAGAGCGGAAGCAACACCACCAGCAAAATCACAAATGGGAAAGCGCGCAGCACGTTCATTGACGAACTTAACACACGATGCCACGCAGGATGCGCCCACACGTGTCCAGGCGACATTACGCACAGCAATATCCCCAACGGGGTTCCCGCTGCTAGCGCAATACTTGCTGAAGCACACACCATCAGACTTGTCTGTCCGGTTGCACGAGCTACTAAAAGCCACAGTGTCTGGTTCGCCATTACCAGTGTGCCTTGTCAATAGCATGCACGGCACACGCACCCGAAGACATTCGATGGAAGGGTTCTGACTTTGCAAAAGAGGCAAAAGAACAGCCCGACAACAACTGCTGTGTGATCAGCCGCCGTGGCGCAGCAAAAAGTTGTGTCACCCTTCCTTCTTCCACTATTTCTCCCTCATGCAATACGGCGGCCCGATCGCACAAGTCGCGTACCACCTCCATCTGGTGTGTAATCAATACGACCGTCAGACGCAGTGAGCACTGCACATTTTTCAGCAACGTCAGAATTGACTGTGTTGTTTGAGGGTCGAGAGCGCTTGTTGCTTCGTCGCAGAAGAGTATTGCAGGTTCTGCAGCCAAGGCGCGCGCAATGGCTACGCGCTGCTTCTGCCCACCTGACAGCGTGCTGATACGCGCCTGTGCTTTGTCTGCAAGACCAACCAAGTGTAGCAAATGCAACACGCGCGCGTAGGCGTCCTTACGTGCATACCGTGCAATCTCAAGCGGGTAGGCAACATTCCCAAAGACGGTGCGGGAAGAAAACAGATGAAATTGTTGAAAGATCAATCCTATGCGCCTGCGCTGTGCACGCAAGGCAGCACCGCGCAGTAAATCTACCCTCGTGGTGTGATAAAAAACGGCTCCTTCGTCAGGTTTCTCCAAAAGACTCATGATGCGCAGTAGCGTTGATTTTCCTGCACCACTTTTGCCGATGATTCCATACATTCCGTGCGCTGGGATCTCTAGAGAAATATCTCGAAGTATAGGAACACCTGCGTATGTCTTCTTTAGCCGCTCGAGTCTGACCATGGGGACCAGGGTCTCTGCAAATAGGTACGTGTGTCAACACTACGGTATGCGATCCTGCAGCACGGGTGCGGTGCACGGCGTGACTTGTACACGCATGCATTTTTACCGTAGGATGCGCACTCGTGGTCCGTGTCTATGGCTGAGTGTACCCGGGAACAGAGAAAGAGACGAGGTGCAGGGCGTGCTGATGAGCATTGGCGGACGTTGAGTCCTGCCTCTTGCGCGGCAGATGCGCTGACGGAGCATATTTCTCCAGCGTATGCGCATTTAATTGCACAAGCGCAGGGCGCGGACGCGCAGGCGCTGAAACGTCAGGTGTGCTTTGCGCCACAGGAGCGTGTGGTGCATGCTTGCGAGTGTGCCGACCCATTGGGTGAGGACCGGTACTGCGTGACACCCTTTTTGGTGCATCAGTATGCGAATCGTGTGTTGATGTTGGCAACAGGACGTTGCTTTTCACACTGTCGCTATTGTTTTCGCCGCGGTTTCATCGCCCAACGTGCAGGGTGGATCCCCAACGAAGAGCGCGAGAAGATTATTACGTATCTTCGTGCTACCCCTTCGGTGAAGGAAATCCTGGTTTCAGGTGGTGATCCACTCACTGGTTCTTTTGCACAGGTCACATCGCTTTTCCGCGCACTGCGCAGTGTAGCGCCGGATTTGATTATTCGTCTGTGCACTCGCGCAGTCACCTTTGCTCCGCAGGCCTTTACTCCCGAGCTGATTGCGTTTCTGCAGGAGATGAAGCCGGTGTGGATAATTCCGCATATTAATCACCCGGCAGAGCTCGGTTCTACGCAGCGCGCGGTGCTCGAGGCCTGCGTAGGCGCAGGCCTCCCTGTGCAATCGCAGTCGGTACTGTTGCGCGGGGTGAACGATTCGGTAGAGACGCTGTGCACACTGTTTCACGCGCTCACTTGTCTGGGGGTTAAGCCGGGGTATCTATTTCAGTTGGATTTGGCGCCTGGAACTGGGGATTTTCGTGTGCCACTTTCTGACACGCTAGCTCTGTGGCGCACATTGAAGGAGCGCCTCTCAGGGTTGTCGCTTCCCACGCTTGCGGTGGACTTGCCAGGGGGTGGAGGAAAGTTTCCGCTTGTGGCATTGGCCTTGCAGCAAGATGTCACGTGGCATCAGGAACGCGAGGCGTTCTCCGCACGCGGCATCGATGGCGCGTGGTACACGTACCCGTTCTGACCGTCAAAACACCCCGCGCCTCATCGAGTGGAGAGTGCGCCGCGTGGTACACGGGGCAGCGCGAAACACCCCTGCGTGAAGGTAGGCGGAGGAGGGGGTACGGTGGTATGCACCGAACCCAGTGATGCACCGCCGCCCCCCCCCGAGGGGTCCTCTTCTGCCCCGCGCGCCCACGCAGCGCCGCAGAACGGTGAGAAAAGAGGACGCGCTCTCTACCGGCTAACACATATCACGCGTGCACGCAGCCCCCTCGCTGCCGTTGATGCGAGCTTCCAAAACCTCGAGTGCATCGCGAAGCTGCTGTGGCAGCCGCGCGCCAAACTTTGGGTAGTGATTCTCTCGGATGTCTTTAATTTCCTTTTTCCATCCGGCTATGTCCACCGACAAAAGCTCTTTCACTGCCTGCGTGCTTACGTTTAACCCCTCTGTGTTCAAGGCTCCCTCTTTGGGCATCCAACCGATCGCTGTTTCCACCGCGTTGTCCACACCATCACAGCGGTCAAAGATCCACGCGAGTACTCGGCTGTTATCGCCATATCCGGGCCACAGGAAGTTGCCCTCTGCATCTTTACGAAACCAGTTAACGCAGAAAATCTTTGGCAGGTTTTCGGCACGTGCCTGCGATCCGAGCTTAATCCAGTGCGAAAAGTAGTCTGCCATATGGTAGCCGCAGAAGGGGAGCATCGCGAACGGGTCTCGGCGAATCTGACCTACCTGGTCAGAGATAACTGCTGCAGTTACCTCCGAGCCGATGATGGAACCTAGAAACACCCCGTGATTCCAGTCCCGGGCCTGATGCACCAGGGGAACCGTACTGGGGCGACGGCCGCCAAACAGAAAAGCGTCGATAGGGACCCCTTCGGGATCTTCCCAGTTACTTGCAATTGCAGGGCACTGTCGCGCAGGAGCGGTAAAACGCGCATTCGGATGCGCAATTTCTTCTCCTTTTGGACTTTTATCGCGTGTAGGTGCGGGGCGCGACACGCCGTGCCAATCAATGATTGTTCCTTTAGCGGGATAGCCGATACCCTCCCACCACACGTCGCCGTCTTCGGTCAGACCACAGTTGGTGAAAATGGCGTTTTCCTTGATAGAGTCCATGGCATTCTTGTTCGAGAAATCAGATGTCCCTGGTGCTACGCCGAAGAACCCCGCTTCAGGATTGATAGCGTACAGGCGGCCGTCCTTTCCGAATTTCATCCACGCGATGTCATCGCCTACGGTCTCGACCTTCCATCCAGGAAGGGTAGGGATCATCATAGCCAGATTCGTTTTGCCACATGCAGAGGGAAACGCCGCACCAATGTACTTGGTCTTTCCAGCAGGGTTGGTGATTTTAAGGATGAGCATGTGCTCTGCAAGCCACCCTTCGTCTCGTGCGAGTACTGAAGCGATGCGTAATGCGAAACACTTTTTCCCCAACAGGGCATTCCCTCCGTATCCTGAACCGAAAGACCAAACCAAGCGCTCTTCAGGAAAGTGAGAGATGTATTTGCGCTCCATATCCGCGCAGGGCCACTGGCCTGCGTCAGTTACGCCCGGTCCTAACGGCTTCCCCACAGAGTGCAAACAGGGGACGAACTCACCATCAGTACCCAACGCCTCAAGCACGCGGGTACCCACGCGTGTCATGATGTGCATGTTGCAAACGACGTACTCAGAATCGGTGATTTCGATGCCATTTTTAGAGATGGGTGAGCCGACCGGTCCCATGGAAAAGGGAATGACGTACATGGTACGGCCCTTCATGCACTGGGAATAGAGACCGGTCATAGTCTTTTTTAATTCTGCAGGATCGGTCCAATGGTTAGTGGGTCCTGCATCATCCTCCCTTTTTGAGGCGATGAAGGTGCGCGCTTCGACGCGCGCAACGTCGGAGGGCTGTGAGCGAAAGAGGAAGCAGTTCTTACGTTTTTTTAATGGGGTAGCCAAGCCAGCATCCACCATTTTCTGCATAATGGTGTCGTACTCTTTTTTCGAACCGTCGCAGACGTAGACGGTATCTGGGGCACAGAGTGCGACCATCTCTTCTATCCACGCCTTTGCTCGAGCGTGGGCAATCTCGTGAAGTTCCATAACGCCGCTCCTTGGTGCGTAGCGTGCTGCACGGGTATTCCAGGCACGTATCGCCCCAGAAGTATAGCGCGCTAAAGGTAAATAAAAAAGACCTCTTCAAACCGAGTGTCTCTGTCACCGCAGGGAGCCGACATGAGCGGTGTTCTTTACCTAGGACGTTTCACTCTCTGTCTATTACCTGTCAGTTGTTTTTCTCAAAAAGTGATGACGTGTGCCGATACCGTCAGGGGTGCGCAAGAGGTTTTTATGCTATGTATCTACGTTGAGCTTCCCTATTACTATCAACTGACGCGCATCTTCCCTGCTGACATCGAATCGCTATGTGCGCGTATGAGAAGGTTCGCTGTCCACAACGGTGCTGCCCTCCACGAGGCATCGTCCGTTCGTATCTTTGCATTTGAAGCACACAGTCTCGGTTCTGTATACGCCGCGGTACGCTGCGTGCGTGCGCTGTATCAAACACTGGACACATACGAAAAGCAGGTGAAGGAATTTCGTATCCTCATGGACGTTGTTGCTGACGATGCTTCTCCCTGTCTGATAGAAGATCGCTTCCATGCATACCGCAGTACGCTGATTCCTGACCGTGGTTTTTTTGCATCCTTTCGTGCAAAACAGCTTCTCAAGCATTACCTTGAATTTTTGCCACTGCCAGCGCTGAATATGTACCAGGTTAATGGTTTCCTTTCACTTTGTGCGGAAAAACCTTTTCCACAAGGGGTAACCACGCACTGCATAGTTGTGCGTACCACTTCTTCATACATGAGTGCTCTGTGTAATTTCATGGCGCTCCATCCGTTGTCCGAAGCGGTCTACTCAACGCTATCTGAGGAAACGCGTGCGTTTTTTTTTCATCTGCGCGCTGCGGTGTCTTTTTTTAAAAGACGGCGGTATGATTCGTCTTTTCCCCAATATTTAACCGATGCATTTCTTCAGTATGTGGGTCTGTACTTTAAGCTTTATTACGAAGCGGCGCCAAATGCGGCGCCGCCGCCCATTTATGTAGACCCTTGTGCTGGACATGAGAGCCAAAAGCAGGCAGAGAAAGTACTGATCGTCAGTCCACATTCTCCCCTTATGCGGTTGCCTGCATCCTGCGCAGATATTGAAGCTATTCCGCAAGATCTAGCAGAAGTCATGTATACGCTTTCGCTTGCCTCCCGTTATATTTTCGCGGACGAAATAGAGGAATTTTTTCTGTTTTTGAAAAAACATGCTGACTTCGTCGGTGATTTATTTGACAAAATGTTTTGTACCCAGGTGACGATGGTGCCGCACAACGCGTATGCCATTCCAGAGGATGTACACGACAGTCTAGAAAAGCGTGTGCGCGTGAAAATGCCTGTAATACGCGAATGTATTTCTTCCTTCCTTTGGAAGAAATATCAGGAAGGATCGCTTTGTGCTAGTACGGATCTGCTCAGAACTTTCCAGGAGCTTCAGTACAAATACACATCCGATTGTGTGTTACACAGCTTGTTTCATACGTATTCTGACGTGCAGATTGCGCACCTACAGGTAGAAGAGTACACCGGCACGGATGTCGGCGCAGTGTTAAAGGTATACCAACACACGCTGCTGGTGGGCATGCGTGAAGACGCAGAGGCCGCGTTCAGAGAAGCAAAGGCTTGTCTGACAACACTGCAGGCGCGGCGTTTTGTGTCCGCTGAATACCGGACCTTTTCCCTCTTAGGATTTCTAACCATAGGTCAGAGCAAATTTGAAGACGCGTTGGTGTATTTTGGCTATGCACTCGATGATGCAGAACAGCTGCGCGACGGTGATTTTCTCTGTTCCGCGCTTTTTCATTTGAGTATTACCTACTTTTTGCAGCATAACTTTACCCAGGCGCGGCTTTTTCTGAGTAAGCTATCCGATGCGATATCCACGTATTTTGAGCAGCGATGGAAAACTGTCAGTCTGTTTATGCAGGGCAGAATTTCTCTCAGCCTCGGGGAGTATGCACAGGCGCGTCGGTGTTTTGATGAGGCTGCCGATTTTGCACTGCAGTACTTTGAACACCAAGAACCCTTGTGCAGAGTGTGGGCTGCACATGCACGGCTACTTGCGGATAAGTCGTATGCAGCGCACGCGCTGTTTCAGGACATGTGTGATCAATACCCTGATGCATATCTCTTTCTTGTAGAAAGCTATGTCCGCGCAGAATGTTTTGACGATCCCACGTTGTTTCAATCGTTTCCTGAGGAAACGACCTCTCGCGAGCCATGTGTGCCGTCCTTCTCTCTTGATACGCCGATTTACTCAGGGTTCTCCTGCGCAGAAGATCTGGTATGGGGCAGGCAGTGTGCGTTTGCAGTGAGTGCGCAGCACAGTACGGTATTTGCTCATTACTACCATTGCAGGGTGCATCTGCACCGTGCCGAGGATATGCAAACATTCCACCACCATAAGCAAAAACTTGAGGCCATTGCACGTCGCGCGTTTCAAATAGGTGATCCGAGTGCTGCGTTGTTTCTGTACCTCTGCTATGATGTGTCCTACCGCGTGCACGGCGCAGAGGCTGCTGTCACGACAGCGCACCTGAGTAGGGCGTTTAAAGTGATGCAGCGCAGCGTTGCGTATATGTCAGAAAATACCGTTCGCGCACAGTTCATGCAGGATAACTTTTGGAATGCAAAACTGTTTGCCGCCGCGCAGGCAAACAAACTCATTTAAAGCAGGGGGCACTATGGCGGTCAATTGTGGCATTATCGGTCTGCCGAATGTGGGGAAGTCGACAATTTTCTCCGCGCTCACTGCAAACGTCGTGGAGGCGGCGAATTATCCCTTTTGTACTATCGAACCTAACGTGGGTATGGTGACAGTACCTGATGTGCGTCTTGAAGCACTGGCTGGTCATTTTCGGCCAAAGAAAACGGTGTATGCCTCCATTGAATGTGTGGATATTGCTGGTTTGGTAAAAGGTGCCTCGCAGGGGGAGGGATTGGGCAATCGTTTTCTTGCGCATGTGCGAGAGGTTGGAGTACTTGCACATGTGGTGCGCTGTTTTGAGCATACGGATATCGTTCATGTACATAATAAGGTCGATCCTCTTTCAGATATTGAAACGGTGCATATAGAGCTGGCATTGGCAGACCTGGCCTCGGTAGAAAAACGGGCTGTGCGTGCTCAAAAGGAGTCGCGTATGGGAAAGTCCCTTCAAAAGGAAAGCACGCTGGTATTACGGGCACTCGATACGCTGCGCGAATATTTAGAAATGGGAAAGGCGGCATGTATGGCGCCGCTGTCGGATGAGGAGCGCAACGCGGTGCGCGATATGCGCTTGTTGACAATGAAGCCGCACCTGTACGTGTGCAATACAGACGAAAGCGGCATGCAGTACGGAAATGATTTCGTGCGCGCGGTGCAAGAGCACGCACGTGTGCATAACACGCAGGCAATTGTTATGTGTGGAAAATTTGAAGCAGAGCTTGCGCAGCTTTCTGATGTGGCAGAGCAAAACGCCTTTTTGCAAGAATTAGGGTTGCGCGAATCAGGACGTGCGGCGCTTGCGCGCGCAGTGTATTCCCTGATGGGGTTGCGTACCTTTTTTACCGCGGGGCCTGAGGAGTGTCGCGCGTGGACCATTCGGGCAGGGCTGCGTGCACCGCACGCGGCAGGAGTGATCCACAGCGACCTTGAGCGTGGTTTTATTCGTGCAGAAACGTATTCTTTCGATGATCTTGCGTCCTGTGGGAGTGTGGCAAAGGTGAGGGAGGCAAACCGCGTTCGGCAGGAGGGGAAGGAATACGAGGTGCAAGACGGGGACGTTATCTTTTTTAAATTCAATGTGTGAAACACAGGCGCTCCGTTCCGTCTGTGCGCCGTGTGCGATACAGTGAGCCTTGATTCTGCGTTTGAAAGCAGGCACAATGCGTCCCGTGCAGCGTATCATATCTTGGAATGTGAATGGAATTCGTGCCATAGAGCGGAAAGATTTTCTCAGCTGGCTCGCGCGTGAGGCGCCTGATGTTCTCTGTTTGCAGGAGATTAAAGCGCATGAGTCGCAGCTGAGTGCTGCGCTTCGTGCTCCGGTCTGGAGTGCTGGGGCGGGGGGTACGTACTATACCTATTTTCACAGTGCGCAGCGTCCTGGATACAGTGGCACGGCGCTGTTCAGTAAGCGCGCGCCAGATGCGGTGCGTTTCTTCGGGGTTCCGGCTTTTGACTGCGAGGGGCGGATGCTTGCGGCACGCTTTGGCGAGCTGACGGTGGTAAGCGCGTATTTTCCGAATGCGCAGGAAGGGGGCAAGCGGCTCGCGTATAAGCTTGATTTTTGCGCAGCGTTTCGTGCGTTCTGTGATGAAGAGCGTACGGCCGGGCAGCACGTGATCTTGTGTGGTGACTACAACATAGCGCATAAGGAAATCGACCTGGCACATCCTCAGGAAAATGAGGGGAATCCTGGATTCCTGCCTCAGGAGCGTGCATGGATGGATACATTTACGGAGGCAGGCTATGCGGATAGCTTCCGAGCCTTCTGCACAGAAGGGCAGCAGTACACGTGGTGGAGCTACCGTGCCCGTGCACGCGCGCGTAACATTGGATGGCGCATCGATTACCAGTGTGTGGACCAAGCCTTTTTAGCGCGCGTGACCTCTTCGCAGATACTGTCCGAGGTGACAGGATCGGATCACTGCCCAGTGTGTTTGACGTACGCGGACTAATCCGTTTCCGGGGTGAGCGGCACGTCCGCGCAAACTAAGACGTACCCGCGCGCACAGGCAGCGTCAGAGGTGGTAGCGAACGTCCACACCCGCGGCTATGAACTGTGCGGTGCGCGTGTTGGTCTGCTGTCTATCTTCTTCAATAATCTTTTCGCATGACCGGGGTACGCCGCTGTACGTGGCGCTTACCCCCAAGGACCAGTGCTCTGTCAGTTGAAAATAGCACCCCGCTGCCGCCTTGAGCACAAGACCGTAGTAGGTAGACGTGTAGTAATGCTGATAATTGAAGCCAGCCCCTACCGTCAGTGGCAAGCGGATGCGCCAGAAGGCAACCGTGTACCCGGCAGTGAGGGCAACGGGAATTGCAAGGTAATAGTACGGAGTAGTGGGACTGTACGTATTGTTTGGATAGCTGCAATGGTACTGCACACTTGCGTCAATCCCGAGCGACAGGCCGCGGCACACAAAGTGTTCAAACCCTAACGCCGCACTGAACGCGGGGTAGATGTACTTGTGCCCGTTGGTTTGCGCGTTGGCATTACGGTCGTCCCCGCGACCGCTGTTACACCAATCCACTTGAAAGAGGGGCACCGCGCCCATGGCCGAAAGGCGTATAGTACTCCGGCCCGCCGCAGTAGTGTCCCACGGGTCCGCGTGCACCGGGTGTGCAGCTCCCCACACTCCCGCGCATATTCCCAGCACCGGGCCGACCGCCCACCACTTCAATTGTTTCATACCCCGCTCCAACGCCGATCCTCTTACGCGTCTCGTCGAGGACCTACTCCATTCTACCCCCCCCCACGGCTGTTTGTCGAACCCTTTTTAAAGGGTTCGTTCTCGCGCGCTGGGCAGCACGCGCGTGAGGCGCCTATGCCATCGGGAGCTGCGTTTTTCTTATGCCCCACGAGGGGACTGCGGGGTATGTCGTGCGTCCGCATGGGTGTGGTATCGGTGAGAAAGACACCCTGAAATACATTACTAGCCTGCGATGCGTGCAAGACACCCCCATACACCGGGAAGTTGATGTCGACTCCAGCCCCGGCTGCGGCTGCGGCTCGGGCATAGTCGCCAGAAAGCGTGGAATTGTAACTACAACCGGGAAGTAGATGGCTGGGACTGGGGCTCCGGGCAGGGCTCGGGCTTGGGTGAAGGCGTTCCAATGGACGGGCATGTACGCCTGCGTCCCATAAGATGTCATTGGCTGGGGCTACGGCTGGGAGTTGGGCTCGGGCTGCGAAGTAATAGACGGGCATGCCGTTCTCTACCAAATCAAGCGACATGCCCCTACGAATTGCCAACGCTCCGTCACGTTCTTCTCTATCACTACATTGCTGTTCTCTTGTAGCTTGCCTTGCTCCCAGCTCAGCCGAATCTCCACCTTCTCTAACGGACTGACCACTACCCCACACTCGTAATACCCACAATATTCTGCCTTCCACTTCGTAGCAGGAGCATAGCGTGCAAACGCGGCGCTGTGGTTTCTTCCTGCTCGGGCGGCGCCCGTGTTTGACTTGCCCTCCCCGTCAGGGTGGAATTGCGTCTTTTGCGCGCGGCTTTCCATGCTTGAGGTTTCCGGCGCTACCATCTTCGGATGCAATGCCCCGCGTGCCGGCGCTCACGGTGCCATTGACGTTCGCTGCATTCTCTTTCTTATGCCCCACGTCTGACTGCGCAGTCGTGCTGCAGCATGTTATTGGTGAGAAATACTCCCCCGAATATACGCGCACGGTGGTGACTGACCGGACTCTCGTGCGAAGGAGAGTAGGAGTCTAAAATCTTATCAGGGGCTCCGGGTGGGACCCCGGCTGCCAGGGCTCGGGCTTGGGCGTGGACGGGCACGCAACCCATAAGATGTTGGCTGGGGGTTGGGCTGGGGGAAATAGACGTGCGGCGTGCGTTGGGGCGATACCCACAATATCCTGCCTTCCACTTCGTAGGAGCAGCATCGTTTTTCTTGTTCGTACCGCGCCTGTGTGCGTTTGTGCGCGCAGCGCGTCCCTGCTGCTGGGGCGCCCGTGTTTGACTTGCCCTCCCAGTCGGTGTGAGGCAGGCCGCGTCTATCCCTCAGTGCGCATGTCCTCCCTGCTTGAGGGGTTGGGCGCCACCATTTTCATATGCAATGCCCCAGATGCAGTCGTCCTTCTGCATGGGTGTGGTGAGAAAGACACCCTGAAATACATTGCTCTACTTCGTACCAGGAACTGCAGCAGCAGGGGGAACAGGGACACCCTGGGTGAAAAGACTGCACCATGCTAGGATGGGGAATGGATATGTCCAAAAGTGTGATGCTGTGTTGCCTGTTGAGTGTACAACCCTGTTATGCCGGGTACGTGTTTGTTTCCCCAAAGCTTGGCGTGTATGGAGAAGCATTGGGCGGTCCTGACACGGTGGGTAAAGCGGTCAAGCAGGCCGACGGTACTAAGATTGCTCCGAAGATATGGTACTACGCGCCGCGTACCCCGCTTTTTGGCGTGGATATAGGCTATCAGGCGGATAACGGCCTGTTGTTCCGGGTGAATTTGGATGCGGCACTCACGCGCCTTATGTTTCGCAGCCAGTGTGTGGTGGGCTATTCCTTGCGGTTCGGCTGGGGGGGGGGTACGTCTCTATCGCTTCGGGAATCGAGTGTAGTGCAACGGTCGATGACGCGCAGTACGAGCCCTACACGAAAAATGAGCAGGGGACTACTGTTGCCTCCAACACCGTGTTCCCGTGCACGGTCTTGGAGGCATTGGTGCGTGATCCGGCCCTTACCGCAGATTACCTGCTTTACGGTATGCAAAGCTGTTACGCAATTCCGCTCCATGTGGGGGTTTCGTATTACCTTGCCAAGCGCTGGGGTATTGAGTGTGCGCTTACGGCCTCACTTGGCATTTCAATGCGGACGGATGTGCGCGTCCCCTACGCGGTACGCATAGGGCCGGTATTCCGCGTGTAGGGCCTCCGGTGAGCCGCTCTCCTTCCCATAAGATGGCGTTGTTGGCTGGGGCTGGGGCTGGGGCTGGGGCTTTCCAATGGACGGGCATGTACGTACGGTCCTATGGAACTTCGTTGTGGGCTGCGGCTCCGGGTAGGGCTGGGACTCCGGCTGCGGCTCCGGCTGCTTGGGCATAGCCGCTAGACAGTGTGGAGTTCCTCCGGGCGACTGCGAGCCGAGAAGTAGATGTCAACTCGGGCTGGGGGTACGGCTCGGGCGTGGAACGAGGTTTTTTGTGTGAGGGGGATGTGCGCGCGTGTCTTGTTCCTGCCTCCCACTTCGTAAGAGCAGGAACCGCACCAGGGACGACGCCGGGGACCGCAGCAGCTTGCTTGTTCGTACCGCCGTACGTGCTGGGGGTTACTCCTGCTGGGACGTTGCCGTTTGGTTTGCCCTCCCAGTCGGTGTTAGGGGGGCTGCGCCTAGCTCCAGTGCACGCGTCCTCCCTGCTTGAGGGGTTGGGCGCCACCATTTTTTTCAGATGCAATGCCCCGTGAGGTTTGCGCAGTCGTGCTCTCGCATGGCTATGTTTCTAGCGAGAAATACTCCCTCGAATACATTGCTGGCCTTCGATGCGGGCGGACGTCCCACACCGGGAAGTGGATGTCGGCTGGGGCTCGGGCGTGGGCTTTTAGGACTTTGTAATGGACAGGCATGTACGCCTGCGTCCTATAAGATGTCGTCGGCTGCGGCTGGCACTGCGGCTCCGGCTCGGGCTCGGGCGTGGAACGAGGTTTTTTGTGTGAAGGGGATGTGCGCGCGTGTCCTGTTCTTGTGCTCCACTTCGTACCAGGAGCAGGGGCTGCAGCAGCAGCTTTTTTGTTCGTACCGCCGTACGTGCTGTGGTTTGCTCCTGCTTGGACGACGCCCTTGCTGTCTTTGCCCTCCCAGTGCGCACCTTCCCTGCTTGATGGCGCCACCATCGGATGCAATGCCCCCGACACGTCTGAGAAGCTAAACGAGCCTCCACATTCACGCAGTCCGCGCCTACGGTGCCCTGCGCTCCGTCTTTCTTACGCCCCACGAGGCTGGCGCAGTCGTGTGCGGTCATGGCCATGTTGAGAAATACTCCCTGAAATACATTGCTGGCCTGCGATGTGCGTGAGGCATCCCCATACCGGGAAGTTGATGTTGGCTGCGGCTGGGGCTTGGGGTCCGGTCAGGACCGTGTAGTGGACGGGCATGTACGCCTGCATCCTATAAGATGTCGTTGTTGACTGCGGCTGCGGCTGCGGCTGCGGGTAGGGCTCGGGTTTTCTGAGTAGACGAGGGTTCGTACGTTCGTCTTATTTCCGCGCGGGCATACTCAGCAATATTCTGCCTTCCACTTCGTAGGAGCAGCAGGAGCAGCAGGGGGCGTGGCCTTTTTGTTCGTACCGCCGTACGTGCTGGGAGTTCCTGCTGGGGCCTTGCCCTGACTGTCTTTGCCCTCCCAGTCGGTATGAGGCAGGTCGCGTCTGTCCCTTAATGTGTGCCTCCTTGCCTGAGGGCTCCGGCGCCACCAGTTTCAGATGCAATGCCCACGGCATCGCCTGAGAGGCTGAACGGGTCTCCACACTCACACAGTCTGCGCCTATGTCGCCATTCGCTCCGTTTTTCTTATGCCCCATGGAGCGTGCGCAGTCGTGCGTCTGCATGTCCATGGCATTGGTGAGAAAGACGTCTTTAAACACATTGCTGGCCTTCGATGCGGGCGGACGTCCCACACCGGGAAGTTGATGTCGGCTCCGGCTCGGGCTGTGGCATAGCCGCTAACGCACGGGGAGTGCACGCGTTTTTACCATGTCACTTTCATTCCGCAGACAAGGGTGCCGAAGTGGCGTTCGGACCAGATGCTCTCGGCAATGCCCATGTAAGGAGCGTCAGCAAGCACGCCCTGTTCCCACTGGGCGCTGAGCTCCACCTTCTCGAAGGGACTGAACGTCAGTCCCACCTGGTACTGGAGCGCTCGTTCATTCAACAGGTTGCCCGCGGGGTTAATAATGTTAAAGCGATTGGTTGTGCCGAGCACGGATGTGTGTGGTGCAAGCCAGGCGTGGGAACCGAGGGGGATGCGATAGCTGCACCACGCCTTCCCCAAAATTGGCATATTGATAGTCCCAGGGGGCACAGCTCCATTCAGTTCGTACCCTCCGTTATTTCTGTAACGGATGTAGGTGAGGGGGATGTACACGCGTGCTTCGACGCCGGCGTTCAGGCCGGTGAGCAGGTGGGTGTAGGGGTCACCGCTTTTGGTTTCGAGCTTAAGGAATCCGGCAAAATCAAAGTAGTGCGCACGAGTGGTAGCAAAGACGCGTTTGCCAAAGATATTAGTGCCTGCGGTGGCAAAGTATATGCCAGAAGAGAGCCACTTCCACTGCATACGCAGGAGCGCGTCTATGTTGAGCGCGTTCATAGGTGCGCGCTCAAGGAAAGCGAGAAGTTTAGCAGTGACAACTCTTGGATCGGAAGAGCGGAAGACATCACGTACTCCTTGCTCTATGTTCGGTACAAGTTGCGATACAAGCGCCGCGAGCGCGCCAGCGGCTAGCACGGTTTGAATGGCGCTGCCGAGCGTTCCTTCTGCAATCAAAGCAGCAAGTCCTACCATCTCTATGAGAGTGGTTTGTTCGGTGATTCCTGGTGGCATCATGATATTGGGAAGGTTCTGCACGAGTTTCCCCTCCACCCGTCTAAACACTTCCCTTGCTTTGAGGATAGCTCTCTCTTGGGTCTGAGCATGTGCGTTACTCTGGTGTTGGTTACCGGCGTCGAGGGCGAAGGAGAAGCGGAAGCCGGCGCCTGGTTCGAGGGTGAGTCGGCCTCCTACTCCCCACAGGAGTGCTGTTTTGTTTTCGTTCTTGGAGTCTTCGGTACCCTTAACGTAGTTCTGGTCCAGTGTGGCATTCCCTGCCAGCTCCAACGTAAGCAGCCGCTGACGGTCGACGCCATAGGAAAGCGTTGCATCGGCCCCGAAGCCATACTTGCTGTGCGTGGTGTCAGTACTATCCCAGGCACCATTGGAAAGGAAGGAGAGGAAACCGATGTCCACATCTACTCCGCTGTTTCCCACATTGTGGGCCTGGTAGCCGAGTTTTGCCCCGGAGCCGGAGAAACCAGGGGCATAGCGAGTGTCCTTTTCTGAATAGGCACGGGTGACAAAGGGTTTCCACAGCTGGGCAAAGTTAACCACACAGGAAGGACTGGTACCCACTGTCAGGTAGGCCCCATAACAGTGCAGGGTTGCCTGGAAGGAAGCGGTAGGTTTGGTAAAGGACAGGGCCGTTGAGCTTTTAGAAGACGCAAGCTCTACTGCCAGGTCCTTCAGCTGCAGCTGTGCCCACACCCCTGAGCGTGCCTCCCCTCGGCGGGTGTGGGTGTGCTTTGACACCAACGGCAGGGAAATAGTCAGACTATTGGTAGTGCGAAACCCATGGGTGTGCTTGCCCGGGCCAGTGCGTGGATTCTTCTGGAACGCAATGCCCCACTGGAGCTGGGCTGTGCCACTGACCTGCGGAGTGAGTACGCCTGCATAACCAGAAGCAGCACATACCATGCCCGCAAGTACCCCCGCTTGCATCACCTGCCTGCCCACTCACTCCCCCTCCTCTCACTTCTACCTCACCCCCCCCCACCCGTCTAGGGAATATGTGACGTAAAAATAAAAAAGAGGCGGGAAAGCAAAAACAATTTGAACTGCAAAGCGGTACGCGCAGAACCCGGCGCACCTATACCCTCTTTTTGTACTGAGAATCTGCTCGATTTTTCAAAATTACGCCCTACGCCTGCCCCGCCGTACGCGCGGGAGTAGGGGAAGCGTAGGGTTAGAGCCACTCATTCGCGGTTCCACTTTTGCGCGGCGGAGTCAAACCTCCACAGCCCGGTGTACGTATCGTTCGTGTCTCCCACCGCCACGTAGAGGTCTGGTCTTTCGCAGTCTGTTGAGGTGCTCCGCTTTCCCCGCCCACCGCTAGTGCTTTTTTTGATTACGTAAATACCGCTCACTGCCCAGCGGCCGATCGTACTACGATACTGCTCGGCGCTGCCTTTCGGGGTGGAGCCCTTCTCATGCCAGCCGGTTTGATCGTGTACATTCTCTTCCTTCAGGTGGACGCACTGTGCTCCGTTCCCGTTGCTTCCTGAACCTCTTTCCAGCTTTATCTCTCCGTAGCCCTGCCGGCCCCCGATGAGCAAGAACTCGTCGCTGCCGTTTTTGAAGAACGCTATGGAGTGCGCGTCTGCTACCTTATGGGCAACACTGTGTGCCCCGGTTGGCTCCGGCGCTGCTGCGGCAGACTGTGGGCAATCCTGAATTTTCCCTTCGCTTTGATTAACTTTTTTGCAGTACACCTTGTCTTTCGTGAGGATATAAACGTGCCCGCTCCCGTCGTCAGTTGCCGCAAGAATCGGCGGAACTGGTTCTTCGCCATCACTCTTTGCCACGGGAGAACCATCACTACCGACACACACCTTTTTGGTGGTAACTAAAAACCCGTTACCGGCGTGCAGGCAGAACTCATTCGTTTCTCCTGACGCAGTCATTCCACCACTTTCCGAACTACTGGTTTCCCCAACCTTATCATCCGTGTGGTTAAGGTACACGCATGATGTCCCGGTCCCTACCACGCTGAGTGCTTTTTCTGTGCCACTCAGGGCAGACGGATTTCCGCTTGTCTGGTCGGCGCTACCCTGCGACCACTTGTACGCCCCCTTGCCAAGAATGCAGGCAACGAGCACGCCATTCTCGCCGTTGTCTGCCGCAAGGCTCGTGATGCGGCTGTCGCCTATCACCGAGTCGAAACAGGACTCCCGCTCCCAGTCTTTACCTTCTTCTGCTACGTTCTTTTTCCAAAGCTGGCCGTTGGTGGCATAGAGCTTGCTCCCGGCCTTGACCAGGCCATAAATCGCCCCCGGAATAGACGGCGTTTTAATGGGCACTTCCGACTGGATGGCCACAAAGATGCCAGTGAAATCGCACGTGGTCAGCGCGCTGGTGCTCAGGCCTATCACCCCGATGCACGCTGCCTGGTGCACCACGCGGTGCACGCATCTGCTGCGCGCCATCACTCGCGATTCCAGGTATTCGTAGCGGTGTCGAACTTCCAGAGCCCGGTGTAGGTGTCGCTCGCATCCCCCACCGCCACGTAGAGGTCTGGTCTTTCGCAGTCTGTTGAGGTGCTCCGCTTTTTCCGCCCACCGCTAGTGTCTTTTTTGATTACGTAAATACCGCTCACTGCCCAGCGGCCGATCGTACTACGATACTGCTCGGCGCTGCCTTCCGGGGTGGAGCAGTTGGCGCCCCACCCGGTGGTGGCGTGCACGTTTTCCGCCGTGAGGGGAACGCATGAGGAAGAAGAGGAGCTGCCGCTTGCCGTGGCTATTTTTATTTCCCCGTATCCCTGCTGTCCCCCAACGAGCAAGAACGTCTCACCCTTATTTTTGAACACTGCAAGCGCAAGCGGCTCTGATACCTTGTGTTCCACGTCGCACCACGTAGTGGGGGTGCTCCCTGAGCCGTTCGTATACCGGCAGTACACCTTGTCCTTGGTAAGGATATAGGTATTGCTGCCATCGCAGGCGCTGGCGAGGATCGGCGCCTCTGCCTTACAGGTGACGTCCTTTGTTTCGGAGATAACCTCGCAGGAGGCTGACCCTGGGAGGGTGTAAAATCCCTTGGATGTGACGAGGTAGCCCTGGCCGCCCCCCAGCAACCTTTCGTCTGCGTCGCTCGGGGTCGTCTTTTCATCCCCCAAGGCACACTGCAGGACCACTTTTCCGTCCGACATCTGTACCACCGCCTGCGCTTTATCCGTATTACTCTCCTTCTGCGAAGAGGTGGTGCCGGCGGTGTATTTGTACACACCGTCTCCTGAAACACAGGCAAATACGCACGTGTTGCTGGCTGCAAGGCTATCAATTCGCTTATCTTGGCCGTCAAGAAAAGGCACCGGCTTCCACTTAATGCCGTTCAGCTCCTTTTCCCAAAGCCGACCGTTGGTGGCATAGAGCTTATCCCCGGCCTTGACCAGGCCATAAATCGCCCCCGGAATAGACGGCGACTTAATGGCAACTTCCTGCTGAATGGTGGCAAAAATGCCGGAGAAATCACAGGTTGTCAGCTGGCTGGTGCCGAGCAGCAACGCGCCTACATGGACGATGGTGTGGGCGATGCGCCACACGCGCGGTTTGCACATAAAACCTCCCCGGTGTGAGAAAACACCTCCCCGGTCAGAATGTTACAGGCGCGCACTGGGTATGCAGCGGTGGTGCGCGGGGCGCGACCCTCCTGCAAAAAAAGAACTCGACAAATGTTGGCCGGGGGGGGGTAGAATTTTGGAAGGCTGTGTGGGTTGCCCGCAGCTTTTTGAAAGGTGTGGAGCGAAAAAACGTATGAAACAGCTAAAACAGTGCGCGGCACACGGGATACGCTTTCTGCAGGTCTGCGCCTGCGGGGTGGGTGTTGCCGCGGGTGCAGCGTATGCGCAGGAGGTGGCGCCTGCCGCATCGTGGGATGTAACCGCCGCGGGGCGGGGGATCGCGCGCGTTTCGTTTATTGGCGCGGTGCCCCTTTTCCAGGTGGACTGGTGCAATACCGCCCGCGGGGATCTGGGGGCGTTGCAGCCAACGGGAATAAGGAAGTTTACCCCGCGTTTGGGGTGTCTTTTGGATACGAGTATTTTGTGTATCGCGGCTTGTCGCTCGGGATTGATGCGAGCGCGCAGCACTCCTGCAGTTATCCGTTCTATTACGAGAAGGAGCGGCTGTGTTCCTACCTTGCCGTTCCTGTAACGCTGAATGCAAGTTACACGCTCGCCTTCTGGCGCATCCGTCTGCCGCTGACGGTGGGGGCCGGCTTCAGCTACCAGCACTACTACACGTCTACGTACTACGGTCTTTTGCTCAAAGCAGGGGCCGGCTGTTACCTTCAGCTGACAGAGCGCTGGTCCTTGGGTGCCAGTGCTGCATATAGCGGCGTACCCCGGTCGTGCGAAAAAGTGGTTGAAGAAGAGAGAGAGCAGACTAACACGCGCACTGCGCAGTTTGTCACCGCCGGGGTAGATATCCGCTATCACCTCTGACGCGCGCATCCGCCGAGTCCTGGGCATGCCGCCGAATGCAGTACATCGTGTTGCGCGCCGCGCAGTGTCGGGGTATCATGGAAGGCGGTACAGGCACTGCGTGCACGGCGCGCTTGTGCGTCGCGCGCGGTCGCATACCAAAACAATACGCAGGGCGCTTAGCTCAGCGGGCAGAGCGCTTGGTTTACACCCAAGAGGTCAGCGGTTCAAACCCGTTAGCGCCCAACATGCAGCCGCGTTTCTGCTATCGGATAAAGGACGACTGGGCTGGCAGCGGGTGTGGGTTCCCACCTCCTGTTCGTGTCTTTTCAGGGTGTGTGCGCGTTCCGAGAAGAGGGCGTTTTGTGTGTGGGGAGGAGTACGATGGATACGCAGTATATGAGGCGCCGGGTGTGCACGGTGGTGCGCGCGGTGGTGTGTCTACTCAGCACGAGTTTGCTGACCACGTGCGATTTCACTGGCATCTTTGCGGCAATTCAGTCGGAAGTGCCCATTAAAACGCCGTCCATCCCGGGGGCGATTTATGGCCTGGTCAAGGCCGGGAGCAAGCTCTACGCCACCAACGGCCGGCTTTGGGAAAAGGAGCTGAACGGCACTGGGTCGTGGCAGAAAGTGTCTTCCTCGTCCGTTCCCACTGACTCGGATAAAAAGGTTATGAGCATTGCCACCGACGGGAACACGTTCGTCCTCGCCTGCGTGCCTGGCACGGGCGTTTACAAACACTGCGTAAATGGCGCGGGCAGCTCAAGCACCGGCACAACGGCAAGCCCCTCGACTGAAACCTGCTCGCAGCATGCGACGCTCGTGGGGGGAACGTCCAAGCCCTTCTGGCTCGTGCCGGGAGGCACGGGGAATAATGGGAACTGCGGTTGCGGGGGAGGGGGGGGTGGCTCCTCCTCGAGTAGCAGCTCGTGCATTCACATCTGGCTCGTGCCGGGAGGCACGGGGAATAATGGGAACTGCGGTTGCGGGGGAGGGGGGGGTGGCTCCTCCTCGAGTAGCAGCTCGTGCATTCACATTAAGGTAGAAAACACGGACGAACAGTTTCTCGATATGGGTGAGGGGTACGTGGTGACCACCAAGCACCTCTACACCAAAAACGGCTCGTCCAGCGCGGGACCGGCGCAGTGTCCCGGTGGCGGTGGCGGCGGAGGCAGCAGCGGGGGTGGGGGTTCCTCGGAGTACACCAAAGCTTCCTGTTCCTTTTCCACGCCCATTCTGGCAAGCGTCAGCGACGGGTGCTATCACTACATTCTCACCAAAGAAAAAGTGTACTGCAGAAAGCAGGACACCGCTTCCTCCGCTGCGTCGTCACCAGCCCAGTGTCCCTCTTCCCCTTCTTCTTCTTCCTCCTCCTCGACGAATGCGGGATGCGAGGTGGCGCACGGGGTGGACGACCCGCTGTGTCTTGCGATTTTTAAACACAACGGCTGCGAATACTTGCTCATCGGCGGCAGTCGGGGCTACGGGGAAATAAAGCTGGAAGCGAACTCCAGCGGTACGAACGGCACCTGCATGCGATTGAAAGAGAGCAATGTGCACAAGAGTCCGGGCCAGTGGGGCGAGTCGAGCCCCACGCCCAAAGCGAGCGCCGAGCAGTATCGGGGCACGGTCGGTCGGTTTGCCGTGCAGAAAATCTACGTAGTTGAAAAAAATGGCGGTGGGAACGGTGTCGCCGCGGGTGGGGCGGGCTGTCCTGCAAACGCCAGCAGTTCCAGCGGAGGGACCAGCAGCACGCAGCGTCCAGACCTCTACGCCGCAGTGGGGGAGTCGAGCGACACCTACACGGGGCTGTGGAAGTTTGACACCACCACGTGCTCCTGGAACCGCGAGTAACGGGGTGTTTTCTTTCTTCATCTGAGCAAGCCCTACCCCCAGCCATTTACTTCCCCCTGCTGCTCCTGCTACGAAGTGGAGCAAGGAATATTGTGGGTATTACGAGTGTGGGGTAGTGGTCAGTCCGTTAGAGAAGGTGGAGATTCGGCTGAGCTGGGAGCAAGGCAAGCTACAAGAGAACAGCAATGTAGTGATAGAGAAGAACGTGACGGAGCGTTGTCAATTCGTAGGGACTGTCCCTCGGTGGGTGTGCTCACGCGAGGGACAGGGGTTCGTCCGAAGCGGGTTGCTTAGAAATATCCACTAAAAAGTGCGAAATGTTACCAACTGCCGAGAAAACTGGGATGAACACAATGCCCCCCTCTTGCTCCACGGGCGTGTGCGTCTTTTCCGCTTCTTGGACTGCGCGTGTACTGTCTGTTGCCGGAAAGATATGTTCAATCGTGAGGGTTTTGTCTGCGCGCTGCACTCGTTTGCGTGCGCCCTTTGTCATATCGAGGATAGTTCCGTTCAAGTCGATGATAATAACTGGTGTGGGGATAAGCTCTGTCAGTGCTCTTTGCAAACCGCTGAGCGCGGCAATCTTCAAGCTCTTTTGCGCTGAAAGCGCAAGGAGTTCCTTGAGAAGGAACTGTATCTGCGTTCCTAATACACCAAACTTTTTAAAATGACTCTCTCCAATACTCCCCCCATAACGCAGCATGTCCGCAAGCTTCAACAACTCTTTCTTTTTGTGATGCGCGTGAAGCATAAGATAAAGGGACAAAATGAAGTGAAAAGCAGCAGCAACGAATCCATAAAACAAAATGGTTTCAGCCGATCCCTTGTGCGCATGCAACATCCCTATACGGAACGCATACCCGGCAGAAAAAAGAATGGAGAGGAAGGAGACTATTAACACGACTAGCAGACGCTTCTTCTGTATCAAGAGCATACACACCTCCTTTCCATGAGTTCCTTCGTCTTGACAGGCTGGGCGCGGCGGCTGCACCCAACGCTCAGATTTGGGTTAATTCCCGCAAATCACGATTGTGGCCAAGCACAAACATCCGATCGGCACGTCTGAAGGTGAACGCGTTATCCGGGTAGTAAATATTCTTTTTCGGAAGGGAGTTTCCCGTCGGGTCGATATCCATATCTGTGCGCACCACTGCCACAATCTTCACGTTAAACTTTTCTCTCAATTCCAGTTCTTCAAGTGTTTTGTCGGTAAAAAAGCGTGGCGCAACAATTTCCCGTAAGGAAATATCGTCTGTCATAGCAATGGCATCCGTGACGTCAGGAGCAACCAATCGCTTGGCGATGGTTGTAGCACTCGCTACTTCGATGTTTAGGATTTCGTTTGCGCCTATCTTGCGCAAGATAGTTTCGTGTATTGGAGAAGTTGCACGCGCAAGGATGTAAGGAATATCCCGTTGCTTCAACAGCGCTGTGGTAAGAATGCTCGCCTGCAGATTGGTTCCAATAGCAACGATTGCGACGTCTACGTCATCCAGCGGCGCTTTCATGAGCTCTGTTTCGCTTGTGGTGTCTATGAGAATAGCAACGGATACAACCTTTTTGACCTTCTCAACGGTCTGGGCATTGTTGTCTATCGCGACAACACTTCCCCCACCTTGGACAAGTACCTCGCAAACGCGATAGCCAAAAGCCCCTAAGCCGACCACAGCAAAATTTCTCTTCACTGCCATGATGTTCCTTTCACGTCGCGCATGCACACGTTACGCGCATCAACCAATGGCTAAGTCCCCACACGCGTATTCGACGCTCATATCCTGTTCTTCTTTACTTGCTGCAGTTAAAATAGTCAAGGTTCCTACCCTGCCGGTAAACATGAGAATTAAGAGGATCATCAGCCCTGCAGTACTGAGATTGGCAGTTATCCCAACTGAAAGACCAACCGTTGCGAATGCAGAAACCGACTCGAACAAAAGGTAAATGAACGGGATGTTATCCGTCAAACTCAAGCAGAAACCTGCAAGGCACACTGTGCAAATACCGAACCCTAGAATAAGAAACGACCGCTCAACCTGCTTACCCTGAATAACTAAATTTCTAATGCGTGGCTTTGGATCATGATGGATGAATGAGCGAAAAGAAGCGATAATCGCTGCCGCTGTATTAAGTTTGATCCCCCCTGCCGTGCTCCCTGACGCTCCTCCTACGAACATAATAAAGGTCATAAAAAACAACGTCGCCGTACGGAGGTTTGAAAACGGGATAGTAGAAAATCCTGCCGTTCGCAGCGTCACCGCTTGAAAAAAGGCGGCCAGGTACTGCGTGCCTACCTGATAGACTTTCATGGAGTGAGTATGTTCGAGTAGATAGATACCAACAAAAGAAACAGCAAGAAGCAGAACAGTTGCTTTCAACACGACAAAAGTATTCAGGCTGAGAGAGCCGAGGATATTTTTTCCCTTAAAAAAAATGTTTTTGATACTTCCGTGGACACGGCACAGTACTTCATCGATGACCACAAAACTGATTCCCCCCAATATGATGGTAAAGGCAATGGGGAACGTTATCCATGGGTTGGAAACGAACGATTCCAAACTGTTTGGGTACAGGGAGAACCCCGCATTGCAAAACGCAGATATCGCATGGAAGTAGGCATTGCCGAGAGACTGTATGGTATAGCCTTCTGTTTGGCTAAAACCGACGAATAGAAACAGCGCACTGAGCGCTTCAATGAAAAAGGTTGAGAAAATAATGAGCTTTAGGTTATGGGATAGGCTGCCCATGTCACTGTCGCTCACCAGATGCGAGGCGACGAGTCTGCTTTCGAGGCTCATCTTTTTCTTTATGGTGATCATACCAAAAAACGAAAACACCATAAATCCTAGTCCCCCAATCTGAATGAGTGCAGCGAGGATGGCTTTTCCCCACGTACTCAGCTGCGTTGCAACGTCAATGACCGAGAGCCCTGTCACGCATACCGCGGATGTTGCAGTGAACAAGGCAGTCAGCATGGGGAGGGGCTGACTATGCGGCGTGGCACCGGGAAACATCAGAAGATGTGTGCCTATGAAAATTACCACCAAAAAGGAAACAATTAACGTCTGTGATGGATTAGATACTGCCCGCTCTGCAAACTTCTTTTGTGCTTTGAAGGCGATGAGTGCAAAGATACCGAGCGTAATATTCTGTATATGTGTCAGCGTGGTGTAAAGATCACCGGAGGCAGTGGTAAGCGTCACACTTGCACGCACGAAGGTAAGGAGCGTGATGAGCAATCCAAGGAACACTGGTACGGTGTACTGGCGCAGAAAGGTGCGCACATACTTCTCTTTGTTCAGGGAAGAAGCAAGGGAAGACCATACAAGCACCAAGATCCCCACGTCTCCTACAATCGTGAAAAACTGCACCGAGAACGGGAGGAATTGATCACACAAACGAATCGCAAGGCACAACACGAGCATCGTAAGATGAGTGAGATTGCCAATATGCATGGGGCGCATTATAGCTATTTTTCAGGAGAGCTCAAGTCTCTGTCTGTATAGGGAGGGTGCACGAGCGAGCTCGTACGCATATACGAACACGATAAGAACACATAGGTCGTAAAGATCAGATGTAGTTTTTCTTTGAAAAACGAGGATATCTGTGTTCGTGGAGGGGGAGAGAGACAGGCAATGTCTGTGCATCAGGGTGGGATACGTTTTCCCTTGCTGTATCTAGAGATGGAAACACCGCTCGGTCGTATGTGCATAGCCGAGCGAGCGCACACTATTGTGTATGTGTGGTTCCATCGGGTTGGTCCAAGAGGATCTCCTGTATCTGGTGTGTGCGCGCAGCACGTGTGCCCGGGTAAAACGGCGCTCTTGCGTGAGACGCAGTCCCAAATTCACGCTTACTTTTGTGGAGCGCTGCGCGAGTTTTCAGTACCGGTCACGGTAGAGGGCACGCCTTTTATGCAACGCGTCTGGGGCGCCACGCGCAACATCGCGTACGGCACGACAAAAAGCTATGCACAGCTTTCACAGGACATCGGCTGTCCACGCGCCGCACGCGCAGTTGGGCAGGCATTGCATCGCAACCCGCTGCTTTTGCTTATTCCTTGCCATCGGGTAATAAGTGCGCGTGCATCAATCGGCGGTTTTGCGTACGGGAGTGCTCTCAAGCATTTTTTGCTGCAGCAAGAGGCGGCTGTGTGCGCATGTGAATGACGGTGTCCGCAAGGGCTGCCGCTTCTGTACTGTCGTGCGTGACGTAGACTGCAGTGTACCCAAGTGAACGCTGCAGCGCGCGCAGCTCTCCTTGCAACGTAGTCCGTAAATCTGCGTCTATTGCAGAAAGCGCTTCGTCAAACAATATGAGCGCAGGGCGGACCGCAAGGCTACGTGCAAGCGCCACCCGTTGCTTTTCCCCATGGGACAGCGTGGTTACCGATCGTGTCTCCATGTTCTGTAAACCAAAGCGTGCCATCCACTCCCGAGCATGCACGCGCGCAGTTTTTTTTGTGAGTCCCTGGGAAACTAATCCGTAGCCTATATTGTCTTCAAGAGAGAGGTGAGGAAACAGCGCAAAATCTTGGCATATCATTCCAATTCTCCGACGTGCAGGAGCCCAATGAGTTACGTTTGTTCCGGCGATAAAAACCGATCCATGATCTGGAGTGATAAGGCCTGCAATCATTTTTAGAATGGTGGACTTGCCGCAGCCAGATGCGCCTAACAGTGCGAGCGATGTGCCTTGCCTCAGCGAGAAAGACAGGCTGATCCTTTTTTCTTCCCATACTTTTGTCAGTTCTTGTACTACTACGTACGGCCTATTATCCATAGGAGTATTCCTTACATCGGTGTACGCCTATTAAAAGCACGCTGCTTGCAAGCGATAGCACCAGAGCAAGCGCAGAGCTTTCTGCAAAACGGTATGTGCTCGAGAGACGGTAAAGCAGTAATGCTACGCTTTGAAAGTCAGGAATTTCTAACACGAGCGGAAATGCAGCGTCCGCCGCACTGAGTGCAAAGGCGTATACGCCAGCACTTACAATTCCTTTTTTACACAAGGGGCATATAGTACGTAAGAAAAAATCTAGTCGGTTGCGCGACAACATCTGTCCTGTAAAAATAACAGGTGTAGGAATGCGCATGAGCGTTGAGTACAGTGACAACCATGCGAAGGGAAATGCAAGTGCACTTTGGGCACACACCAAGAGTATGCGCGAAGCACACCGCGGCATGAGCGACCAGCCAAAGGCGAGCACCATAGGAGAAACTGCGAGGGGTAGAAAGGGTAGGCGTGTTTTCCATCTGGAAACGTGTCGCATGAGTACCATATATCCGTAACACAGCACGCTACCGACAGTGACGCAAAAACTCCAAAAGCCGATCCATATGGTGCTGCGCAGCGCATGCCAGAACGATGGCGCAGAAAAAAGGGTGTGCCATGCAGTGAGGGTGAACGATACGGTCCTTCCTGCACGGTGGCGCGTTATTGAGTGAAGAACAAGAGAAAAAAGAGGGAGAATGAGAAAAAAAAGAATTCCGCACAGCAGTGCAAAAAATCCTATGCGCTCAATGTTTCCCTGTATGCTTTGTGTGGGCAGAGGGCGTGTGCGCGCTACGCACGACTGCGCCTGCTGCGATTCTTCTGTGGAAACGCCCCAGATCATAAGCAGTGCGTAAAACGTCTGACTCAGTGCGAGGGTACTCGCGTAGGGGTGTGCAGCCTGTGTTCGTATACTGCGATAGAGCTCCACTTCCAACGTGGTGAACGTTGTGCCGCCGAGTAAGAGCACCATCATGAGGCTGAAAAAGCAGTACAAAAAAATAACAAGAAAGGAAGAACGCAGTGCGCCGGCGAGTGCAGGAAGGGTGATGGTATAGAAAACTCTATACGCGCGCGCGCCTAACAGGCGCGCGGCGTCTTCAGCGTCTGCGGAGATGGTATTCCAGGCTCTAGCGATGATAGCGAGTGCGAGGGGAAAATTATACCAGGCGTGCGCAATCACCACGCCAGAGGCAGAATATAAAAAGGTGCGTGGCGTAGAGACACCCCAGAGTGTGCCGAGCGTACGCGTGCACAAACCATTTTTCCCGAAGGAAAGAAGAAATGCCAGCGCCATGGTTAAGGGCGGGATGGCAAGTGGTATGGCACAGAGTGCAGGAAAAAGCGCCCGCGCGCGAAGGGAGCGTTTTACAAAAAAAAACGCGGCACCAAAACCTACTGCGCACGCGAGCACCGCTGAGCAGAGTGCTTGAAAAACGCTCTGCGCGAACAGTGCCCCAAAGCGTGCGGCACCAGGCGTGCCGGGAGGGAGGAAGAAAGGAGTGATGGGGGAACCTGTCTGCAAAGTTCCCGGTGAGGGATGTGCCGCAGTGTTTTCTAATCTCGGTTTAGAGAAAAAGGCGCTTCCCGCCGTGAACACGGGGATAAGGAATGTGCCTATACTCAGCGAGAAGCACAACGCACAGATGAGAGCAACACAGTAGTTGCGCGCGTCCCTTCCTCTTGTCAGATAGAGAGCTCCAGACGCACACGAGCGGCGGCACGGATGTAAGAGCGTGGTCATGGGGTTGATGCGTGTAATGCCGCTGCTGCAGCGCGGCACATCTGCGGCGAGAGAGACACGCAGGCAGCAGGTTGAGGGACTGCAGAGAATGCGGCAGGCAACGGTACGTCAGGATTGGCCGGGTACATCCACTGAGTGAGGGGAAGGAGCTCCTGCGCTTCAGTGCTGAGCAGAAAGTCGATAAACTGAGTAGCAACCCGCGCATGTTTCGTACGCTTCACCAGGCTAATACCTTCGATATGCATGGGGTGGCCCTCGGGAAAGAGGAGAGGTTTAAAGCGCGTATGGTTGTCATGGTGCAGGTGGTACGCTGCACTTGTGGTGTAACTAAGTACCAGTGCGGCTTCCCCTGCGGTGAACAAGCCGTATGCGGCGCTCCAGCTCGGGGCGAGCGCAAGGAGATTCGCGCGATAGAGCGTATTCCAGAACGCAGGCCATGCAGCGCCGAGTGATGTGTGGGCCCAACCGATAAAGATCGTACCAAGCACGTTAGTATGCGGGTCTGCAAGTGCAATGCTTTTTGCGTAGACGGGATTTGCAAGATCTGAAAGCCGCTGTGGCTCGGGAAGCGCAGCGTCTGTGTTGAACATGAAGGCGACGTACCCCCAGTCATAGGGGACTGCGAGGTTGTGTGGGTCTATGCGCAAGGCGTGAGGAAGCGGAAGGGCCGGTTGGTAGGGACTGAAGAGATCTGCTTCACGCGCAAGGGGGAGGGTGTATTGGTCAACCCCGATGATAAGATCGGCACCTCTGGATGACGGCGTGTGCTGATCGCGGATGGCACGATGAATAGCGCGCGTGACGTCCTCAAACACCACGTACTGAACGGAATACCCTGTTTTCGCGTAGAAGCGCCGCGCAAGTTCAGGGCCAGGTCCCCATTCAGAAGCAAAGGAGTCGTAGACATAGATAACAAGCGACGGCGCGTCCGTCCGGCTGCGACTACAGCAGCAGAGCGACAACGCTGCAGCGCAGCAGAAGACAACACGCATACGGTGAGCCATAGCCTCTCCCCGCCGGGGACTATAGCATAGCTCTAGAGCTCCTATCCAGGGTGAGGGGTACAGTGCTGCTGTCTTGCTCAAAGGGAGTGCATTCGGTACACTCGCCCGCATGAGTGTGTGTTGTACGTCCTCCGAAGAGCGGATTGAACGGAGCAAGAATCTCGTTCACCTTGTCGCGCAGGTTGCTGGTGCGTACGCGCAGCTGCCTGCTCAGTATGCTAAAAGTAGCTCAGGAGTCTTTGAAATTACTTCTTTTTCCTCGTTTTACGAGCATGTTTGCCTGTTTGCCGCGGGTCTGGCCAGCATTGGGTGTGGTCGTGGTGATTGCATTGGTTTGATTTCCGACAATCGGGTTGAGTGGCTCCACGCGAGCTTTGGTATTCAGGCGCTTGGTGCAGCAGACGTCCCGCGTGGCTCTGACGCTACCGAGCGTGATCTTGTGCAGATTCTCGGTGCGGTAGAGGCACGCACCGTAATTGTGGAGAATGACGCGCAGTTGAAAAAACTCGCGCGGTGTTTTGATGCGTTGCCGAGCGTGTCGCAGATCGTGTTGTTGGATGCGGGCGGTGCGTACCAGGCGATGAAGGATGAGTTTGTCCAGAATGAGGACGGTTCTGCGCGGAAGTGCTCTTTTTTCACCTACCAGGACATACTCGCGCATGGGACACAGTTTCGGGTGCACCATCCAGGCAGGATAGAGGATGAGATTGGGCGTACCACGCGCGCGGACGTTGCTACTATTATTTTCACATCCGGTACCACGGGCACCCCGAAGGGAGTGGTGCTTTCGCACGAGAATTTTCTTTGTCAGTTAATCGATATCTCCCGCAGGCTGACCGTGTGTCCGGGGGATATCGCGTTGTCAGTGTTGCCTGTGTGGCACGTTTTTGAGCGAATTAGCGAGTATGTGGTACTGTCCCACGCAGGGGGCGTTGCTTACTCCAAGCCGGTAGGGTCGGTGATGCTTGCGGATTTGGCAAAGCTTAATCCTCACTTTTTGCCTTCTGTGCCTCGCATCTGGGAGGCCATTCACGATGGCATTTTCAAGAATGTGCGTAAGAAAGGGGGTGTTGCTGCAGCACTTTTCCATTTCTTTTTGGCAGCAGGCAAAGCGTACGCTTACTTTTACCGCAGCGTGTTTGGGCTGCGTACGCATACCACGCGTCGTGCGCAGTTTTGTGCGCCGCTGTTTGCCTGTGTGCCGTGGCTCCTTTTAGTTCCTCTGCACTTTCTTGGAAATGTCTTGGTGTTCCGCAAGGTACGGAAGAAGTTTGGTACCTCCTTTAAGACTGCTATCTCAGGGGGGGGCGCGCTTCCTCCAAATGTGGATGAGTTTTTGTACGCTATTGGCGTGAGAGTGCTTGAGGGGTACGGTCTGACGGAAACGGCGCCGGTAATTGCCATGCGCAGTGAGCGCAGGCCAGTGTTCGGTTCCGTGGGTACACCCTGCGCGTACAATGAAGTGAAGATTGTGGATGACACTGGCGCCCAGCTTCCGGTGGGGTATAAGGGGATAGTGCTTGTACGCGGCAAAAATATAATGCAGGGGTACTATAAAAATCCTGAGCTTACCGCGCAGGTGTTAGATGCAGACGGTTGGTTTAATACGGGGGATATTGGCTACCGCTGCGTGGGTGGACAGATTGTGTTACGGGGACGTAAGAAGGATACGGTTGTGCTGCGTGGTGGAGAGAACGTGGAGCCAGTTCCCCTCGAAATGAGTATGCAGGAGTCCCGTTTTATTGCGCGTGCAGTGGTAGTCGGGCAAGATGAGCGGTATTTGGCGGCGTTGATAGTTCCGGACGAGGCAGAGCTGCGGCTGTGGGCAGAGGCGCAGGAACTCCGCACAGAGTGCATGGAAGAATTGCTAGTAAATCCTGCAGTGGTGAAGTTTTTCGAGCAGGAAATAGCAAAGCGGATATCACTCGAGAACGGGTTTAAGATATTCGAGCGGATTAACCGTTTTGTGCTTCTGCCGAAGGTCTTTGAAGTGGGAGTGGAGCTTTCCGCAAAGCAGGAGGTAATGCGCCACCGGGTCGCCGACCTGTACGCAAAGGAGATCGCGCAGCTCTTTTCCTAGCAGGGTCCCTGGTGGCAGGGGAACGGGCGTGTACGCCGCTCCTCTGCTCCGCAAACCCTGGCCCGCGGGGCCTTTGCGGCGGACTGGACTTGAACCAGCAAGCCTTACGGCACTAGCACCTCGAGCTAGCGTGTATACCACTTCCACCACCGCCGCACAGCGGGCGCAAGCCTGTCATATTTGGCTTCAGGAGATCAATGGCTTTTTGTGTATTCTCTCGTTTTTCCTTTCAAAAAGGAGGCATGCTCTGAGTTCACGCCGACCTTCGTGTAGCGAGCTTGCTCAGTTGTTCTGGGTCTTTTTCAAGATAGGTTTGAGTACTTTTGGTGGTGGAGTTGCGATGCTTCCGCTTTTGAAGCGTTTGCTCTGCGAACACAAAAAGTGGGTGGATGAGGAAGAGTTGGTGAATTGTTTTGCCATCGGTCAGTGTACACCTGGCATTATTGCGGTAAACGTCGCTACCTTTTGCGGTGCAAAGCGTGCACGCTTTTGGGGCGCGCTTTGCACCACGCTGGGGGTAGTGACACCCTCATTTCTTATCATCGTTTTCCTTGCAGTTGGGATTCGTAGTCTCCACACCTATGCATGGACCACGCGTGTGCTCAAAGGCATGAACGTCGCGGTATCAGTGCTACTGATGCGGACGCTTTTCGCGCTTAGGAAAAAATCGTTACCCGATGCAGGTGCCTGGGTTACTGCCATGGGTACGTATGGGATGATGCATGTATTTCATTTTCCCTCCCTCCTTGCCATGTTAAGTGCAGCGCTTGCAGGATTGGCAATAAAAACCGTACGTATGTGGTGTGCGTCACGCGTATGAACTTGTGGTCTTTGTGCTTTTTATTCATGTATGTCGGTCTCTGTTCTATTGGAGGTGGCTTGGTATCCCTCAGCGTCATGCAGCGTGAGCTTTTAATCCGGGGTATGGTGAGTGCCGAGCATTTTTATTCAATGGTTGCTATTTCAGAGTCTACACCTGGACCAATTGGAATTAACTTGGCAACCTACGTGGGCTACGAGTATGCAGGTATAGCAGGTGCGCTTGTGTGCACGAGCGCATTGGTGTTTCCTTCGTTTATCATTATTTTTTTTATGGAGCGTGTTTTGCGCGCCTTTCAACACAGCGTGATACTTACGCGCATGCTGTATGGTCTGCGTGCCGGTGCCTTGGGTATGATCGCAGGCGCTGTGGGAACTGTGTTTTCTATAGCAGTATTTCCCTATGCACAGTTTTTTCAGTTTGTAATTGGAAAAAGAAATACACCACCATCGCTCGATGTGCATACACTCACGCTGTTTTTGGTGTTATGCGCACTGAGCTTTTTCTTCAAAAGGATACACCCAGTTTTCTTGATATTCCTGGGCGCGCTGGGTGCGTTATGCTTTGGTAATTGAATCAGTACGTTACCTTTTCTTTGTAGAAAAGGCTTTGAGAAAGAGCATCTTTTCTGTTTCGTATCCAGCGTTCAAGTCGACTTTCCAGTAGAAAAGACACTTGATGCCTTCGGTGTTTGCATACTGGTTCGATGTACTTTCGCACAGAGGCGTGATAGCCACGTCAGGGTTCTCGTTTCCTTCGATCGTAAAGACAGTCTTCCCCTCAGGATCGGTAAGACGCATCCATGAAATGCAGGGAAAATGATCACGGGTAATTGCTGCAGTGTACTTTTCATTTTCCGAAAAAACCACAAGCTCGGGTGCAGCGTCATCAGTACCGTGTACGGCAAGATTCATTTCCACTGCAAAAAATGCGGAAAGATTGAGGGGACTTTCGTTTTTTAAGATGTACTGAACTTGTACGCCTTCAGACTTAAAAAAGTACTGTTTTTTTAATGAAACAGGCTGATTGAATTCTTCAAAGATACCTTCCGCCCTAAGTGTAAGCTCGTGCTTTATAGGATCGAATCCTATTTCCTGATAAGGGGTATGCGAGAACACCGTGGGCACGGCATGGCCGGGGTTTTCTCGCAGGTGCACAACATCTTGCTCAGAGAGCACATAGTCAATAAAAATGCCTCCCGGTTGTCGAGGGACTGCTGCATAGTTTTTATACGATGAAAAAATGTCAAATTCAAAAATCAGTCCACCTGGTAATTGGACGTACATATTCATCAGCTCCCTTTGAGAGAGAAACTCCCGTACACCATCGAAGTTAAAGTCGAACGTAATGAGAGAATTATTAAACACACCAGGAGTGCGTGCCACTTTTTCTGCAGTCAGGAGGTATTTATATGCAGTACGTTGCGCGCTTCCTGCGGATGCGTACCCCCGATCAGAAGAAATAAAAAAAACTCCCTGTTCTGCTTTCCATAATTCGGACAGTGCATGATGCTTGCGTTGTTTATCTCCTTTAATTTGCATAGCAATATTGTGTACGTACATCATCTTTGCGTACAACAACCGCGCGTGTGTGCTGCATATTATTAATTGCTTGGCCGTTTTGTGCAAAAGGACATCGTTTCGCACCATATTCGAAGCGATGTATCCGAAACAAACAGGAGGCTCTTTGTATATTTCTCCAGTATGCGTTAAACGAAAGGGAGAGTTCGGTTTTTGCACGTATTGAATAAATGTTTTAAACCAAGTGGATGCATTGTCGTGTGTAAAAAATAATTTTTGGTAGCAGTCGAGCGGAAGCATGAAAATGAGCACAGTACCGGGGGTGTCGCCGTACCGTGCGACAAGTTGCGCATAGAATGTTTCAGCGGGGGTGTCAATCGTCAGTTCGCGGTACGGTAATGCAACAAGGCATTTGCTGCTGTCCTCAAGTACTGCAGGTTTAGTAGCGGGCATATCAGAGGCTTCGAAGAGACGGTAATCTAGGAGACAGTATTCCATTCCGGCCTTTACGAGTGAGGGAATGAGCGCGGCGCTCCATGCAGATGCTTCCAGAAAGCAGCCCCGTGGGCGTTTTATAACGTGTTCTCGCAAGGTAGAAGTGAGTAGCTCAATTTGACTAATTACATCCGCCTGAGGGAGGAGGGGAAGATACGGCTGGTAAAAACCGCCGCTGAGTAATTCAAGCCGTTTGGAACCAAGCAGATTGTTGATAAGATAAGGATAGGGAGAATTCTTTTTTTGTATAAATTGAAAAAAAGAACCGGTCATGTGCACCGTCAGTGGGAGTTGTTCGTGCCTGCACAGACCTGAAAAAAATGCCTGGTACTGAGAAGGATCGTGCTCTGCGTGCAGGGACTGAACACATGCTTCCGTTAACTTCGCAGCAAATGCGATACGTATTTTGGTATTGTCTCCTTTTTTCATAATCGGGTTCTCATCCCCGCCGCGGGTATCGGAAAAAGCCACAGCTCGTCAGTACCGTACAGGCTCAGTGCAATAAAACCCATACTTGCTAAGAGAAGTGCAGCTGTTTTCTCCACTGCAGTGCCGTTTCCCTGCGTGATGCGCTGATGTATCGCGCGTAAGATGGTGGAGAAACATAAAAAGCCGACACAGCTCACTCCCCACATAACGAGCGCCTCAAAAAGGTTAAGGGCAGTGTACGTAATGTAAAATACGAGTGCGTATAAAAGACCCCACTCGCTCTGAGCACGGTGTGATGTACACGTGCGCGACAGTTTTCCGCTGCATGTACTCAGACAAAAGGCACTTGCGCCCACGCCCAACGGTGTAAGAAAACGCAACGCAAGCGGGTCATATACGTAATGTATACAGACCCAGTTACCGGTTATCAATATTCCGCCTAGGAAAAGGAAGCGACATGTATGGAAGAGCGTGCAACGTGGAGAGAGCGCAGCGATGCACAGGCGATCTAATCCGATGCCCTCGGCAAAGAAAAGGGCGCATACGAAAAACAGGGGTGGCACCATTGTCACCATTCACTCCTTAAAGAGGGCGTGTGGTCGTTACCTGCACTGCGGAATATCCAAAGAACAATACCACAGCTTATGAGGGTCCCTGCGCCGGTGGCTGCAAAGCGTATTACATTGCTGGGTGGAAAAGAGATGATGCGCAAGAACCCCGACGGGGCCGGTAGCGAAACGCACCCGAAGGCAACTAATTCACGTACAAGAGAAATTCCCGCAATCATGATGCCGAAGACACCTACGCATTCGAGCGATTCGGCATCTGCATCGTATGCGGTAAGACAGAGATCGAGTGTGCGCGAAAGCGCGGTAATGAAAAGGTAAGGACACAGCATCATACGCACAAGCGGGAAAAAGCCTTGGATCAAGTTGTCATACATAATGGTGGCTGAGAGGGTAAGACAGACCTCGAACAAAGGAGCGCTGCGCGTGCGCATAAAAAACTGTGAGAGAAATCTCGCCAGCAGCGAGGAAAAAAATAGAACCCAAAAGCCAAGTACGAGTAGTAGACCGCAGGCAAAGGTTCCGGTTGCAGGAACAAATAGTCCTATGCCAAAAATGCACAATACACTCGCGCGCTTAACCGTGTACTTACTCATATGCGACTGTTTGATGGAGGTGTTCTATTTTTCTACACTGAAGCGCGATGCGCGCACTCGATATGCCATAAAAGCGTGCATCACGCGGTGTAGGGTGATTACCTATGAGATGGCAAAAGCGTGCACCATCTTTTTTATCGTACAAAAAAAGGGTAGGAAACGAACCGTACATTCCCCTGAGTGGGAAAAAGTATAGGAATATTTCCTCTCCCGTATTCTTTTTTCCCCGAAGCACCTCAGCCTGCGGTATGGGGGAGCTCGGTACCATGCGCAGGGTGCGTGACGTGACCCCAAGTTCTGGGGCTTGCCTTGCAAGGATATCTGCGGCGCAGGTGATGAGCGCCTTTTCTTTTAAAAAAGAACCAGTGCGCGCGGTGCCCCATAGAATGCAAAAGACTGACAACGCAAATGCGCTCAATCCTGCGTAGGATGAAAGACTCGTGTTAGTGTTGTACGTCATAGCGACGCCTCCGCACATAGTAGTACCAGGATTCTGCGCGTAGAATGAGTGGCTGTACGATGTTGGTGAGTAGTATCGCACTCCACAAGTGCATGTCGTGTGCACCCCACATATCTGGGGCAGAACTATTCTTTTTTGCAAGAAAAAACGCGCACATAGCACAGAGTCCCCCTGAGATCCAAGCCCCGCCATTTGTGCGCATTGACGTATCTGGCTCAGGGAGTACAAAGAATGCAGTAAACAGCGCGCCGCTTTTTATGAGGGAAACAAGGGTTGCAGGGTGTGCGTGTGCGGGTAAAAAAAACAGTGTGCTGTACACCACAAGGAACGCGCACGAACAGATGTAGCGTCGCGCCCGCACTGCGTATACACACAGTGCAGCAAGAAGGGTAAGTACTGGATAGCGAAACCCAGGCGCTGCAGCCTGAGTGAACACACAGGCGCTCAACGCTCCCTCAGGGAGGGTAAGACCAAGTGGTTGGAACACCTGCGTATTGCACCACGTACGCACGGCGGCGTCCCACTCGACAAGCGCAGAATAGAAAAGAGGATAAGACATCGCTCCCTGTACAACAGAGACACGCCCAGACGTTGGGAGGGAAGTTCCCTCCGTGCACAGACGGAGGAGGACAGGGGCAAGCGCTATGGGGTTGAGCCAATTCCCGATTTTGCCACCGAACAAAACGCGCGTAAAAAATACGGCACAGAACGCGACACAAAATGTGTTCAAAAAAGAGTTGTGTGCGGGGAGTACTGCACCGATGAGCAGGCCCAGTACGAGAGAGTCGCTCAGGGGCACATGTGGTGTGCGTAGTGTTTGAACGAGCGCGGCGCTCAGTGCGCCGAGTTCGGTACTGACGATGGAAAAAAGCGCGACCGTGTCGCGCATGGCTGCAACGACGAACACGTGCGCAACAAGCAGCGCCAACAGTACACTGTTGTTCTGTCCAGCACTTAAGCCGGTGTAAAGGAAGGGTGCGTGTTTGTACTCAGCGGTGCGCATTGGCAGGTGCCTCGCGGATAGTTTTCCCGACGCTTTGTGTGGAGTGGGGTTCTATTTTGGTGACTGGAGCACGGGAAAGATGCAGTGCGCGTTCTTGTGCATCGTGCAAAAGTTTTGCAAGAGGAATACGCGCAGTACAGGCGGCAGAACACAGACCGCATTGGTGGCAAATCCGCAGGGATTGGAGCACTTCTTCAGTAAACTGATTACGGTGTGCGGCACGCGCAATTTTTATTGGGTCAAGATATACTGGGCAAATGCGCGCGCAATCACCACAGTTTTGACAGGAGGTACAGGACGCAGAGCTTGAAAGCGCTTTACCGGTGACGTGGAGCGATTTGATCCCCTTTGAGAAAGGCAGGTCCAACGACTCTAAAACACTACCCTTGAGCAGTCCATTGATGATGAGATGCCCGGGGCGTGTGCGAAACCCTCCACACTCCTCGATGAGCGCGCCAAGGGGGGTGCCGATACGCGCGCGGAGTACCTGCGGTGATTTTAATCCAGCGCCTGTCAGAGCAATGTAGGAACTGATTTGCGGCTGACTGAGTACCACTGCCTCATACACGTGCACTGCAGTGAGTGCATCGATTGTGCAACCTGCACGATAGCGTGGGGCACATAGATTGCTAAAAGGATAATGTCGTCTATACGCGTCGTGCATCTCGTTGAATGGAAAGACAGCGCGCATCCTTGCAAGACCGGGGGAGCGTTTTGGCAGCGTGTGGAGACACGCGGTATACGTAGCGTCCAGTATCCGTGCAATAATGGCGGTACCGGTAGCAACAGGTTCTGGAAACTCCTGCGCAAGGAACGAACTCAAAGGGCAGGTAGCGTCGTCGTCACAAAGGTAGAGCGTAAGTTTCCGTACACCCTTACGCACGTGCAGGTGGAGGTGCGTGGCGAGCGCATTGCCGCTTTCCCACGCCGCGCGCATGAGACGCAGCGTGTGCGCTTCAGCCCTTCTCTTCTGTCCGTAGTCTTTCGCGTACGTGTGCTGTGCACCCGCGTGCGTGCCCGTTGCGGTGCTCGTGATCTGGGCGTGCGGATGTAGGCGTGTGGCCACTACTCCTGCATCTGTAACTAGGCGCAGCAATTCTGAAGCGGTGCTGTGCTGCCACGGGCGATTTGGTTGGACCTTGCCAAGATGTTCGAAGGAACCGCGTGTACGAATCTCGACAGCGCGCAGGGCACTACCGGCGAGAAAATTAGCACTTACCAAGCGGGTGACGACACCGGGGACGGAGGCATGTGCGTGAGCAGCACCGGCGTGCGCGGCGCGTGCGATCAGCTGACCTTCTCGGACCGTATCCCCAACCTTTACCACAGCGACGGCGGCTGGCTCTCCAGCATCAACGGAGAACGGAACGAGCGCGCGCGCAGGCAAAAAAGCATTCCCCCCAAAGCTGAGGGGGAAAATCTGGTGGGTGAGGGTGAGTTTCCCGCGACTGCTCCGTAGGCGCTCTATCATTGGTGTGCCCTCTGTACGGTACAGAAAAGGTCTGCGCCTCCCGACGCGGCAGGGACACACGAGAGAACGCGCACAGCACCGCCTCTTCCTCTGTGTGGAGGGGTCCGCCGCATTGCATGCACGTCCACCGGAGACTCAAGGGCTCATGGAGCTGTAGAACAAAGCGCTCGTGACGATGCCCACTGCCACGCCAACGACAACTTCCAGCGGTTTATGTCCATGAATCTCTCGCACTGGTCTGAAAGAAAAATCAAGTTTCTCCGAAACACGCGCACCGAGGCTATTGAGCGCCTCGGCCTGCAGGCCGCTTGAACGGCGCACACCGAGCGCGTCGCGCACGACAATGATGGCAGAGAAAAAGGAAAAGATGAACAGATCCGAATGCAACCCGCACTTGAGCGCAAAAGAGAGCGTGAGCGCCGACACAAGAGCAGAGTGACTCGAAGGCATGCCGCCGGTGCGCCAAACAGCAAAATCAAAAAAGCCGTGCACCGACCGTATAGCCGACCTTCGGCATGCGATAGCCACTTTAATCACCTGACTTGCAAGCCAACTACAGGTGGCAGAGAGGAAGACTTCACCACTGAACACCGCATGCAGCTGGCCAAGAAAATAGCCACCGTCCATCGCGGGGCAGTCTCCTATACTCTCTAAACCTTTGTCAAGGGAGCGTTGTGTGCGCTATACTGGGGCGGCTGTACCCGCCATGGGCTGTGGTGTCGTACTGGGAAAGACGGGGAGGACGTTTGGGAGGAGCAACTGGTATCCGGCACGGGGACGCACCGTGTATGAAAGTAGGTGTTCGTCGCGTGAAAAGGTGGGTCTCGTCTAACGTTCCCCACACTGTGCATATGGATGTCGTCCCTCCTGTTTCCACCGTGAGACCCCATGGTGGAGCGGCTGTTGAGTGTTTTCGCTGCACCAAAAACGATGCAGGTAGACGAGTAGATCGTGTTTTGCGAATATTGTTGCCTGCCTGTCCGCGTGTTGGGGTGTATGCCGCGCTGCGCCGCACCGCTATCCGGCTCAATGGTCGTCCGGTGCAGCCTGCAAAGCGGGTGCAGGTGGGGGATGTGCTTTCTTTACCTGAATCCCTGTGTAGGGCGCGTGCAGCATCCAGTCGTCTTTCGAAGATGCCTGGAACACCGAAGCTGCGCGTGTTGCCTTCGGTGGTATTTAAAACACAAGATTTGCTTTTTTTTCATAAACCCGCAGGGTTGTGTGTGCACGGTCCGCGCAGCCTGGATGCCTGGGTGAGGGGACAAGGGCGTGCGCACGTTCCCCCTGCTTTGTCATTCCGCCCTGGACCGTTGCACCGCTTGGACCGAGGGACAGAGGGACTGATTGCTTTTTCGCGCTCGTTACGCGGTGCCCAGTGGTTTTCTGCCGCGTTGCAGCAGCATACATTGCGCAAGTTTTATCTTGCGATCACCGCCGCCCCTGCGCGCACCGCTGCTGCGGCGCGCACGCTGGTGCGTCCAGGAGAGGTAACGCATGTGCAAACAGTGTTACATAGCTGTGATAGCGCGCTGGTGCTCCGCGTGATTGTGCCGGTTACGGGGAAAAAGCATCAGATTCGCCGTTATTGCGCTGCACAGGGATTCCCCCTGGTAGGAGATCGCACGTACGGTGGCGCGAGTCAGCACGGGAATGCGCGTTACACGCGCTTTTTTTTGCTTGCTTGGTGTGTGCGTTTTCCTTCATCGCGTCTTCAGGCGCTGCCTGCACAGGTGTGGACAACACCGAGCCCTGCATTCATGCGGGTGTTAACTTCTTTTCCGCCGGACTCCCTCGCGCGCGCGCGTGCGTGCGTGGACGCTCTAGACGGTGCGTTAGGTACAGACGCAACCTGCCCGCAGGATACGGCAGTGTGTACACCTGAAGGATAGCCGGTGTGAGCGTGTACTGTCGAAGTTCCAAACAGACTGTGCGAGAACCGTGTAGACCTGTCCCCGTAGGGGCACTGTTACTGTTCGTAACACTGTTGCTCCTTGCTCTTGCCCTTGCGTACTTTGGTGCTCAGGTGGAACCATTGACACCTGCCCTCACGCTCACTGAGCAGGAACCACGTCAGGCGTCGGGGTACGTGTCTTCCTTGCTCCGTGCACGTATCGTGCAGGAAGATGCGGAGCCTGCACTGTACTACACAGTGTACGAAGTGCGTGAAGGTGATGTGGTAGGAAGGATTGCGCAGCGCTATGACATCAGTCAGGATGCAATCATTAGTTTGAATAAATTGCGCAGCACACGGGCGCTCCAAGTTGGACAGCTACTAAAAATCCCCTCAGTGGACGGCATTTTATATACCGTAAAAAACGGCGATACGTTTTCGTCTATAGCGGCGGCGCATCAGATCTCCTTAGAACGATTGGTGCTGCTTAACACGCCGTCTTCTTCAAAGGAGTCACCTCCTTCAGTGCGTACGCTGGTTTCTCCGTTCTATAATTCAGCTGCACGGGAGTCCTGCGTGCCTTTTCCGTTTTCTTCTGCGAAACAGTGGAGGGAAAATACGTCGTTTGACGCAGTGCAGCCATTGCAGCCTGCACGCGTACTGTTTTTGCCCGGTGCACATTTAAGCGCACGCGCGTTGCAGGAAATTAATGGTGACTTGTTTCGTGCTCCTCTTCGCAGTCGGTACTATGTTTCTTCGCGGTATGGATGGCGTAGTGATCCGTTTACCGGTGCCAGAAGTTTTCACAATGGTTTGGATATGGTGAGTCGGCGGGGTACCCCAGTATATTCGGCGCTCGGAGGGATTGTACGCACGGTTGGATACAGTGCAGTGTATGGTAATTACCTGATTGTGGGGCACCACGCGGGGTATCAGACCCTGTATGGGCATCTGCAGACGGTGTTGGTTTCAGCAGGTACGCGCGTCACCAGCGCGACAAAAATCGGATTATTGGGAAAAACAGGACGCAGCACGGGACCACACCTGCATTTTACAATCTATAAGAATGGCTCCGCGATAAACCCTACCTCCCTACTGCGTATGCGTACCCTTCCGTAGTGTGATGTCCTTGGGAGAGTAAAGGGGAAAGAAGGGAGGACTAGTAGTTCGGATACAGCGCAGGTACCAGATACTCGGGGGGAATCTTAGTTGGTTTGCCGCTTGTGCGCGAAACGCACACCCAGGTAATTTCCGCATCCGCGCATAGCACGTGATGCTGGTTCTCCAGCGTCTGTGAAAAGACGCCGGAAGCTTTTCCGAGCTTTAATGGTTTTACCCGGGCGCGCAACGTATCGAATAGATGCACTGCAGTGCGGTAGTGAATGTGCGCCTGGGTTACGTAGAAAGCGTAACCTGCTTCGTGCAACTGTTTGAGGTCGAACCCTATGTGGAGCAAAAAAGCGGCGCGCGCATATTCAAAATATTGGAGATATACCGCATTGTTCACGTGTCCGTATCCGTCTAGCTCATAGGATCTTACGGGGAATTCCAGCGAAAAATTCACGATAGCCTTTCTCGTTCATTGTGCTCGTGCATTTCTTCCAAAAGGTGCATGACATAGTCGACTACGATTTGTTTTTTATCCTCTGACGGTGCCGCCACGTTGTGTGTGCGGTGCCAGTCCAGCGCTTTTTCTCGAAAAAGGGCGCAGTCGTCTACAGTGCGCGCTTCAAGAAGCACGACATCCGGATGCACCGCGTCTTCCGTCATATCAGTTGAACGTTCTGCAACGCGCAAACAATTCCCATTGATTGAAATAAGGAGCAGTACCTCGGCGTGTTTTATGTAGGAGTATACTTCGCGCACCCCTCGCTTTGTTTCCGGTCTCCCGGGTCGGTAGCGTGTCCCTGCAGGAAACACGAGAATCACCTTTCCCGCGTTGCGCAGTTCCTCTAAATACTTCATAGCTGCACGATTCAGTGCTCGGCTGCGCTTTGTCTCTCTTGCAAGACAGTGCGCATCAGTGATGGTGGCCAAACTCCTACTGGGATATATCACCAGGTGATCATATCCTTCGGTGAGCATTGCCAGGATGCGATTTTCTTCACGAAGTTTAATACCGGCAATAGATACGATTTTTTCTGAAAGCATGCGCCCGGCACTACTTCCTTGTTCCATAAGGTAGAGCAGACAGGGTAAGTCAAAATTGCTGTAGTGTTCCGCAAGAATGAGTCCCCGTTTCCCTTCATTGGTTTTATGTAAAAAGGATGCGATTTGCTCATTTCCGCGCATTGTGGAGCCGGGGAGTAATATGCGGGCGACGAGGGACTCAACGATACGCCGGATAGGTTCGTTTCTCTCGTGTAACAAATTATCCTCCCGCATGAAGCGGTCTGCGCGCGTATACTGCTCCAGGAGCGGGACGATGTCGCTAAAAGTCTGCTGCAACGAATGTATACTCACTGATTGTCTCCTTGGGCGAGGCGTGCAAGGTGTGCGGGCAATTCATAAATTGTTTTTACGCGTGTCATGCGTGCAGAAGGAGGCAGTTCTGCATGACAGTCACGTTCGTCAACCAGCACGGCATGTCCGCCAAGCGCAATAAAGGCACGCACGTGCATGAGACAGTCATCGACAAAAAGCGTTTCCTGCACAGTTTTGTGTACCGCTTCAAGCGTACGTACAAAGCAGCTGTGGTGTGGTTTTCCCTTGCCTGCATGATACGTGATGTCAAAGACATCTAAAAAAAGGTCTGACAGATGAAAAAAATCCAATACGCGTTGTGCGTGCACGCGCGGTGCGTTAGTTAATGCCGTCAGTGGCATGTGCAGTGACTGTAAAAAAGGGCGGAGCATCGGATCGTACTGCAACTCCTGTATTTCGGTGGGAGGATATACGGCACGAAAGTAGTGTTCATCGTGAATGAGATTGTGCTCTGCCTTTAACCACTCAAAGGTGGTAGCATAGAGGTGCTTTGTGCGCTGGCGTAACGCGCGCGCCTCCTCACAAGATACGTGGAGAAAATGTGCAACAAATGTGTGTATGCGCTGCGTGATAGCCATTTCAATGGGATTTGTACAGGAGTACAGCGTGTTGTCTATGTCAAATAATATGTGTCTAATCACGGGTATGCTCCAATTCAGCATTTTTTAGTTTTTTGTACGGATAGTTTCAATGAGCGTGTCAAAGTAGCGCGCGTAACGCTGCGCTGTGCGCTGGTCCGCCGTGAGACTAAGTATAGAGTAGTGCGTATCAGAGTGGCGGATGAATATCTTCCATGTCTTTTTAACTGTTTTTGACGGAAGGTCAAACACTGCATAGGAAAGCGTAAGACGCGCGTGAGTGTCATTGATATGGAGTTGTTCAAGAATGTTTTTTCCCTGAGGGCCTGAATACAGAAAGAGTTGCAGCAATGCACGGAGCGCAGAATAGTCGTGCGCGCGCGGTGCAGGCACCTGGTGTACGGTGAGAAAGGCAAAGTCTGAAAGAAAGGAATTTTCTGCAATTCTTTTCCACTGCGGATCAAGTGCAATGCACACGTCATCGATGACATACTCCGTGCGTGTCAGGGTCTGATTAAGCGTTGCTGGCGGTGCATCAGTGGGCGTGGACGGGGGCATGGGGGTGAATTGAAAGAAGGCTGCGTCACTGGTGTGGTCGATCTTCCCTATCTCGCTTAGCTGGAGCATGACGCGCTGCTGCTTATCACGGAGTATTTCTAGGTGGAAGAGGGGGACAAAAGAAGCGAACTGCAGTTCGACTGCCCCTGAGAATTGTGTGCTCTTTTTACTCCGATCGGTATGCCGCGCAACAAGGGTGTGTGTATCCCGGGGAAAATGCTTCCAGCGCTGTAGTTGAGGAAAAAGATCCATGAGATAATTTATGCCAGTCAGATCCTCTGTGCGCACCGGTGAGGTGATGCGTTGTCCGGTCAGCTCAAAGCGGCCGTGCTTTTCAGTACCCGTGAAGAGAATTGTGATCCTGCGGCTTTCTGCCGGAGTACACAGCAGCGCACCGTACGTGTGTGCGTCGTAGCACAAAAAGCCAACCCATGTGGGCGATTTCCACGAATAGTCGCGATACAATACGTAATCTCCAGAGACTGGCGCCGGTTCTGTGGCCAAAAGACACCGCGCTCCCATGCTGAAAAGACACACGAGCGCTACCTTTATGTACACCGTTTTTCCTTTTCTCCTTCGTCATTTTTTTCTAAACCACGGGTGCCGTACACTGTGCTATTATGCGCAGGTCTCAGCACTGCATGCGCTGGATCCCGCTCCGGCATTCCCGTTCTTACGAACTTTCCGGGGAAGCGAGTTGTTCGAGCAGGCGTGCAATGTGCTCGGACGCCTCTTCTTGCGTAAAAAAATACGTGTGCGCACCACACCGTGTTGTGCATTCAACGCGCGGTAGCGTTTTCGCACTCAGTACCACACGAAGGGGAATACCGATTAAATCAGCGTCTGCGAACTTTACTCCGGGTCGCTCTGCACGATCATCAAACAGTACCTCAACTCCCCGTGTCCGCAGCTGCACGTACAGTGCCTCTGCTGCTGCATAGGGGGCCTGCGTGTGAGGGATGGGTATGAGCACAACTGCATAGGGGCTGATCGCAAGCGGCCAGCTGATACCCCGCGTGTCATGGTGGTTTTCCACCACAGAGGCAAGCGTGCGATCAAGGCCAATGCCATAGCAGCCCATCAGGGGGAACTGTCGTACACCCTGCTCATCAGTAAAGGTAAGGTGCATGCTGCGCGTGTATTTGTCCCCTAATTTAAAGAGGTGACCTAGTTCGTTACCCTTTTTTTCGTATAGGGGCGCTCCACAGTGTATGCACCGGTCGCCGGCGCGCACGAGCATGAGATCTGCAACTGCGTCAGGAACAAAGTCTCGACCCGGTTCTACCTGCACAAGATGCGTGTCAACTTTCAACGCACCGGTGATAGCGTTGTGCATAGCCATCACGGACTGATCTGCAACGAGGGAAAAAAATGGAATGTCAGAAGTGACGGATGCAGGCTCAGCAGCGGAGGGGAAGAACGCAGGGGTGCGAGCGGCATACGCAGCTGCAGCACGCTGTGCAAGTCCTACCGGACCAATGAATCCTACGGGGGTGCCGCTGAGTGCATACACCTCTTGTTCAGTTGCCAGTACTACAGATGGCACGCGCAGGAGCGCTTCGAGCTTTGACTCGTTGAGTTCTAGGTCGCCGCGGATGCACACTGCCACAAAATGCCCAGCCGCCTGGGGCACCGTGTCAATGCGGTAAATAAGCGTCTTGATGCAGCGATGTGCAGGTACGTGCAAGAAGTGTTCAAGTTCCTCAATAGTTTTCACGTGCGGGGTGTGCACCTCGCGCATTGCTGCAGGCGTCTTGAGATCTGACCCTTCGTGTTCGTCTTTTAGATGAGTGTCATGCGTGTCTGGGAGGGGGCGCTGTCCGACGGCCTTTTCGCAATTTGCAGCGTAGGTGCAGTGGGGACACAACAGGAGCGTGTTGTCGCCCACCGCGGACTCTACCATGAATTCCTCGGATTCCTGCCCCCCCATCGCACCGAGGTGTGCATGTACTGCAATGACTGATAGGCCGATGCGACGGAAAATGGCGCGATACGCGTGCGCAAACTTTTCGTACGTGCGCGCAAGGCATGCGCAGTCTGTGTGGAAAGAATAGGCGTCGGCCATGGTGAACTCGCGCGCGCGCATCAGTCCGTAACGCGGACGGATTTCATCGCGATATTTTGCGTTGATTTGGTAGAGACTGAGGGGAAAATGTTTGTAGGAAGTACAGTCGCCGCGCACCAAAGCGGTGAAGGATTCTTCTGCAGTCGGACTGAAAAGGAGCTCGTGATCGAGCCGATTTTTGGCGCGCAAAAGCTCTGCGCCCATGCGGTACCAGCGGCCAGATTCCTTCCACAACTCTGCAGGAGTCACGACAGGCGCGGTGCACTCCAAACACCCGATAGCCTCGAGTTCTTCCCGAATAATCGCTTCAATTTTGTGTCGAACGCGCAGGCCCAGGGGAAGGTACGCAAACAGGCCGTTGGCGATTTTTCTGACGTACCCTGCGCGCATGAGCAGCTGGTGGCTTGCGATGGTTGCATCAGCAGGTGCAGACCGCAGGGTTGGTGCAAAAAACGCAGACATCTTCACGAAACGCACCCCTCCCGCGCGTAGTATATGCCTTTTTCAGACTCTTGTGTCTTACCCGGTCTGAGCGGAGCTGCCGACAGCTCTGACAAGGTGTCCGCATCTTTGCTAAAGAAGCGTTCCTTGTTCTGGGGAGTGCGGGGTGAGCGTGCGTGCCTCGGGGACAGGGAGACCTAGGTGCGCATAGGCACGCGCGGTGGCCATGCGCCCGCGGGGGGTGCGCTGCATGAGCCCAATTTGGATAAGGTAGGGCTCGTAGTAATCCTCAAGTGTTTCCGGTGATTCCCCGAGGGAGATCGCCAGCGTTTCTGCGCCCACTGGCCCTCCGCCGAAGTGCTCAATCATGACGCGCAGCAGCTGTATGTCGTGCAGTTCTAGCCCTAATTCGTCGATCTTTAGGTGGGCAAGCCCTGCGCGTACTATCGTCTCGCTGATGTGTGCAGACCCCGCAACTTGGGCAAAATCGCGTATACGGCGCAAAAGCCGGTTGGCCACCCGGGGTGTTCCTCGCGAACACCGCGCAAGGGCTAACGCTGCGCGTGCGTCGAGCGTGATATCTAGAAGCCGCGCTGAGCGTTGCACAATGGCAGCAAGCTCCTCAGGGGTATAGAACTCGAAGCGCTCTACGATTCCAAAGCGGCTAATCAGCGGGCTTGAAACCATACCCGCGCGAGTGGTTGCACCAATGAGGGTAAACGGGGGGAGTGGGATGCGCACCGTGCGCGCGGACGGTCCCTGACCGATAACCCAATCCAGTTCGTAGTCCTCCATGGCAATGTACAGCATCTCTTCTATGGCTGGTTTGAGGCGGTGGATTTCATCCACGAAGAAGACGCTTCGCTCACTCAGCGCAGTGAGGATACCCGCTAAATCTTTTGGTTTATCAAGCGCCGGTGCGCCTGTAACCTTGCACTCAACGCCCAGCTCGCATGCAGTGATATGCGCGAGCGTCGTTTTGCCGAGCCCCGGGGGGCCGATGAGGAACAGGTGATCTAAGCTTTCGTTGCGATCGCGCGCTGCCTGAATGAAAAGACGTAAGTTGCGTTTTGTTTTCTCCTGACCTAGAAAGTCTTTCAGGAGGCGCGGTCTGAGCGCACGCTCGCGATCGTCTGTAGGTTGTGCTTCAGGGCGCACAGGACTCAGTGACGCGGTGTGATCCATAAGAGGGCGCAACTGTAGCTGCTTATGCGAGGAAGATCAAATGCTTCTTTATCATGTAGCTCGAGAGGCTCCGCGCCAGAGTGCCGTTTTCTTTTCCTGAAAGGGTACTGAAAAATTGACGTTTCCTGCGTGATCCGCTACTTTGATGCATCAAAATTCACCCAAGGAGTGTCACTTGATACGTGAAAGAATATGTGCCTGCGTGCTCGCGCTTGGCATGCTGACCGGTTTTACGCACGCATTCGGTAGCAAGGATGCCGCAGCGGACGGGAAACCCCTGGTTGTCACCACCATTGGCATGATAGCGGATGCTGTCAAAAACATCGCTCAAGGTGATGTGCATCTAAAGGGGTTGATGGGTCCTGGTGTTGACCCGCACCTGTACACGGCTACTGCGGGGGATGTGGAATGGCTCGGGAATGCGGATCTCATCCTGTACAACGGGTTGCACCTGGAAACCAAGATGGGCGAGGTGTTTTCCAAACTGCGCGGGAGCCGCTTGGTAGTTGCAGTTTCTGAGACTATTCCGGTGTCTCAGCGTCTTTCTCTTGAGGAAGCAGAGTTCGATCCGCATGTGTGGTTTGATGTAAAGCTGTGGTCTTATTCGGTGAAGGCAGTGTACGAAAGCTTGTGCAAGCTGTTGCCGGGAAAAACTCGCGAATTTACTCAACGTTATCAGGCGTACCAGCAGCAGTTGGATAAGCTTGACGCGTACGTTCGGCGCAAGGCGCAGTCGCTGCCTGCTGAAAGGCGTGTGTTGGTGACCGCTCATGATGCGTTCGGCTATTTTAGCCGTGCGTATGGTTTTGAGGTGAAGGGGTTGCAAGGGGTGAGCACCGCTTCGGAAGCCAGTGCGCATGATATGCAGGAACTGGCAGCGTTTATTGCGCAGCGTAAACTCCCTGCTATCTTTATTGAGAGTTCTATTCCGCACAAAAACGTTGAAGCGTTAAGGGATGCGGTGCAGGCAAGAGGGCACGTAGTGCAGATTGGAGGCGAGTTGTTTTCTGATGCGATGGGGGATGCGGGTACGAGCGAGGGTACCTACGTAGGGATGGTAACACACAATATCGATACGATCGTTGCTGCGTTGGCTCGCTAGCGTGGAATGTAGAGTTGAGTGGGTAGAAGAGCCGTTGGTGGTCGGCTGTACGGCAGCGCCTGTTCACGACGTGGTGATTAGTGAAGGAGGTGGCGCGCTCACCGCTGACGGCTCTTACCCGATTGAGCGAAAAGAAGGGAGCAGTATATGGCAGAGATATCAGCAACAGCTTATGCTGTCCAGGTTGACGACCTGACGCTTGCGTATCGGCAGAAGCCGGTGCTTTGGGACGTGGATGTGCGTATTCCAGAGGGGGTTATCGAGGCCATTATCGGTCCTAATGGGGCGGGCAAGTCGACCCTATTGAAGGCGATCATGGGTCTTCTGCCTCTCGCTTCCGGAGAGGTGCGTGTCTTTGGGCGTCCTTTTTCAAAAGAGCGGCGACGTGTTGCGTATGTCCCGCAGCGCAGTGCAGTGGATTGGGATTTCCCTACTACCGTTTTTGATGTGGTGCTCATGGGTTCGTACGGTTCGCTCGGTTGGATTCTTCGTCCGGGAAAAAGAGAAAAGGCGCGTGCCCGGGAAGCGATCGAGGAAGTAGGAATGGGCGCCTTTTTAGACCGACAAATCAGTGAGCTTTCAGGCGGTCAGCAGCAGCGCGTGTTTCTCGCGCGGGCCTTGGTGCAGGACGCGGATCTTTACTTCATGGATGAGCCATTTCAAGGTGTGGATGCAGCTACTGAACAAGCAATCGTTACTCTTTTAAAAACGCTGAAAGGGCGTGGGAAAACGTTGCTTGTTGTGCATCATGATTTGCAGACGGTGGCAGAGTATTTTGACCGCGTGCTGCTTTTAAATGTTCGCGTCATCGCTGAAGGGGCCGTCGTGTCTGCCTTCACCGAAGAATACGTTCAAAGAGCCTATGGCGGACGGATTAGTTCCACCCTTTTTCCGAGAGGAAATAAGGAGGATGTGCACGATGCACGCGCTCATGCGTCTGTTCTCTGACTATACGCTGCAAAATGTGGTGTTAGGCACGCTTTTTTTGGGTTTGGGTTCTGGGCTGGTCGGCAGTTTTGCGGTGCTGCGTCGACAAAGCCTTTTCGGTGACGCAGTTTCTCATGCAACCCTTCCGGGGATTGTTATCGCGTTTCTTTTAACCGGCACGAAGTCTACTGAGATACTTTTGCTGGGTGCTGCCCTCAGTGGTTTAGTAGGAACTGTGGTGATGCTAATGGTGATGCGTACTACAAAAATTGATACCGATGGTGCGCAGGGCATTGTGTTGGGTGTTTTTCTTGGGTTTGGGTTTCTATTACTCACCCACGTGCAGAAGTCGCCCCAGGCGGCAAAGGCTGGTCTGAACAAATTCATTCTAGGGCAAGCGGCCACGATTTTGCAGCGAGATGTCCTGCTCATCATTGCGATGGAGGTGGTGATCGGTTTGCTTGTACTGCTGTTTTGGAAAGAACTGAAGCTTTCTACCTTCGATCGAGACTTCTCTGCGGTGCAAGGTTTTTCTCCACAGCTTATGGAGTTCATGCTCACGGCACTCATCGTAGTTGCAGTTGTCGTAGGGGTTCAGGCAGTGGGGGTTATCTTGATGAGCGCACTGCTGACTGCGCCTGCAGTGGCAGCGCGGCAGTGGACAAACAGTTTAAGGGTTTTATGCGCGCTTGCTGCTTTATTTGGGGGTGTCTCAGGTGTTTCAGGTTCGGTTGTCTCTGCCCAGGTTCCCAGGCTTTCTACTGGCCCCGTGATAGTGTTGGTGCTGACGGGTATTGCGCTTGTCTCTATTATGCTTGGTCCTCAGCGGGGTGTTTTGTATCAACTGTGGCGGAGAAGACGGGTTTCGCTTCTTCAAGAGGAGGGGTAGAATATGACCATGGAGGTTGTGCTTATTGCAGTGGTCGTGTCGGTTGCGTGCGCGCTGTGTGGGGTTTTCTTAGTGTTGCGTAGAATATCGCTGATGAGTGACGCGATCAGTCATTCGGTTATCCTGGGGATAGTACTCGGTTATTTTCTGAGTCGTACGCTTTCTTCTTTCGTGCCTTTTGTGGGGGCAGTGATTGCGGGGATATGTTCGGTAATCTGTGCAGAACTTTTGCAGAAGACAGGGATGGTAAAGAGCGATGCAGCAGTCGGGCTTGTGTTCCCTGCAATGTTTGGGTTGGGGGTGATCCTTGTGTCGTTGTATGCAGGGAATGTACATCTTGATACAGATGCGGTACTGCTTGGGGAAATTGGACTTGCGCCCTTGGATAGGGTTTCGTTTTTTGCTTGGTCCTTGCCTAGGAGTCTGGTACAGATGGGGTCCGTCTTGTGTGGATTACTGCTGTTGCTTGCGCTCTTTTTCAAGGAACTCAAGATTTCTACGTTTGATCCGGTGCTTGCCACGAGTTTGGGTTTTTCTCCTACGCTTATTAATTATGGGCTTATGCTCGCGGTGAGTATTACCTGTGTGGGAGCCTTCGATTCGGTGGGTGCAGTGTTGGTCATTGCATTGATGATTACACCGCCTGCAGCAGCGCTTTTGTTGACAGATAACTTGTTGTTGATGTTGGTCCTTGCTTCATTGCTCGCCTCTTGTGCGTCCATTAGTGGGCTTTTTCTTGCGGTGAAGATAGACGGCAGCATTGCAGGAGCAATGGCTACCATGGCGGGCGTTCTGTTCGCGTTGGTGTACCTTTTCTCTCCAAAACACGGGGTTGTGCGCAGGTGTCTGGTAATGCGTGCTTTGAAACTTGATCTAGATGTGGTGACACTTGCCGTGCATCTTGCAACACACCGTTACACGGTGGAGCGCAGCGTGGAGTGCGCTGAAGTGCACCTGACAGAACATGTGAGTTGGTCTGCGCGCAGGGCGGCCCGCGTGGTGCGTACCGCGCTCAGGCGAGGGATGGTAGAGCGTCACGGTGCCTTGCTGCTACTCACTGCGCAGGGTGTGTCGCTCGCGCAGGCGCGATTGGATGTATCCGTGTAGGCTGAGTCGATGTCGTTAGTGTCAGATATTGCAGCAGAGAATTATTTGAAGACAGTGGTAAAGGCGTTGGCGCGGTCTCGTCGGGAGCGCGTGGGTACCGGGGAGTTGTCTCGCCTTTTACACGTGACGCCGGGGACTATCAGCACAATGGTGAAGCGCTTGGAAAAGGGTGGCTATGTGCAACGCACGCATCGTCTTGGCTGTACGTTAACCAGAAAGGGGGCAGTTTTTGGATCTGCAGTGTTAAGGAAGCATCGCTTGTTGGAGAGTTTTCTTTCCCAGGTATTGTGTTTAGAAGCAGGGGTGGTGCACAAAGAAGCGGAAATGCTTGAGCATGCGTGTTCTGACGAGCTCATCGACGTTATTGATCGCTATTTGCAGTATCCTACGCGGGATCCTCACGGGCAGCCGATCCCAAGAAAGGATACGCTTTTGGATTTGTATGTTGAGGACGATGTGCCAGGTGTATGATCTTTTTGTATGGGGTGAGGATGCGCCTTTTGTCAGATAAAAGGGGATGTGCAAAACGTATTGTTGAGAGGAGAGGGCCATGAAGCTTGTGTTGATCCGTCATGGAGAAAGTGAATGGAACAGGCTGAACCTGTTCACTGGTTGGACAGATGTTCCGCTTACCCCACGTGGGGAGTCGGAAGCCCAGGAAGGAGGCCGCGTACTGCAAGAAGCGGGGTTTGATTTTGACCTATGCTACACTTCTTTCTTGAAACGTGCCATTCGTACGCTCAATTTTGTACTCCAGGCACTGGACCGTGAGTGGTTGCCGGTTCACAAAAGCTGGAAATTGAACGAGCGGCATTATGGGGATCTACAAGGTTTAAATAAGACAGAGACGGCGCAGAAGTATGGTGAGCAGCAGGTTAGGGTGTGGCGTCGCTCCTTTGATGTGGCTCCTCCTCCGCTTACTGTAGGGGACGCACGTTGTCCGCATACTCAAGCCTCCTACCGGGGGGTATGCGCGTCTGGTCGGACGCCAGTACTTCCGTTTACGGAAAGTTTGAAAGATACCGTTGCGCGTGTGGTGCCGTATTTTGAAGAGGAAATCAAACCGCAGATGATTTCCGGACAGCGTGTGCTTATTGTGGCGCATGGTAACTCGTTGCGCGCACTGATGAAGCACATAGAGTCTTTGGATGAGACTCAGATAATGGAAGTAAATTTGCCTACCGGTGTACCGCTTGTCTATGAGTTCGAGGCGGATTTTACCCTGTGTGGGAAGCGTTTTTTAGGTAATGAGGCGGATGTTGCAGCGAGGGCGCAGGCTGTGGCTGATCAGGGTAAGAGTAACTAACTAAACCTGCGTGTCGTATCCTCTGGTCGTATGTATGATTGTAAGGCTCCGCTTCAAGCTGGGGCGGAGCGTCCTGCTTTGTGGCTTGACTTCGGGCTCTAGTCGTGGTACGCTCTGTGCGTCACCGCAGGGTGGAGCAGTTGGCAGCTCGTCGGGCTCATAACCCGGAGGCCGGAGGTTCGAGTCCTCTCCCTGCTATATTCCGTTCATTTATCGGTGTGCCTTGTGGTCGGGGCTTTTTCCTGACCTTCAAGGGACAGCTTTTTTCCGTGCCTGGGTTGCGAGTGCGCGTTTTCGTGTTTTTCACGGGGAGGGTGCGTGACGGTCGGCGTTTTTGCTGCACTGGGAGAGGAGGTTGCGCGCGTACGTGAGTGTCTCGGGGGAGTAGGTACAGAGCGGGCAGGGCTCACGTTCTATGTTGTGTCGGTGGGTGCGCTTCAGGTGGTGTATGTGTGCGGCGGTGTTGGGAAAGTGAATGCAGCGCTTTGCACTCAACTACTCATTTCGGAGTTTGGTGCGCGTGTGCTTATCAATACAGGAATTGCAGGTGCTCTCGATGAGCGCTTGTGTGTTTTTGATGTGCTAGTTTCTGTCGATGCAGTGCAGCATGATGTAGACGTTACCGCTTTTGGTTACCAGAAAGGGCGTATTCCGCGCATGGATTCTGTAGAGTGGACTGCGAACACGGCATTGCGGTATTTGGTGCGGGAAGCCTTTGATCTCTGCACACGGGATCCGGAGTGGACCGAGGGTGCTTGTGCGCTCTCTGGCTCGGGGGATCCGCCTTCTCGCGTTTCTCGTTTAGTCGAAGGGCGCGTCGCCTCAGGGGATCTTTTCGTGTCAGATGCGCAAACACGTGCACGCATTATACGCGAATTTGGTGCGCATGGTGTGGAAATGGAGGGGGCAGCCTTTGCGCATGTAGCGTCAGTTAATGGCGTCCCCTTTGTTATTATACGCTGTATATCCGACGGTGCGGGTGCTGAGCAGGATGTCTCTATGAGTTATAAAGAGTTTTCGACGCGTGCGGCGCGGCGTTCTGCCCTTTTGACGTTGCGTGTTCTTGAGCGTCTCAGCGCTTTACGCACATCGGTAGTGGCTTCTCTTTTCCCGATGGTCGTGGTGTAATGGTCGGGAGTAAGACAGTGGGCTGAGCAGTCGGGCGATGCTGTGGGGGGCTTGTGTAGGTGTATACCCAGTTGTTATACTGCGGCACTCGGAGGTTTTATGGTGAAAAGAGGTGGCGCGTTCGCGCTGTGTCTTGCGGTGTTGCTTGGGGCGTGTTCATTTAGTTCTATCCCGAATGGCACGTACCGGGCGACGTATCAGGATTTTGATGAGAATGGTTGGAAGGACTTTCTCGAGGTTACTTTTGATGGTGGCAAGATGGTGCAGGTGGTTTACGATTATCAGCATAAAGAAGGGCGGTTTAAGTCCCAGGACGCTGACTACCATCGGGTCATGTATGCATCCTCGGGCATAGGTCCTGAAAAGGCCTTCAGAGAGCTCGCCGATGCTTTGCTTGAAAAGGGTAATCCCGAGATGGTGGATGTGGTCACCGGTGCAACTGTTTCTTCCCAGAGTTTCAGGAGGTTGGGTGCTGCGCTTCTGCAGAGTGCGCGGCGCGGCGAGAAGGAAGCCATTATTAGCAGGTAGACCGGTCCGGGACATCCCTATAAGCTGAAGACCGATACGGGCGCCCACACTGGTGGGGGGCCTCGAAAGCGATGATGGGGTGTGCGGGGTCTTCTCGCGCCCTCTTCACCGACGCGTGCGCCTCCTCAATTAAGTGGGCCGCGGTAGTTAGTCTGGACGTACGCGTCGCGATGCCGATAAGGACGCGTGCGCTCTCAATGGCGCCGCACAGCTCCTTGTGTATATCCCTCGCGAGTACCATCGCCTCTTCGAGGCTTGCGTCTTGTACGATACCCGCGAAGCAGCAACTACCCTCGAATTCAAAGAGCATATCCCGAAATTTGAAGAACTCCACGAGCTTTTTCGCTGCGTCCGCAACGGCTGTCTGGTGCGCGGGGTGCTCCACCTGTACTATCATTAGCGTTAGGTCTTGTTCGGAAGCGGTGGCGCGTCCTAATTCTGCCTCAAGCCTTTCCTCCAGATAGGCCCGCCAACCGACCCCGGTTAAGGGATTGAAAAGACCATAGGTGCTCTTTTTTTCATGAACGGGAAGCAGCGTCTGCCCGCACCCTTCCTCACCGGAAGAGGAAGACATCCGGCCCTCCCCCCCTGTATGTTCCTGGAACACCGAGTCATGTATGGAAAAAAGCTCCTCGTCAGAATGGTTGTACAAATGTAAACCTTCGAGGTCGCTCACGCTCTCCTTAGAAGCAAGGTCCTGCCCATGAGTTTCAAAAGACGGACACTGACACTCAGGCGGTGTACCAGGCGACACCTGGGCCTCGTCTGTCCGAGAGCGCGCAGTACCTTGAGGTCCAGCAGGACGAGGGCGCGCGTCCCCCTGTGCGCACTGGAATCGGCGCACGCTCAGATACTCAATAACCAAAAAGACCATGCTTGATATGGTGAGGGTGAGCATAACCAGAAAGACCACGCAACCCCTAAAAAAGATATTCGCGGGAGTGAGTACCCTCAACGCTGCGGTAAACAACAAGCATTCGTCTTTGGCTTGATAAGGCACTCTTCCCGAAAAGATTTTTATGAAAAGAGAGCTACTTCTCGGTACTAACTCACTTCCCCCACCAGCAACGAACATGAGGTCGTCGTACGTCCAGGAGAACAACTGCACCCGGTTAGAAAAAATATTCAGCGCCATGATAAGGTCATCATTTTTACACAAATTCTGGATAAAATCCGCCTCTGCATCTGTCAACTGCCTTTTGGATGTCACGCGCGGTGCAATCCGCCTGATCACTTGTGCAAAGCGCTGCTGCGCCCCGACGGTATTTCTTTGAATCGCTTGTGAAATAGAGAAGGCGAACCAAGCCACCGTTAAGACCATGATCGCGATAGCAAAAACGGCATAGGCGCGCACGCACGTCCTACTCATTGTACCTAGTATAGCGAAGTACATCCTCCAGTACAAGTTCTAGGATTCGAAAGATAGGTGCCTGCGGTGTACGCTTTGTTTTGTACCACGTTATAAAGGGTAGCATGGCGAGGAGTGCCGCGGCGTGTTTGCTTCTCAGTTGTGCGTGGAAAAAATTAATAAATTGTTTGTAGGGAAATGCGCGAAAATCTGCTGCATGCCATGGGCGTGCACCTGGCGTAATTTGATCGAAATTTCTTTTATATTGGTCGAGTATTTCGTTTGAGTAGGTAATTCCTCCTTGTGTGTTGTCCTGTCTTGTCGGGGTGCGAAACATCAGATTACAGAACTGTGTTTCAAGCGGCGATATGCGCAGTATTTTCTGTTCGAACTGTTTAGAAAGATATGTCCCTCGTGCATATGGCTTTCCGTTGGTGTAGGAAAAGTCTGTTCCAACAGAAGTGATACGGGTAAACCCTAGAAAGGAAGCCACCGAATAGGCGGCGCCAGCCACCGTTCCCGAACTAGTTTCTAAAAAAGGTAGGGAAGAAAAACGACTTGCGTATACACTAAAAGGGTGACCTCCTCCGGTGAAAATAAGTGAATTACCATTCAAATAAAAACTGCGTACTGCGCATGGACACGCGCATATGTCGAATATTGCAGTTACCTGTGAAGGGAATGAACACATAGTGTGTGCATACGAGATGTATTGCGGATCAATGCTGATAAAAAAATCTGGCATAAGACCGCCTGTGCAACACACGGGAAAAGCAGTATCGCATGCAAAAATAGTGTACACATCCCTATGTGAACGTATTTTTTCAATACCTTTTTCAAGACTTGGCCCTGCACCTAATATGATCGCCTCAGTTTGTGTATTGATGTTCGGTAGCTTTGGTGTGAATATCTGTGCATATCTTAGATTGAGTAATGCGTTTCTCATCCAAAGCTTTCCAAAGTGCACTTGGACTGAAAAGTCGGCACGAATGATTTTCATTGCTTGGCTGGTAAGCTCAGCGATCTTTTGTTCGCTTGTGGGAAAAAATGCCTTCCAGGGTTGTAGATAGTGAACAAAAAAATTGCCGTGGATGATGGGCATATAACACTGTGCAATTTCTTGTGATGCACTACCGTGGGTGAGCGGATGAAGAAAGTGGACGCGTTCTTGGACGATAATATGCGTGAGGTCCACCTGCTCCAGGAGTGCACGGAAACTCGCGTAATCAAATTCACATACCGCGCAGCATGCGTGACGAAATTTTTCTAAGAAAACACTGATGTGGATACCTGCCCCGATGCCACAAAAAAGAATGAAGCATGGCTGCGCAGGCAGAGTTCTTTCTGCTTCTATCCATGGGTTGTATCTTGAGTGGAGTGTCCGATTGTTCCTAAAGAAGGGAATGTTTTCTCCTGTGTGTGCAGTCAATGTGCCGGCGTATATTCCGTTAGAATGGGTGCGCTCCAGTGTCAAGGCGATATCCTGATAGCGCATTCTGAGCGCTCGGATATTTTTTTTAAACACATTAGTCATATGCTGAGCTTGTTCCTAAGTTGAACGATTTCATGGCGCACCTTGTGAATGAGAGTTTGTGTTCCCTGAGAAGGGTTTTTTCTCAGGTGAAGTAGCTCAGCGTATGCAAGAAACTCAAAAGCCTCTTTTTCTATGCCGGAGCTGGCTATACTGGATGCGATACGTGCATGGTGTGCACTGCGTGTGATGCGTTCAAAGTAGTGGCGGAGCACTGCCTTTTTGTGGATGCGCGAAATCGGCGGCCCTTCTGAAAAGGTGAATGTATCCTTTTTGGCGAAGGCGTGTTGGGAGAAATCTTCATACGTGATGGTACGTACATTGGAAGGTGGTGCGTGTTCTGTATTTAGCCGTGTAAGTTTCTGGATTTTCTCTTGTGGGAGACTGTAAAACCAGTGTGCGTATGTTTCTAGTGAGCGATTGTCAAAATTTCCTGCAATGCAGGTCGCAAGTGGCTCAGTTCTCTTGGGATTAAAACGTTTGAAGGAAGCATGTGGACGTGCGTGTTGGAATCCCTTTCCCGGGTGCAAATCGAGTCCGGCCAAATAAATAGAATGTACCCCACACTGTAAAAGATATTCGAGTGCAGTCCCCATGACACTCCCATGTCTTTGTGCAGAAACCGAAGGGATGTGCAGGTGTTGCAGAAAGAAGTGTTCTGTATGCGAATGGTAGTTGAGCAAAGAAATTGGAGAGTATTTAAACACACGTGGAGGAATGCACGCTTCTAAGGGAAACAACACCGGAAGGGTAGGCGCTGGCGGAAAATGCTCTGCGGCCCAAAAACTGCCGTCCGTGCTCATGCAGATATCAGGAGAAATATTGCGGTAGAGAAGTGCCTGCAGTGCTGAGGAGACCGCAACTATGGGAAGTCCGACTCGGGTGATTTGCTCGAGTCCGAAACCTGCAGCCACACACAACACTTCCGGTGCGGTCAGGCACACCCGTACCGGGCGCTCAAGAAAAAATACATTTCTCAGTGTATTCAGTAACCAACGTTTTCCGAAGTATATGCGCGTGGCGATTTCACTCTGAATTACTTTGATGGTATAGGTGATTTCTTGCCATGTGGACTGAGCTTGTGCGCGCCATATTCGGTTTGCTGGCTCCCAGGGAACAAACGCGGTTTGCCCGAGCAATTCGTCAGGGATATGATTAATTAAGAAAGAATGCAAACTGCCGCAGTCTGGTCTCCAGACTGCGTCCCACTGGATATCGGATGAAGTGAACGCATCGTTTGTGTATCGAACTGCGATAAGCTTTGCATGTGGAAAGCGTGCCCGCAAAAACTCCGCGGTGTACGACTCACCCGGCTCTGTTATTACCACAATGCGGCGACCTTCTAGGATCGCAGCGACAAAACGCTCCGCCTCCCTTCTTGGGTTATATTTTGAGTGGAGGTTCAGCGACACGTCTCCCCGGTTTCGTACTGCAAGAAACGGAGGACGTCCGTCTGCGCGCGAGTAGTTCCACTGCTTGTGATGAGAAGTGAATTCTCCGCGTGGTTAACAAAGTACGCGCTGACGCCACGGGTAAGTTGGTTTAGGTACAGCTCAGGATCGACGGGAAAGGAAGAAAAGACCACAACGCGCAGCTCCCGGGAAGCGACGCATGAGGCAAGGTTGTCGTTCCCTACGAGCGTTAATAGCTGGTTGCTCAGCGCACAGCAGCGGCGTACCATACTCAGCTCTTCCTGAAGAACGGCGGGGGGCAACGCACTCTGGTTGATGCTGATAGTGAACAGGTTTGCCATCCGCTGATTGTTCAGGGCGAACTCGAGCTGGGAGCAGCTCGGTGCCAACTCCGGCTGTCGCGGATACACGGGCCTACTCGCCTCGATAAACGAGAAGCGCGCCTGTACGGCAAGGATAAAGGAACGCACGCGCTCCTCGCCTGATGCATCACCGTGAAGGTCTGCAGCGAGGGCACCTTCCTCGACGTCGGTTCGGGTATCAAAGAGCACTAGGTATACGCGCACGCTTCCAGCGGAAAACGGATACAAGTGGAGCGCACGCAGCGTGCTGAATAGATGGGAAGAGAAGTAACCCTGCAATTCGGTAAGTTCCTGCCTGAACAGGGTCGTCCACTGCTCCGCAGGCAGGCCGGGCGAAAGGAGGGAGGTGGGAACACGCATACGGTAAAACGTGGTGGTGTCAATCCCGAAGGGGAAACGCAGGTCAAACATGCGCTCTTCAGTGAGAAAGAGAAAACCCGCGCGGGGAATTCCGAGAGATTCAACCAGCTGTACGAACTGCAGCTCCAGGCGGTAGTACTCGCAGGAGACACCCGAGCTACGCCGGATGCGGGAAGCGCGCGCGATAAGACCCATTAGGAAATCCCTAGCTCGTCAAAGAGGTGTTTGTACGTGTGGAAATACTCCGATCGCGCAAACTCCTCGATCTTCTCCTCGGGCAGACTTTCGAGCAGCCGGTCCATATACCCGAGCACAGAGCGCACCTCGTCGGCAAGGCTCTTTGAGAGGGGAGGTGCAAGGTTGGCAGAATCCCCCTGCGCAGGACGGGCCGCTTCCGATTGGGGCGGGGACTCGATTGCCACCGGCGTGGCAACCTCCGAAGACTCAGAGGCGGCGGTTTCAATCGCGTGGGGAGCAGAAAACTCTAGCGAGGGAACGGAGACGTCCAACTCCTGCTCTTCTGGCAGTGGGAACGATGTATCTTCGCGCTGGGTGTCTTCGTCGTCGAAGACATTTTCAGTATTGAGGGGCTGCTCGGCACCGGCTGCATCGAGGCCGGTGGAGGAAACGTGCGCCCGTTGAGCCTCAGGCGATGCGTCATCTTTGGCAACAGGAGACGGATCGGCCGCAGCGTCACGATCCGCGTGAGCCCCCTGCTCTTTCACATCGAAAACTTCGTTTCCAAGAGTAGCACGCCCCTGTTGTACCCACTGCTCCTGCGCGACGCGCGCTGCAGCGTGGTCGTCCTCCTCTAGGTAGCTGAAATCGCCTGCAGCGGACCCGATGTGAGAGGACTCAAAACCACTGAGTTCACCACCAAATGCGTCGGCCGCAGAGTCTTTCCCATCTTCCTCGGTAAACTCAGAGGTGATGAGGATATTGTTCAGCTCATCGTTGGTAAGCGCAATCGTCTCGTCTGGATCATCGTCACAGAAAAACCCGGAGTAGGCAGCCTCTGTTCCTTCCGGAGCCGGAGCGGTGGCGGGAGCCTGAGCAGGCTCGGCGCCAGCTTGCCGGGAGAAGGTTCCCTTCAGCTGGTCTAGATCAGCGCGGATACTGCTGATTTCCTGTGCAATTTTCAGAAGCAAATCGGTGGAAGCATCGCCTGAGGTACTGGCCTGCGCCCCCTGCGCGGCCACCTGGGCATCACCCATGAGGGACTGCGCAACTGCGTCCACGTCACTGAATGGGGCGCCGCGTACCGGTCCTTCCGAAGAAGGCTCCGAAGCAGAGTAAGTGATAGGGTCGGAATCGACCGGGTATTCCGGTGCGTCGTGGCTCAAACTCGAGAGCAAGTCGTCGAACTCTGTGGTGTCGCACGACCCGCTGGGGCAGGGCATGCTGCACCCGCGCGGCTCTGGCGGCTCTTCGGTCACAACGGAGCTCATCGCTGCCGATAGATCAACTCTGTCGTCCTGAGACTGCGCGGTGCGTGTGACCAAATCGTCGAACGACGGCACCTCCGAGTAAGCGGCATCTCCGGCTGGCGCATCTGCCGCCTGGTCGGAGGAGGACTCGCCACCCGGAGCGTGGCTGCACCCGCGAGCGAGCACCTCGTCCTCCACGGAGAGGTCAACAAAGCCACGAGAATCCTCTGCAGAGGACTGCACAGGAAGCGCACGGTACACATGGTGCCGCACCGCATCCACGCGCGCACCCGGGGGAGCGTGTTGGGCAGGCGCCTCTGGATCCTCTGGGCCACCTGAGCTGACGGGTGGCTCCTGCGCTTCCGGCGGTACCTTTACCCACACGCCACACGCATCCCAGGCACGGTCTTCCCCCTGCTCCTGAGGGCGTGCAGTTGCGTGTGGACTGTCCATTTCTGCTGACTCTGATCCCATAGCATCTTCCTCTGTGCCGTGAACTCCCTCACACATCCTGTGTCGGCAGCCGTGCCGCAAAGCATGAGCATAGCGTGTGCGGTCCGTTTTTTCAACAATTCGTAAAAGCACCCCGTTCTTACGCCGTAAATGACGGCAACGCGCGGGTGCGGAAGGCACCTGCAGTGCCTGTGTCATTACCTCCTGGCGGGGGGGGGTACGGACAAAAACAGGGGTGAAGATGTGGAAGACAGTGCAGACACGCAGTCAGAGGAAGCGGTGAGGACTCTATGCGCATTTACTTGAGGGTAGTACTTCCCCTGTCTCTTGCGCTGAACAGCTACGGTGTACTCGCCTTTTTCTGGGGAGAGCGGGGGGTGTGTGCCATGCGGCTACTGGAACGTGAGAAAAAGGAGCTCGTCCATCACATCCAGACGCTCGCAGAGCGTGGGCGCGACTTGGCTGCGGTGGTGGACGCTCTATCCTTTGACGAAGAGACTATCGGTGCGTATGCGCGTCAGCTAGGATATGTCCGCGCGGGGGATGTGTTAGTGAGGCCGGTAAACTTTACCGTTGCGCACATGCATACCCTTGATTCTGGGGATGCACGTCCGCTTGTTGCACCTGCATGTTTTAGCGACACGCGTTGCAAGGTGTACGCGCTGTGCGTCGGCTTCTTTGTCGTCCTGTTACAGCTGCTGTGGGGTAGCGCGCGTGCGTATTTTAAAACATGAGGCGCAGTCTGCGCACGCTGCTGCGCGTGCGCTCAAGGCCGGTGCGCTCGTAGCGTTGCCGACAGATACGGTGTACGGTTTCTCTGGCCTTGTGCCACACGCTGTTCCGGATCTCATATGTCTGAAGGCGCGTGGGTGCACAGAGACGGAAGGGAACCGGAGAGAGGGCTATCCGTTCATTGCACTGCTTGCAGATCCACAGGACGTGGTTGTCTATACCGGGACGCGGCTTCCTGCGGAGTTTCGTGCGCTGTGGCCTGGCCCGTATACGTTTGTGCTGCGCATGCAAGACGGCGCGACGCAGGCGTTCCGCTGTCCTGCTGACCTGTGGCTGCGCTCAGTGATACGGGCAGTTGGGGGAGCGATCTTTTCCACGAGTGCAAATCGGCACGGCGAGCCGCCGCTGCAAGATGCACAGGACATCGACCACATCTTTGGAAAGCATCTTGCGCTGACCGTAGACGCAGGACCACTGACCGGCTCCCCAAGCGCGGTGATAGACCTCACGCACCCCGTGCCGCGTGTGCTCCGCGCTGGTGCGGCGCCGTTGCCTCTTGCAGGACTGGAAAGGCGTGACTCTCCTTCCCTCCCTCATGTGGGGGAAGTATGTAAAGAATGAGGTCAGTTGCGGACCCACTCCTCAGGCACCTCTTCATACTCAACAGAAGCGGTGTGCCCTGCGCCCCGCACGACAGGGGCGGTTCTGACGCCTGAAAGCCGGTTGTTTCCTGAGATCTTTGGGAACCTCCACTGGAGCGGACGCGCCTCCTGCGCGAGCTTCTGAGCGATCTCAGGGGGAAAATGAGAAAACTGTCGCGCATTGACTGCCCCCTTCTGTGACACCACGAGCACTCCGTCTGAAATTTTCAGCTTGAGGGGAACGGAAAGTCCGGAGCGCAACACCGCGATGCCGCGGCCTTCGCTCACGATGACGATTCTTTCCCCTTCCTCTGTGCTGTGCCAGGAACCGGCGAGGGCATCTAGGGACGAAACGGATTCTTCACCTGCGCGCGTGTGCCGCATGCTAGACGTCTCTGTCTGATTTCCTGTCAGCGGGACAGAACGGTCAAACACATCTCGGACCAGGTGGCGCGAGTCAAGCAGAATGCGCGCTGCCGTCTCATATGTTTTGGAGAGCAGCCGCGTGGCGTTGTGATCTTTACCCTTGAGTGCAACAGCCAGTCTAATCCCCTCAGGGGTGAGGTCCATCGCGCCGCAAAATATGTAGTCAAGATTCCCTTTTTCGGGAAAACGGTGCGGCACCGCTTGCTCTCTGCAATCTACAACGTGATACCCACGCAACTCCCGAATGAAAGAAAAGAGCGCGTCGTTGATGGTAGTTTCTGTGTGCGCAGGCACACCAGACACTTCTAGCCTGTAGACGCCAACACGAGGAGCTGCGTGAACAGCATGCGCGAACAGCACGAACAGGATAAGCAGCCGAGAAGAACGGACACCTTTTTTCATGAGACTAGTGGTGTCGCTCACAGAGGCTGCGGGACAGCTCCCGTGCGTTGTCGCGAGCTTTGATCTGCGCGCGCTTGTCAAAAAGCTTCTTGCCCTTGCAGATTCCCAGCGCTACCTTCACCCGCCCTGCTTTTAGGTAAAACTCCAGGGGGACCAGAGTATAGCCTTTCTCTTCAACCTTGCGCTTCAAGCGCGCAATCTGGTCCCGATGTGCCAGTAACTTCCGCATCCGATCCGGATTGGGGGCAAAGGAGCAAGCATGCACGTACTCCGCAATATGCACATTCTTTAGCCACAGCTCGCCTCCGCGCATCTCTGCAAATGCGTCAGGAAAAGAAAGATGCCCCGCGCGCACAGACTTCACCTCCGTGCCTTCAAGCGCGATGCCACACTCTAGACGGTCTTCCACATGGTAATTGAAAAAAGCCTTGCGGTTCTTTGCAATGAGATGGGTTCCTGTGCCCCTCATGGCGCCGGATGCTACCGGATAGGCACTTCCCTTGTCAATTCGATTATCGCCGTGTTAGGCTGCCGTGTCTGGGAGGGACGCCGTTTTATGTTTGCGCGGTGGAGAAGGTACTCATATTTGGCGCGGCGCGAAGCACGGCGGAATGCGACCGCAGTTTGTAGTGCTGGGGTGGGCTTCTTTCTGTTCTATCTTTTTATCACTACGCATGTGGTTGCAGCGTATCGCATTCAGGCGGACTCGATGCAGCCGACCCTGAGCGCAGGGGATTGCGTTCTTGCCTCGTCCCTGTTTCGCTTTGCCCGCATCAAGCGGGGGGATTTGGTGCTTGCAACTCCCCTTGAGAAAGAGGATATAGGCCTGTTTAAAAGGGCGATGAATGCTGTGTTAGGCTTCGCAAGCCTTCAATTGTACCGGCCGTTTGGCGCGGCAGATCGCATGTTTTCGCGGCCGCAAATGCGCAGGGTGGTGGGCCTTCCAGGGGACACTGTCTATATGCGCGATTTTGTGCTGTACGTTAAGCCCCACGGTCAGCAACACTTCCTCACGGAATTTGAAGTGAGTGCAGTTAGCTACGACGTGCGTAAGGGGGTGCTTCCTGAGCATTGGTCTGAACGGCTTCCCTTTTCTGGTTTCATGGAAGAGATGCAGTTGGACGAGCACTCCTACTTCGTGCTGTGCGATAATCGAATTGTCTCCAGTGATTCTCGTCTGTGGGGTGCCATCGACGGTAGTACGCAGATAAAAGCAAAGGCATTCATGCGTTATTTCCCTTTCGGAGCATTTGGTGTCTTGTAGTGTGTAGGCGCCGCATTTGTGGTGCGTGCTGCGCATCGTGCTGTTCCTTTTATCATGTCTTCTGAGGTCGGTGCGTCTTTGTACGTGCACATCCCCTTCTGTGCGCAACGCTGTGCTTACTGCGATTTTTACTCCCTGGTGCGTTCAACCTATTTTAGGCCTCATCAGCCTTGTCCGCATTTTATCGATCGGCTGCTACAGGATGTGGCATTGCAGCGGGAGTGCTTTGGGGTCCAGGGGTGGCAGACAGTGTATATGGGTGGAGGTACCCCTTCGCTATTGGCACCGCAGGACATTCGTCATTTTTGCGTAGCGTTACGCGCCGCGCAGCGGTATCCGATTCAGGAGTTCACTCTTGAGGTGAATCCTGAGGATGTGACCGAAGAGTTTTTGTGTGCGTGTGCAGAAGGCGGAGTAAACCGTTTATCCCTTGGGGTACAAAGTCTGCGTGATGAGGTGTTGCGTGCGGAGCGTCGTGCAGCCTCTGCTGAATGTGCTCGTACCGCGCTCCGCGTGATGACGGCAAATGCGCGCTTTTTCTCTGGCGGGGTGCGTATTTCAGCAGATCTCATCGCTGGATTGCGCGGGCAAACGGCGCGAATGGTGCGTGAGGATATAGATGAGCTTTTGTCTTTTGGGCTGAGACACGTGTCGCTATATGGGTTGTGTGTACCGCATCCGACTGAAACGCAAGAGGAGCGAATTGCAGCGCTTTGGGCACACGGCAGCGCGTATCTGGTGCGTGCAGGATTTAACCGGTATGAGCTTTCGAATTTTGCACGTACTGCGGCGGACGAGAGCGCGCACAACAGAGCATATTGGCGGATGGCACCGCACGCAGGGGTGGGGCCTGGCGCAGTTGGCACGCGTTTTGTCAACCTTTCTTTATCAAAGGAGGGGGCGTGGGCGATCCGCAGCACGGTGCGGAAACATCTTGGCCAATACTTAGCAGAAGTGTGTCGGGAAAATGTGTATGAGCACGAATTCCTTACAGAACATATGTGTGTGCAAGAAGCATTGTTAATGGGATTACGTCTTGAACAGGGACTGGATGTGGTTACATTTCGTGCGCGGTTCGGGAAGGGAATTGAAGCGTACATTGGCAAAACAATCGCGCGGTGGCAGTGTCATGGCCGAATGCAGCGGACGGCGACGTCATTGCGTTTGAGTGCGCAGGCACGGGTATTTCTGGACAGTTTTTTGCGAGAGGCGTTTGCAGAACTTGCGCGCACGTGAGTGGTCGTGAGAATGGGTACGCCGTGTACTATTTGAATTCGGGTATATTTCCTTTGGAAGAGCTTGACAGCCTGCGTTTGTCTTATTACCATCGGCCGCAAAATACCGGACTTGCGCGCCCGCGGTGGGACGCAAGAGGATGCCAAACCAGTCATCAAATGTTGGTTTGATGGTGTTCAGGTGGGTCCCCTTTCAAGCGTGCGCAATGCGCTTGGATCCCGCGCTGGTTGTGCGCGGTGCCTGAGAGGCCCGTTTGGTTGTAGCGCTGTCGATCCTTCGTTTCGCTTTTTTGTGCCTCCTTGTTGCGTGCGGGCGTGCGGGGTCCGCCGTATCTGTGCCACAGATCTTTTGAGGAGGATTTTCATGGCCAAGGAAAAGTTCGCGCGCACTAAAGTTCACATGAACGTGGGTACTATTGGGCACGTCGATCACGGGAAGACAACGCTCTCTGCGGCGATCACCTCGTACTGTGCAAAGAAGTTCGGTGATAAGCAACTAAAATACGACGAGATTGACAATGCGCCCGAAGAGAAAGCGCGCGGGATCACCATTAACACGCGTCATCTTGAGTATCAGTCCGATCGTCGTCATTACGCGCATATTGATTGTCCTGGGCACGCGGACTATGTGAAGAATATGATCACGGGTGCTGCGCAGATGGACGGTGGTATTCTCGTCGTGTCTGCGCCTGACGGCGTTATGCCACAGACGAAGGAGCATCTTCTGCTCGCCCGTCAGGTTGGTGTTCCCTCCATCATTGTTTTTTTGAACAAGGTTGATTTGGTTGATGATCCTGAGTTGCTAGAGCTGGTGGAAGAAGAGGTGCGTGATGCGCTTGCTGGATATGGGTTTTCGCGTGAGACGCCTATCGTCAAGGGGTCTGCGTTTAAAGCTCTGCAGGATGGCGCTTCCCCGGAGGATGCAGCTTGTATTGAGGAACTGCTTGCGGCCATGGATTCCTACTTTGAAGACCCAGTGCGTGACGACGCAAGACCTTTCTTGCTCTCTATCGAGGATGTGTACACTATTTCTGGGCGTGGTACCGTTGTCACGGGGCGCATCGAATGTGGGGTAATTAGTCTGAATGAAGAGGTCGAGATCGTCGGGATTAAGCCCACTAAGAAAACAGTGGTTACTGGCATTGAGATGTTTAATAAGTTGCTTGATCAGGGAATTGCAGGTGATAACGTGGGGCTGCTTTTGCGCGGGGTGGATAAAAAAGAGGTTGAGCGCGGTCAGGTGCTTTCTAAGCCCGGTTCTATTAAGCCACACACCAAGTTTGAGGCGCAGATCTACGTGCTCTCTAAGGAAGAGGGTGGCCGTCACAGTCCTTTTTTTCAAGGTTATCGTCCGCAGTTTTATTTTAGAACTACTGACATTACCGGTACGATTTCTCTTCCTGAAGGGGTAGACATGGTGAAGCCGGGGGATAACACCAAGATTATAGGTGAGCTCATCCACCCGATAGCTATGGACAAGGGTCTGAAGCTTGCGATTCGTGAAGGGGGGCGCACTATTGCTTCTGGTCAGGTGACAGAGATTTTGTTGTAGGCGTTTGCGGCGCGGAGTGTGTTTGGAGTTATTTTGCAAGGTGGGTGCGGTTTTAGGCTGATGGAGGGGTTATGGCCAGGGAGAGAATTCGGGTAAAACTGTGCGGATTTGACGTGGAGCTAGTGGATCAAAGTTCGCGCGCGATCGTGCACGCGGTGCAGAAGGCGGGCGCTGAGGTGCTCGGACCTATTCCGCTTCCGACTAGGATGCACAAGTTTACGGTCTTGCGCTCTCCTCATGTGAACAAGAAGTCGAGGGAACAGTTTGAGATGCGTACGCACAAGCGGCTGATTGATATCATCGAACCTTCTCAGGAAGTGATGAATGCGCTTATGGGTTTAGAGCTTTCTGCAGGAGTGGATGTGCGGATAAAGCAGTGAGGCGTGTGTGTTTTGTCTGTGCGTTGCGATACGGAAGAGGTAGGTGATGGTTGGTTTAATCGGCCAGAAAGTTGGTATGACCCAGATTTTTGACGCACGGGGTTGTGTTACGCCGGTGACGGTGATTCGGGTGGAGCACAACGTGGTGGTAGGACTGAAGGATGTGGAGCGCTTCGGTTACTCTGCAGTGATACTTGGCACAGGGTGCATGAAGAAAAGTCGTATCTCAAAGCCATATGCTGGACAGTTCGCTGAGCGGATACCGCCGGTGAGGGTCATGAGGGAGTTTCGGGGCTTTACGTTGGACGTTTCGGTTGGGCAAGTGCTCGATGTGCGTGTATTGGAGTCCGTGCGTTATCTTGATGTGTGTGCTCTCTCAAAAGGAAAAGGATTTCAGGGAGTAGTGAAGCGGTGGGGTTTCAGCGGAGGTCGCTCTTCTCACGGATCGAAGTTTCATCGTGAAGCGGGTTCCACCGGGCAGTGTACGAGTCCTGGCCGTACGTTTAAAAACGTAAAAATGCCGGGACGTATGGGGGCTGAGCGGGTGACGGTGCAGAATCTGCGTATTGAACGGATTGATGTGGGTTTGGGTGTCGTGATGGTGCGCGGTGCGGTGCCAGGTAGAAACAAGGCCACGGTGTTTCTGCGGACCGCGGTCAAGCGTGAAAGATAGGGGTGTATACGCAGTGGAAAAGACAGTGTATTCGGTTGAAGGTGTTGCGCTGCGGTCAGTTGAGCTTGATGAGAGTGTCTTTGGGCTTTCGGTGAACCGGGGTGTGATTTATTACGCGATAAATAGTGAGTTGAGTAACAAGCGCTTGGGGACTGCGTGTACTAAGGGACGTTCCGAAGTGCATGGTTCGAATACCAAGCCCTATAAGCAGAAGGGTACGGGTCGTGCTCGCCGCGGAGATAAGAAGTCTCCACTTCTGGTGGGGGGTGGTACTATATTTGGTCCTAAGCCGCGTGATTTTCACTATGCTCTCCCGAAGAAGGTGAAGCGTTTGGCCATGAAGTCTCTCCTAAGTTTAAAGGCGCAGGGGGATGCGCTGACAGTGATTGAGGACTTTACGGTCGAAAGTGGAAAAACTAGGGATCTGATACAGGTGTTGCGTCATTTTGCACAAAGGGAGCGTACCGTTTTCATCTTGCAAAATGATGATGCGTTGTTGAAGCGTGCGGGGAGAAATATTCCAACGCTCAGTTTTTTGTCGTACAACCGTTTGCGCGCGCACGACCTTTTCTACGGGCGCAAGGTATTGGTTTTGGAGACTGCGGTACATAAGATCGCGGATTTCTATCGGTCAAAGGATGCTGCACAAGATGGAACATACTGATGTAGTGATTGCTCCGGTGCTTACGGAGAAGTCGAATGCGCTGCGGCAACAGGGTAAGTACGTGTTCCGTGTTGCAGCTCGTGCGACAAAGATTCAGATTAAGCAGGCGGTGACGCAGCTTTTTGGAGTAACGGTTAGGCGGTGTACGGTAATGAATGTCTTTGGGAAGAAGAGGCGTGTTCGTCATCGGACCGGTAGGACGTCTGGGTGGAAGAAGGCGATCGTGCACGTTGCAGCAGGACAGTCAATTGGTGTTCTTGAGCGTGCATAGCGGTAAGCTGCGGTAGCTGCGTAAGGTGCCAGAGCGGTGACCGAAGGAGACGGGGATGGCGTTGAAGATGTATAGGCCTATGACGGCGGGCTTGCGGGGGCGTGTTGATCTGTGTCGTGCGGAGCTTACCGCGCGCACGCCCGAAAAGAGTCTTACACGCGGTAAGCCTGCCAAGGCGGGCAGGGGTGCTGGGGGTAGGATTTCGGTGCGTCATCGTGGGGGTGGGCATAAGCGGAGGTACCGTGATATCGATTTTAAACGTGATTTGCACGACATACCTGGCACGGTAAAGACTATCGAGTATGACCCGAATCGAAGTGTGAACATCGCGCTTGTGTTTTACGCGAATGGTCAGAAGCGCTATATACTCGCACCCAAGGGTTTGAAGGTGGGACAGCAGGTCGTTAGCGGAGAGAAGGTCCCTTTAGAGCCCGCGAACGCGCTGCCACTCGGGGTAATTCCAGTTGGTTTTACGGTGCATAACGTTGAGCTTACGATCGGTAAGGGTGGTCAGATCGCGCGTTCTGCAGGCACCAGGGCGGTGATTGCGGCAAAGGACGGTGGCTATGTGATGCTTCGTTTGCCCTCTGGGGAGGCGCGTCTGGTGCATCGCAGGTGCTATGCCACTATTGGTGAATTAGGTAATGAGGATCATATGAACACGGCTTTGGGGAAGGCAGGTCGTGCGCGTTGGCGTGGGGTGCGGCCGACAGTTCGTGGTATGGCTATGAATCCTGTGGATCACCCGTTAGGTGGTGGTGAAGGGCGTGGTAAGGGACGTAACCCAGTAACTCCCTGGGGGCAGCCGTGTCGAGGATACAAGACGCGCAAGAAGCGCAGGGTATCCGATCGCTTTATCGTGTCAAAGAGAAAGTAAGGGGGGGGTATGTCTAGGTCGGTGAAGAAAGGTCCCTTCGTTGATAAAAAGCTGTATAAGCGAGTTGTCGAGATGAACAAAGCGGCTAATCAGAGAAATAAAAAGGTGATCAAGTCGTATTCGCGTTGTTCCACCATTATCCCTGAAATGGTGGGCTTCACTATCTCGGTGCACAATGGCAAGTCGTGGATCCCAGTGTACATTACGGAGGAGTTTGTGGGGCATAAGCTGGGTGAATTTTCTCCGACTCGTGTGTTCCGTGGGCATAGCGGTTCTGACAAGAAAGTGGGAAGGTAGGTGAACTGATGACTGAGCGTGTCACGTATCGAGCGAAGACAAAATTTTTGGTTGCGTCTCCGACAAAGGTGCGTCCGGTTGCGAATGTGGTGAAGTGCAAGCCGTATGTGCGCGCGATGGCGCTTTTGGGACACTTACCGCACAAGGGTGCACGTTTAATCTCCAAGGTCATGAAGTCAGCGGCTTCGAATGCAATTGATCGGGACAAGCGTCTTGATGAAGAGCGCTTGTTCGTGCGTGACATTCAGATAGATGAGGGGCCTCGTTTGAAGCGTCTGTGGTGCCGGGGACGGGGGCGGGGAGATGTTCAGTTGAAGCGGATGTGTCACATCACTGTTGTGGTAGAGGAAAGTGTGAGGACGAAAGATGGGTCAAAAGGTTAGTCCAATCGGTCTGAGACTGGGGATCAATAAAGTATGGTCTTCTAGGTGGTATGCAGGTCCTCGGGAGTACGCGGCGTTGCTGCATGAGGATTTAAGGATTCGTAGCATGATTCGCTCCTTTCCTGAGTGCAAAAATGCGGATATTGCCGAGGTGGAGATTGTCCGTCATCCCCAGCGAGTGACGGTAGTGATGCACACCGCGCGCCCTGGAGTAGTTATTGGAGCAAAGGGTGTAAATATAGAAAAGATTGGCGCTGAGGTTCAAAAGCGTTTGAATAAGAAGGTTCAAATCAAGGTAAAAGAGATCAAGCGCATGGAGTTAAATGCTTACTTGGTTGCGCAGAATGTTGCTCGCCAACTCACGGCGCGTGTTTCTTTTCGTAAGTGTTTGCGGCAGGCCTGTGCGGGGACGATGAAGTCTGGTGCTCAAGGGGTAAAAATTCGAGTTTCGGGGCGTTTGGGTGGTGCTGAGATGTCTCGCACTGAGGAGATAAAAGAGGGGCGTACGCCTCTGCACACGCTGCGCGCAGATATTGATTATGGTTTTGCCGAGGCACATACGACTTATGGGAGTATCGGGGTAAAGGTGTGGCTATACTCAGGGATGATGTACGGGAATGAGTGTCGCAAAGATGTAGGCTCTCTGTTGCGGCGATCGCGCAGGGAGAGTGGCCAAAAGTCTGACGAGTTGGTGCGCGACGAGCGTACGCATGCGGAGAGAGGTTGAGGTATGGCGCTTAGTCCCAAGCGGGTAAAGTACCGAAAGGTACAGCGGGGGAGGGTGAAGGGGGATGCCACTCGGTGCAATGCGGTTGATTTTGGTGCGTACGCGCTGGTGTGTCTTGAGCCGTTTTGGTTGACGAGCCGACAAATCGAAGCGGCTCGTGTAGCGTTAAACCGAAGGATTAAGCGCGGGGGTAAGTTGTGGATTCGTGTTTTTCCCGATAAGCCATACAGCAAGAAGCCTGCAGAGACGCGTATGGGAAAAGGAAAGGGGTCGCCTGAGTATTGGGTTGCGGTAGTAAAGCCAGGTACTGTTCTGTTTGAACTAATGGGTGTAGAACGAGCGTTGGCAGAGCAGGCGATGCTTCTGGCAGGAAGTAAACTTCCAATCAAGACGCGGTTTGCCGAACGCGTACAGGAAATTTAGAGGGGAGCTGTAAGATGGGTCGGGGTGGGTGTGCGCAATTATCATATTCTGAGCTTCTTTCGAGGCGTCGTGAGCTTGAGAGAAAATACTTGGATCTGCGCTTTCAGCTTGTTGTTGAGCATGTTGACAACAAGCTTATGAAAAGGATTCTCCGTCGTCAAATTGCGGCGGTTAATACTTTTTTGCGACATAAAGAGTTGACTGAACTAGAAAAGAGAGGGGTTCGGGAGTGATGGAGCAGTGTACGGTGAAAAGGCCTGAGCGGCGCACCCTTGTCGGGCTGGTGACCAGTGACAAGATGCACAAAACCGTTACGGTTCGGATTACGACAAAGAAGTTGCACGCGTTGTATAAGAAGTACGTGTCGCGGAGCAAAAAGTATCAGGCTCATGATGAGGAAAATACCGCGCGGGCAGGGGATGTGGTGCGTATTGCCGAGAGTCGTCCTTTGAGTAGGCGTAAGCGCTGGCGGTTGGTAGAGATTGTTGAACGAGCGAAGTAAGGGATTTGTGTCATGATTCAGGTGCAGTCGCGGTTGAACGTCGCGGATAATTCTGGAGCCAGGTTGGTGCAGTGTATTAAGGTGGTGGGTGGATCCCGTCGCCGGTACGCGAGTGTTGGGGATATCATCGTGGTGGCAGTGAAGGATGCACTTCCCACTTCTGTGATTAAGAAAGGATCAGTAGAGAAGGCCGTCATTGTACGAGTTTCTAAGGAATATCGTCGCGTAGACGGTACTTATATTCGATTTGACGACAATGCCTGTGTTGTTATCGATGCTAATGGAAATCCTAAGGGGAAGCGTATTTTTGGTCCTGTTGCGCGGGAGCTGCGGGATATGGATTTTACGAAAATCGTGTCTTTAGCTCCTGAGGTTTTGTGAAGGGGAAAGTGATGGGGAAGACGGTAAAGATTCGCAAGGATGACATGGTATTGGTGATTGCCGGCAAAGATCGGGGTAAGCGGGGTGCAGTGCTGCGTGTGCTCCGCGACGTAGATCGCGTTTTGGTGCAGGGTTTGAACATGCGCAAAAAGACGATTCGTAGAAAGAGTGCTCAGGATGAGGGGGGTATCATGGAGGTTGAAGCTCCTATTCATATTTCCAACGTTATGATTATGGGCAAGAAGGGGCCTACGCGCGTGGGGTATCGGATGGAAAACGGTAAGAAAGTGAGGGTATGTCGTAAAACAGGAGAGGTGCTATGACCGATCATTCTTGCATACCTGAACTGAAAGTCCGGTATGTGCAGCAGATTGTTCCGGATATGATGCGGGATTTTGGTTACTCGACGGTGATGCAGGTTCCTAAGCTGTTGAAGATAGTGTTGAGTATGGGTCTCGGGGAAGCGCTCGCTAATCGGAAGCTTTTGGACGCGTCAGTAGCAGATTTGGGTGTTATTAGTGGCCAGCATGCAGTAAAGACTAGGGCGCGCAAGAGTATTGCGAATTTTAAGCTGCGTGAAGGCAATGAGATTGGGGTGATGGTGACTCTGCGCCGTAGTAGGATGTATGAGTTTCTCCACCGGCTCATCAATGTTGCTCTGCCTCGTGTAAAGGATTTTCGTGGGGTAAGTCCTCGTGGGTTTGATGGACATGGTAATTACTCGATGGGTATTACGGAACAGATTATTTTTCCTGAAATTGACTTTGACAAAATCGAGCGAATTAGCGGTTTGAACGTCAATGTAGTGACATCTGCGCAGACAGATCAGGAGGCTCGTACTCTTCTTACGAAGCTCGGTATGCCTTTTAGAAAATAAGAGAGGATTTCATGGCGACAGTAGCAATGATCAATAAGGCAAAAGCAACTCCGAAATACGCTACGCGCAGGTACAACCGCTGTGGGGTGTGTGGGCGACCCCGCGGGTACATGAGGAGATTTCAATTGTGCCGCCTGTGTTTTAGAAAGCTGGCGAGCGAGGGTCAAATCCCTGGGGTAACGAAGTCGAGTTGGTAGGAAAGGAGGGAGAGTATGGGTGTTTCGGATCCTGTTGCAGACATGCTCACGAAGATACGTAACGCGGCGCGTGCGGGACATGAAAAAGTGGATGTACCTTCTTCGAAGTTGAAAGTTGAGGTTGTGAAAATACTGAAAACGGAAGGATATATCAGGAACTTCAGGAAAGTAGAGGAGGATGGTTCCGGTTGTATTCGTGTGTTTCTTAAGTATGACGATAACGAAACGTCGGTTATTCACGGTATCGAGCGGATTTCTACTCCGGGCCGCCGTGTGTACTCGGGGTACAAGACGCTTCGTCGTGTGTATAACGGGTACGGCACTTTGATTGTTTCTACCTCTCTAGGGGTGACCACTGGCAGGCATGCAAGGGAGCAGCGTGTGGGTGGTGAGCTGATTTGCAAAGTTTGGTAGGGGGCTGTAGTGTCAAGAATTGGTAAAGTTCCTGTGTCTGTTCCTGGCGGTGTGCACGTGCGAGTCTCTTCTGGGGTGGTTGAGGTCGAGGGTCCAAAGGGGGTGCTTTCGTGTGCGTTTCTCCCAGTGGTTACGGTTCGTGTTGAGCAGGAATACGTAATTGTTGCCCGGTGTGATGATTCCAAGCGCGCGCGTGCATGTCATGGGCTGTATCGCAAGCTTTTGAGCAATATGGTAGTTGGGGTAAGCGAAGGGTTTTCTAAGACATTGGTAATTACGGGTATCGGGTACCGCGCTGAGGTTCAAGGGCGGGTGCTGGTGATGGCATTGGGTTACTCCAATGACTTTACAGTGCTCATTCCCTCTGGTATTGAGGTGCGGGTTGAGTCTTCCACGAGGGTTATTGTTTCCGGTGTAAGTAAGGAAAGAGTGGGGGAGTTCGCAGCGCAACTTCGTAGGCTGCGGTTGCCTGAGGCGTATAAGGGTAAGGGTATTCGCTATGATTACGAGACCATTGTGCGTAAGGTAGGAAAGTCAGGGGTAAAGTAGAGGTACGCATGCTAAGGAAGTGCAGTGATAAACAGCGAAAGAGGATGAAGCGTAAGGTTCATATTAGGAAGAGGGTGTATGGCACGGCGGTTCGCCCTCGGATGACGGTGTTCCGAAGTAATCGGAACATTTCGGTGCAGGTCATTGACGACGACGCGCGTAGCACGCTTGCGTCAGTTTCTACTCTTGAGAAGGATTTTGTTCTGCTTAGGGCAAATGTTTCTTCTGGTTTGCAGATAGGAGAAGAGATCGGCAGGCGCCTTTTAGAGAAACACATTGACACGGTTATCTTTGACCGAAATGGGTACTTGTACCACGGGGTAGTGGCGGCCGTCGCAGATGGTGCACGTAAGGCAGGAGTTAAGTTCTAGGAGAGCGTATGGATCGTCACAGGGATTTTGGCAAAGACAGACTTCGAGACAAAGAGTTTACCGAGAAATTAATCAAGCTGAACCGCACGGCAAAGGTAGTAAAGGGCGGACGTCGGTTTTCCTTTTCGGCACTCACGGTAGTTGGTGATCAAAAGGGCCGCGTGGGGTTTGGTTTTGGTAAAGCCGGGGATGTGAGCGAGGCAATTAGGAAGAGTGTTGAAAGGGCGAAGCGGAGTATGGTGCTCTTTCCGCTCAAGGATGGTACCATCCCGCATGAAGTACAAGCTAAGTTTAAGGGCTCTCTGGTGTTACTGCGCCCTGCCTGTTCAGGTACGGGTATTATTGCTGGTGGAACCGTGCGTGCTATCATGGAGGTTGCAGGTGCAACCGATGTGCTGTCTAAGTCTTTGGGTTCGAATTCTGCTATCAACGTGGTTCGTGCAACGTTTGGGGCGGTTGCGCAGTTGATGGATGCAAGAAAGTTGGCACGTGAGCGTGGGAAGGCACTCGTGGATATGTGGGGGTAGGCATGACAAAGAGGGTGCGTATAACGCTGGTGAGGAGTACGATCGGTCAGAGGGAGCCGGTGCGTCGGACGGTTCGGTCTTTGGGTTTGAGGAAGTTGCATTCAATGGTGGAGAAAGACGGGAGTCCTGCCGTCTTGGGGATGGTGCGAGCTGTTTCGCACCTGGTGCGGGTGGAGGAGTTAGGTTAGTGGCGGATTTCCATTTGATTGCTCCGAAGGGGGCTAATAGGGCGCGTCGTATCGTGGGTCGTGGGTCCTCCTCTGGGCGGGGTACCACGTCTGGGCGGGGTACTAAGGGACAGCAGGCCCGTGCGGGGCATAAGGCTTATGTAGGTTTTGAGGGTGGGCAGATGCCGCTATATCGGCGTGTGCCGCGGCGGGGTTTTTCTAACTGTGCTTTCAAAAAGGAATACGCGGTAGTTAATGTGGGCGCGCTTGAGTTTGTCTATGCTCCAGGGGAGACGGTCAACAGACAGACTCTCATTGAGAAGGGCTTGGTAAAGGGGCGGGTCCCCTTCATCAAAATCTTGGCAGACGGAGAGCTGACAAAGTCTATTGTGGTGCGGGTGGACCGGGTTTCTGCTCGTGCACAGGAGAAGATTCAGCAGGCGGGCGGTTCAGTGGAGTGTATTGAAGCGCAGGAACGATGAGCGGTATATGAAACAGGGTGTTTTTGCAGCGGTGTTCCGGATAAGGGAGCTGCGTGCGCGTATCTTTTTCACGCTTAGCGTGTTGACGGTGTTTCGCTTTGGCTCGGTGCTGACAGTTCCGAGTGTGGACCCGCGTGCGCTTTCTGCTTATTTCCGATCTCAGGTTCGGGGAAATGCTTTTGCAGACTACATGGATTTTTTTGTAGGCGGGGCGTTCTCGAATTTTTCAGTGTTTATGCTGGGAGTGATGCCGTACATTTCGACGCAGATTCTCATGCAGCTTTCGATGATTGTTTTTCCAAGTCTTAAGAAGGTTGTAGAAGATGTAGGGGGGAGACGTCGCGTTCAGTTTTGGACACGTGTTGCAACGGTTTTTGTGTGTCTTATACAGTCTTCTGCGGTAACCGTTTACGCAAATCAGATTCCCGGTGCCATTGTTATTCAGAGCTACGCCGTGCATCTGTTTGTCACCATGCTGACGGTGACCTCAGGGAGTATGATCACGCTTTGGCTTGGGGAACAGATCACAGCGCGAGGCATTGGTAACGGTGTGTCAATGATTATTTTTTCGGGTATTGTCGCGCGTTTGCCTCATGCGCTTGCAGAGATGTGGAGGCTGCAGCGTCTTGGCGAATTGAATATGGTGTTTGTGATCGTTGCGTTTGTGATGTTTGTAGGAATTATTGTGCTGGTGGTGTATGAGCAGCAGGGGCAACGAAAAATACCAATTCATTATGCGCGGCGTGTGGTCGGGCGGAAAATGTACGGTGGTCAGAGCACGTATATCCCTTTTAAAATAAACCCTTCGGGCGTAATTCCGATTATTTTTGCCTCATCTTTTTTGACATTTCCCCTGCAGATAGCCAGCAGTATTGGACCGAACGTGCGCTTTCTGCATCAGCTTGCGCAGTTCTTACGACCGAACAGTTGGTGGTACAACGCGTTCTATGTAGTTTTGATTGTGTTTTTTGCGTACTTCTACACGCAAGTCACCCTTAACCCGACTGAGATAGCAAAGCAGATTCGCGAGAACGGAGGTACGATTCCGGGTATTCGTGCGGATAAGACGGAAGAATATCTACAAGGGATCTTGAACCGCCTGGTACTTCCCGGTTCGTTGTATCTTGGGATGATCGCAGTGCTGCCCACCTTGATTCAAGCTGCGTTTGGGTTTCCGTCCTCTATTTCCTTACTGATGGGCGGTACTTCTCTGTTGATTCTGGTAGGGGTGGATCTAGACACTATGAGTCAGATTGAGGCGCAGTTGAAAATGCGGCAGCGTGAGGGGTTGGGAGGGCGTGGCAAAGTGCTACCGCGCAGTTTGTAGCGGGTACTTGCGAAAGGATGTATACGAGGAGTGAGTTCATGAAGATAAGGACGAGCGTAAAGGTTATTTGTGATAAGTGTAAGCTTATTAAGCGTTTCGGTATTATCCGGGTGATTTGTGTGAATCCAAAGCACAAGCAACGTCAGGGCTAAGGGGGTAGACGAGGTATGGCGCGTATTGCGGGGGTTGATCTTCCTAATAAGCATGTCAGCGTTGCGTTAACTTACATATATGGTATTTCGCGTTCATCCGCCAGGACTATTTGTGAGAAGGCCCGCATCAGTTCTGCTTGTCTGATAAACGATTTGAGTCAAGATGAGCTTGCAGTTGTCCGTGCAATTATCGATAGAGAATACAAAGTGGAAGGTCGTCTGAGAACTGAGGTTGCCTTAAATATCAAGAGGTTGATGGATATTGGGTGTTACCGAGGGCTAAGACATAGAAAGGGGCTGCCTGTTCGTGGGCAGCGCACGCGAACAAATGCGCGCACACGCAAGGGTAAGAGAAAAACCGTCGCTGGAAAGAAAAAGTAAGGGATCAGGAGGGCATTGTGGCGGTCACAAAGAAGCGTAAAGAAAAAAAGAATGTGTACGAGGGGAACGTGTATATCCAGGCGACTTTCAATAACACCATCATAACGGTTACTGACCTGCAAGGAAATGCGCTCTCCTGGGCTTCGTCCGGGGGCCTTGGGTTTAATGGGGCAAAGAAATCTACTCCTTTTGCAGCACAGACGGTCGCGGAAGCTGCGGTACAGAAAGCGCAGCAGTGCGGACTGCGTGAAGTACATGTGTTTGTCAAAGGGCCGGGTATTGGGCGTGAGTCAGCAATTAGAATGCTTGGTACCATGGGACTGAGGGTGCGTTCGATTCGCGACATCACACCCATTCCACATAACGGCTGTCGTCCGCGTAAAACTCGCCGCATCTGATAAAAGGAGTGAGCATGCCTCGTAGAAATCTTTTGAAGGGTTTTAAAAGACCTAAGGTGCTGGAGTTTCTTTCGGAGAACTCAAGCGAGTGTTATGGGAAGTTCACCGCCTCTCCTTTTGAGACTGGTTTTGGCACCACTGTTGGTAACTGTTTGCGGCGCGTCTTACTCTCTTCTATCCAGGGGTATGCGGTCACCGGGGTTCGCATCACGTCCTTTGATGCGGACGGGGTTGCGCACTTCATTTCAAGCGAGTTTGAACAGATTCCCCACGTACGGGAAGATACCCTCGAGATTCTAAATAATTTTAAGCGTCTGCGTTTTCTCCTGCCGCAGGGGGCAGAGTCTAGTACGTTCACGTATGAGTTTCGCGGCGCGGTGTCTTTGACGGGGAAGGACTTTGCTAAGAAGTTTCAACTCGAGGTTCTGTCTCAAGACCTGCTCATCATGGAAATGATGGACGGTGCGCATGTTGAAGTAGAGCTACACGTCGAATTCGGGCGTGGGTATGTACCTGCTGAATCGCACGATCGGTATGCCGATTTAGTTGGGGTTATCCCTGTTGACGCAATTTTTAGTCCCGTGTTGAGAGTCCGCTATGATATTCAGTCTTGCCGTGTAGGTCAGCGGGGGGATTACGATCAGTTATCCCTTGAAGTGTGGACAGATGGTACGGTGCGTCCCGAAGACGCGATAGCCGAGGCAGCGAAAATTATCAAGGAGCACTTTACAGTTTTTGTTAATTTTGACGAGACCGCGCTCGACCTGGAGGACGAGCCAGAAGAGGATGACCCTGCCGTTCTGGAGCTGTTGAACACGAAAATCGCTGATGTAGATTTTTCAGTGCGCGCGCGTAACTGCCTTTTAACTATGGGAATCAAGACGCTGGGGGAGTTGACAAGGATTTCTGAGCAGACACTTGCGAATACGCGTAATGTGGGTAAGAAAAGTTTAAGTGAGATACAGGGCAAGTTGCAGGAATATAACTTGCGTCTGGGTATGGCTGACTACAACCATGTGGGGGTTGTTAGTAGACTGATGCGACAGAAGGAAGAAATAGATGAGGCATAGGACCGGTTTCAACCCGCTTTCGTGTATGGCTGCGCATAGGCGTGCGCTCCGTCGCAATATGGTTACTTCTCTTTTTAAGTTTGAGCGGATCACCACGACGAAGCCGAAAGCTGCCGAGGTGCGGCGCGCGGCAGAGAGGTTAATTACGCGTTCTAAGTCTGACTCTGTGCATAACCGGCGCCAGGTGGCCCGTTTTATTTGGGATAAGGCTGTGTTGCACAAGTTATTTGCGGATATCGGACCTCGCATGCGGGAACGTGAGGGGGGGTATACGCGCATATTGAAGTTGGGCCTCAGGCAGGGGGATGCGGCACATGTGGTTGTGTTGGAATTGGTTGACTATACCTTTGAAAAAAGCCTCAAAAAACGCGCGCGTACTGATAGTGTGCCTGCAAGAAAAGGAGCTGGGAAGAAGGATGCTTCGCGCGTCAGTGGGACGGTTCCAGACGGTCAGTCTCAAAAAATAGGAAAGAAGAAAGAATAGCAGTTGGGCAATGGAGGGGTGGTATGTCGAAGGCTCATCGTGGAAAGGGGATCCGGGGTATGGTCGGTCGTGGCCGTGGCGTGTGTCCGGTGACTGGGCAGACGGGGGTAAAGCTCCTGTATGAGTGCGAGATTGATGGTAAGAAGGTCAAGGTTTCCAAGGTTGGGCGCGCGACTCTCCAGAATAGGAAGAGACGTTTGGATGCGCAGCCTGGAGCTTGATCGCGCATCCTCGTGATATGAGGTTCCGTCCCAAGGACGTTAGGTGGTTGTCCGTTTCTGTGCTTGGCAGTTACCATTGGGATGCAGGTCGCATCGTGGTCGGTGTAGTCAGACGGTAAATAGGTGTTTTCTTGACCGAGGGCGGCGTCTCTCGTTACTTTTACGGCATTACCGCGAGGGTGTTATGGCAAAAAAGGAGAAGAAAGTGTGCGGCGGCGACGTTCAGGGGCAGGGAGTTGCCTCAGGTTGTGACGAGGCCTTGGAGCGGGCAGATAGCCTTCGCGCGTCTGATCCTGTACCGGTTGAATCGGGGGAGGGTTCTGTTCCTGGGGAGCATAGTCAGGAGTTGGAGACAGGTGCCTCTGAAGAGACCCTGCGCGAGCGCGTGAATGTTTTGCAGGAGCAGTACCTGCGCAAGGCTGCCGACCTCGAAAACTACCGGAAGCGTGCGTTGCGGGAAAGGCAGGAGGCGGTGGAACACGCGTACGCGGCGCTGCTTGCCGACATCGTCGCTGTCTTGGATGACTTTGACCGTGCTATTGAAGCGGCGGATCACGCGTCGAGTACAGAGGTGGAGGCTTCATCTGCCTTCCGAGAGGGTGTTCTTATGATCCGCAAGCAGCTCTCCTCAGTGCTTGAGACAAAGTATGGTCTTGAGTATTACCCGGTGCTCGGGGAGCGCTTCGATCCAAATCTCCATGAGGCTTTGAGTATGAGTCCTTCCGCTTCTGTGCATGAGAAGATAGTAGGGGCAGAGCTACAAAAAGGATATAGGGTTAGGAACCGTATCCTCCGGCATGCCAAGGTTATGGTGCTCACTCCTGAAGAGCAGACAGAGCCCGATCGTGGGGATGGCCCTTCGGAGTGACAGGCAGGGTATGCTGAGAGGTCAGGATGGAGTTCTGGAGCACCGGTGCTAGGTAACGGCTATACTGCGCGCCCTGCAGGCAGGGCGGGTATCCTATACAGAGGAGTTGAGGGTTATGGGGAAGATTATTGGCATTGACTTGGGAACGACAAATTCATGTGTTGCGATCATGGAGGGGGGGGAGCCCGTTGTCATTCAAAATGCCGAAGGGGGAAGGACTACGCCCTCCATTATCGGTTTCACCTCTGATGGTGGACGCGTCGTCGGTCAGCCAGCAAAAAACCAAATGGTTACTAATCCGGAACATACTATCTATTCGATAAAGCGCTTTATCGGCAGTCGTTTCAATGAACTGACCGGTGAAGCAAAAAAGGTGCCCTACAAAATTGTTCCACAGGGAGACGACGTGCGCGTTGAGGTGGAGGGTAAGCTTTACTCTACGCAGGAGATCTCCGCGTTCATTTTGCAAAAAATGAAGAAGACAGCTGAGGATTATTTGGGCGAGGCAGTCACAGAGGCAGTCATTACCGTTCCGGCTTACTTTAACGATGCACAGCGTCAGGCAACCAAGGATGCGGGGAAGATAGCAGGGCTCGATGTGAAGCGTATTATTAATGAGCCGACTGCTGCGTCGCTTGCCTTTGGTTTTAACAAAGACTCTAAGAGAGAGAAGATTATTGCTGTGTATGATCTTGGGGGGGGTACCTTTGACATATCCATCTTGGAACTCGGTGACGGTGTTTTTGAAGTCAAGTCAACGAATGGGGACACTCACCTGGGGGGCGATGACTTTGATGCACGTATCGTGCAATGGCTGGAGCAGGGCTTCAAGAGTGACACGGGTATCGACTTGGGCAACGACCGCATGGCGTTGCAGCGGCTGAGAGAAGCGGCGGAGAAAGCAAAGATAGCGCTTTCTTCCTCTGCGAGTACCGAGATTAATTTGCCCTTCATTACTGCAGATGCCAATGGGCCAAAGCATCTCCAGAGGACTCTCTCTCGATCTGAGTTTGAGAAGATGACTGATGATCTTTTTGAGCGGACCAAAGAGCCTTGCCGCAAGGCGCTCAAAGACGCCGGAATTAGTGCGGACAGGATCGATGAGATTCTCTTAGTTGGTGGTTCCACGCGCATGCCCAAAGTAGCGCACGTGATCAAAGATGTCTTTGGGAAAGAAGGATCGAAGGGAGTCAATCCTGACGAGGCTGTCGCAATTGGCGCTGCAATTCAAGGAGGTATCCTCGGGGGGGACGTGAAGGATGTACTTCTCTTAGACGTTACGCCTCTTTCTCTAGGAATTGAAACAATGGGCGGGGTGTTCACTCCGCTTATCAGTCGTAATACCACCATCCCCACGCGCAAGAGTCAGGTGTTTTCCACCGCAGCTGATGGGCAGACGGCAGTTTCCATTCACGTGCTGCAGGGGGAGCGTGGCATGGCGAACCAAAACCGGACGCTCGGTAATTTTGATCTAGTAGGAATTCCCCCTGCTCCGCGGGGAGTGCCGCAAATTGAAGTGACGTTTGACATTGATGCGAATGGTATCGTGCACGTTTCTGCCAAAGACCTAGGGACGGGAAAAGAGCAGCACATCCGCATTGAAAGTTCGAGTGGTCTGAGCGAAAGTGAAATCGACCGCATGGTAAAGGAAGCCGAAGCGAATGCAGAAAGTGATAAGCGTGAGCGGGAGAAAATCGAAGCACGTAACGTGGCTGACTCCCTAATCTATCAGACGGAAAAGACGCTCAAGGAGGCGGGAGACGGGGTGAACGCTGCGGACCGCGCGCGCATAGACGAGGCGATCGCAGAGTTGAAGACGGTGCTCTCAGGCGACGACGTCGCATCGATCAAAGCGAAGACTGAGATCTTGCAGCAAGCTTCCTACAAAATTGCGGAGGAAATGTATAAACGTCAAGCAGCAGCGGGTGCCGCTGCAGGTAAGAAGAGTGATGCACCCTCTGGCAATGAGGCAGAAGGTGGTGACGTTGATTACGAGGTAGTGAAGGACGAAGATTCAAAGTAGGCATCTGGTGTTGCGGGGAGGGAATAGCCTGCGTGTAGGAGCTGTGTGATCTGACTTCCCCCAGGCCTTTTGTGATCCGGGTGTTCGCCTGATCGCCCGGGTCTTTCGGCTGTCTAGTGGGTGTTTGGATGTAGCCTGCGTAGGCGGTGCTTCAGGCGTCCTGCTTTTGTGCCGGTTTCGCGTGCACACCCTGTTTTTCTGTGTGTGCGCGCAAATGTAGACAAAGATTCTCTAGACGGGGTGATCGTGGCAAAGAAGGATTATTACGAGGTTCTCGGTATCTCAAAGACCGCGAGTGGAGAAGAAATCAAAAAGGCGTACCGGCGGCTGGCTATTCAGTTTCATCCTGACCGTAATCAGGGAAATAAAGAGGCGGAGGAACGCTTCAAGGAGGCTACCGAAGCCTATGAGGTGCTCATTGATGCACAGAAGCGTGCCGCGTACGATCGGTATGGCTTTGATGGCCTGAAGGATATGCACGGTGCGCATGGCTTTAACTCTTCGGCCTTTCAGGGGTTCGAAGATATTTTTGGGGGTGGCTTTTCTGATATCTTTGAAAATATTTTTGGGACTTCGTCTCGCCGCGGCGGTTCAGGGAACGACGGCTCGGGTGGCTCCGGGCGTGGGGCAAACTTGCGTTATGATTTGCAAATCTCTTTTGAAGAAGCAGTGTACGGGAAAAAGAGTGAGCTGCACTATGTGCGCGACGAAACGTGTATTACCTGCAAGGGTGCCGGCTCGGCCAGCGGTGGGCGTAAGATGTGTCCAGATTGCAAGGGTACGGGGCAGATTCGGCGTAGTACAGGTTTTTTCTCTATTGCGCAAAGTTGTGCGCGCTGTGGTGGTGAGGGGACGATTATCGAAAGTCCCTGTGCACGGTGTGCGGGTAGTGGCATTGAGCGTAAAAAGCAAAAAATTATCGTCAGTATTCCGGCAGGTGTAGAAGAAGGGCGGCGCATTACTATTCCCCGTCAGGGAAACGCCGGTCGCGCAGGCGGTGCCTACGGGGACCTGTACGTGTTTGTGTTTGTTCGTGCGCATGAGTATTTCGAACGTGAAGGTGCTGACCTGTACTGTGCAACTTCGATATCGGTAACCCAAGCGATTTTGGGCGCGCAGGTGACGGTGCGGGCATTAGATGGATCTGCGCAGCAGGTGCGGGTTCCGGCCGGCACGCAGGGAGGTGCGCTTTTGCGTGTTAAGGGTATGGGGGTCCCACTGGCGCGCGGGGCGGGGGATTTGTACGTAAAGGTATTGGTGCGTATTCCAACTACGCTTTCTGCACGGTCGCGTGCGCTCTTAGCGGAGATTTCTCAAGAGGAAGGGGAAAACGCCCATCCGCCGTTGCTTGAACTTTCAAGTCTCAAGTAGGCTACAGAAAGGGGCGCGTGGGGTAAAAGGATTATTCTCGCGTGCGTGGTGTTTCTTTCTCGTGTGTCGCAGGATGAGTTGGCTTCATCGTGATGGGTGCGTGTGCTATCTGAGTTTTCTTCCCACAGTTTAAAAGACAACGTGTTTTTGAAGCAGCCATACAAAGGGAACGGTAGGTGATTCGCAGAAGGCTCGCAATTGTAAAGGCAGGTTCATTCGCACTCCTGGCGCTTTTTTTTTCAATATTTTTGCGCTTTCTCAGTCCGCGGTATTCGTTTCTCGGTCGTTTCGTTTCTGCGCGCGATATGGCGCTGTTGATTTCTCGGTATGAGCATTTGCCTGAGCTTTCTTCGCGTGATCGAGCCTTGCTGGTAGGTTTCGTTTTCATGATTTTTGCGCTTGCGCTTACAGAAATCCAACGCTATGCGCACGGGCGCATCCGTCTTGTTGTCTATCGACAAACTGAAACGCGTCTTTTTGAACATTTTATTACACTGCTGCGCTTTTGCTACCGTAATGAACAACTTGTTGCTGCCTTCCAGGAGGTGCTTGAATATCGCGCCGATTGCGCAGTGCTCTTAATGGATACGATAAGTAATCGTGTTATTTACAACAGTGCTGCACGATTTGTTTCAGACACACGCACGTATGATCTTGTGCTTCATAAGTTTTCTATGGACTACACGTGGCACTGGTCAGACGGTATATATTTTTTTGATGATGATCTGTGTCTTATGTCTGACCGACGTCGGGCTCGTGGGGTATGTCTTTCCAGTGGAGAGCTGCGTCTTTTTATAGTATGTCGTTTTATCCGTGCTGTTGAGCGCGAAGTTATATCGCTCTTGTTCAAAGAGTTTGAAGAGTATTTAAATCGAAAGAGGAACATGAGCACTTTGTTGTTGTACTCCCATGTATCCCAGGAATGGGCAATGATGGCGCGTGTACAGCGCGCACTTTTGCCTAAGGCGCTCCCACATACCAAGGAAATATGCGTCGGGGCATTCTATCAGCCACTGGTTAATGTATCTGGGGATTATTACGACGTTATTTCAATTGATGAACACCTGTTTTTATTTGTAATTGGAGATGTTTCTGGCAAAGGTTTGGCCGCGTCGTTAGTTATGGGTGTTGTGCTCAGTACGATTCGCATCGTGGAAGACAAAAAGAATCTTCCTGAGATTTTGTATGCGGTGGACCGGGCAGTAAAGCGTATGCATCTCCACGATAAGTACACGACCTTATTCTTGGGATTAATTGACACAGCGGGTATGAATATTCGCTACATTAACGCATCGATGGAAAGTCCCCTTGTCTTTACCCAGGCGGGAGAGGCGCACGAAGTGTATCATCTTCATTCGAATTGTCCAGTTATTGGCATTGTGGATCTGCCCCCTATACAGATTCATGAGCGTACGTTGTGTCCTGGGGATGTAATGGTCATGGTATCAGACGGGGTAGTTGAAGTAGTCAATGCCCAAGGAGTAGAGCTGCGCGACGCCGATGAGTATCTTCACATATTAGAGCGCCATGTGGGTGAACACCCTGCGCAGATGGCTCAAAGTATTGCAGCTCTAGCATTGAATTTCAGTGCGGATCGCACTACCCATGACGACATGACCATTGTGACTGTGCAGGTGAAGAGGTAGGTAATGGGGTTGCTATTTTTTTCTTACCTCTTTGTCGCGGTTTTTGTTTTCGACGTATTCTGTTTAAAGTTTTACACAAGGCGCGCGTATGCACTGCTGGCAAATATAGCCTTGGTATCAGGTGTAGCCTCTTTTTTCTTGTCTTTGTCGCTCACCGCTGTCCTGTACGGTAAAATGAATATCCAGGCATTTTTATTTAAAATTGCACTGATATTTTTTACCCACGCTTCATATCTGTTTTCTGACATGGCGTATCAACTACCCTATTTTAAAAAAAATAAGAGATTTTTCTTATGTAATACGACGATTCATTTGTTTGGAATTCTCATAATCATATTTGGCATGGGTCCGTTTAAATGGAACGTTCTGGTGAGTTTTAAATTTTACCAAAATTATTTGTTTTCTTCTGTTTCGGGTATTGTGTTATACGCGGCGCTTTTTTTTCTAATCATTCCCTGTGTTACGTTCGCAACTTTGGTGAAAAAAGCATTCATGATGAAAAGTATTGCATATCGGCAACAACTCCTGTTTCTCGCGGGGGCAGTGGCTTTGGGTTTTATCACGTGGGTTATTATCTTGTTCTTGTTTGCGGTTTTTCCCTGGGTGTTTGTGTTTTTTCCCTTAGGAGGTGTATTTATAGTTTTATTTTCTCAGTGGGCATTTGCGTCTACTGGAATTGTTTCCTTTAAAGAAGTGGTGTTTGCGCTATCGCGTTTTGTGTTATGCACGGTGGGGTTTTCATGTACAGCAGGTTACATATCGGTATTTTGGGTGCACCGTTTTTCTACGCTTGATATGCAGTTTGTATTTGGTTTTTTTATCGTATATGCGCTGTTTGCTCTACGTGATTATGCCTTTGATGCATGTAGCGTGTTTTTTGGGGAAATTGCTGATTCTGGACAGAAGTTAGCCGCAGAGCTTCAAGCATTAGATTACACGGCAAAACCTGCGCAGGTACTCCGTACGTTTATGGACACATTGCGTATGCGCATCGCGTGTAGAGGATTGACATTTTTACTTGCTGACGAGGCAGGCGTATTCAAGACGGTGTATTCTGATTTTGAAGAGATGGCAACGCATGAGATGGAACATCAGTCGTTACAGTATTTTTTCAATCAAGATGTTCTTATGATCAGAAAATCGGATCCAGTTATTGACCATGCACGTCAGGCAATTCGGACAGATATCCTGCATTTTTTTGATATAACGCACGCCCAGATGATTGTCTTGATTCGGGAAGCTCAAAAACTTATTGGATGTCTATGTTTTGGTATGAAAAACAACGGCGTAGAATATAGCAATCATGATCAGCATGTTTTAGAAAAGTTGTATTCACACTTTGTATTGGTTTCCTATTACTTACAGAATATTGCAAAGCAAGACGTGGTTATCACGGTGGACAAAGAACTTAAAATGTCCCATCAGATTATTGAGTCAATACAACGGAAAAGGGATTTTATTCAGGATGCCTCCGTTGAGGTGGATTCAATTGCGTATTCTGCGCACCAACTTGGGGGCGATTTTGTTGATTTCATTAAACTGTCCGAGAAAAGATACCTGCTAGTTATCGGGGATGTATCGGGGAAAGGTCTGGCAGCGAGTATGTCAATGGTGATTTTGAAGTCTGTACTGAGTACCTTTCTGCGGGGACTGTGCCTGGAAGAAACGGCAGTATTTACAACCTTTATTGAGAAGATAAACCGGTTTATCAAAGACAATTTGCCGTGTGGGACTTTTTTTGCGGGTGTATTCTGTATTCTTGACCTGGCAACCCATACGCTCTACTATGCGAACTGTGGCATACCGCTCATGTCGATGTACGTCGCTTCATACAAGAACGTGGTGGAGATACAAGGCGAGGGGCGCGTGCTGGGTTTTGTTAAAGATGTTATGCCCTTTTTGCGGGTGAGGAAAGTTCAACTCGGTCAGGGGGACGTGGTGGTATTTTCCACTGATGGAATGGTAGAAGTACAAAATTTGCAGCGGGAGCGCTTTGGTAACGAGCGTGTGGATAGGATTCTACAGGAAAGTCATGGTCTTCCGGTTTCTCAAATTACCCGTACTATTTATGCTCGGCTGTGTGAGTTTATGGCGCGAGATATGCAGGATGATGTAACTGTTCTGGCAATAAAGTGCCTTGGGCCTCGGTAGGAAATGAGGAAAAGTTCGGGAGCGCCGTATGGATAATATAAATATCGCCAAAGACGTTCGGCCTGGGTGCGTTTTATTAACGGTGACTGGAGCGGTCAGCTCCTATACTTACGGGGAGTTTGAGTCGCGTGTGCATGGGGCGCTCAAAGAGAATCACGTTGTTTTGGATCTCTCCGGCGTGACGGCTATGTCTTCTTCGGGATTGGGGGTGCTTATCTCTGCATACGATGAGGGACTGAAGTACCAGCGTCGTCTGTGCATTCTTAATCCTTCTGAGAGCGTACGCAGAGCGATAGAGCTGACCGGCTTCTCTGAAATGTTCACGGTAATTAAATCATTAGATGAGTTGGACTAAGTGGCGCGTTGGAACTGCGTGTGCGTATGCAGGGTACGTGTTAGTTGCTCTGGGAAATGCGGTCTCGCCGCAGGGCGTGGATCGGGTGGATCTGCATCGTGTGCGTGCTGCTGCGAAGCGCGCGGCGCTTCCTGCGCGCCTTGCTACGCGTTTGTGTGCACAGGGGAGGGAGTTTTTGCAAGAGCTCGACGCGGTACTTACCACGGAGGGGTATCTGTTGCGTTTGGTTGACAAGAAACATCCCCTGCCAGAAACGTTCGTGCCGAAGCATCTGGTGCCGGTGCGTGAGCAGTGGCTCTTTTTTTCAAAGGGGAGGTCGCTCCTTTTAACTAAGATTGCGTACGAAGCGTTACATCAGCTGATTCAGGCGGCTGCGCGTGACGGGGTGGCACTGTCCGTTGGTTCTGCCTATCGCTCTTTTGCGTATCAGAAAAAGTTGTTCTCCTGGTATGCGCAGGAGCATGGCATGCAGGAGGCTATGCGTTTTTCCGCGCGAGAAGGAACAAGTCAGCACCAGTTGGGGACGGTAGTGGATTTCGGTTCTATCACGCCGGCGTTTGCACGGAGTGATGCAGGGAGGTGGACGCAGCGCAACGCCCATCGTTTTGGATGGTCGCTGTCTTTTCCCCCTGGTTACGAGCAGGTGACGGGGTATGTATGGGAGCCGTGGCATTTCCGTTATGTAGGGGTGCGTGCGTGCGCACTCCAAAAGAAGTGGTTTGAGGATATCCAGCAATACATGCTTGGATTTATTCATGAATGGAAGGTGAACGCATCGTCGTGAGGAGACCGAATGTGGAAGCGGGGTGTGGGCGCACTATTGTGGGGTATGGTGTTGTTGCGCTCTTTTGTGGCATATGCGGATTCGCAGGCGGCTACTGGTGGGCTTTTAAAGGAAATTATGGGGGAGGTGGCATCGATCCGGCTCGAATCAAACATGCTCAAGCAGCAGTTGAGGGAACGGCACGCCGAATCGGCCGCGCTCAAAAAGGCCTTACAGACGCTCGACGTGAAATTGGAGAAGGCCGCCAAGGCCTTGGAGGAATCGGAGCACGCATTGAGCGAATCGAAAGAGTTGATAGAGACATTGAGAAGCGAATTGGAGATATTGAGGCAGCGTGTGAACGCATTGAACATGCGGTTGAGGCGTTTAGAGATCACGAATAATGTTCTTATCGGGGTTGCAGTTGTGTGCGGTGTAGCCGCTATTGGTGCAGGGATATATGCTGCGGTGAAGTGACGGTGTTTGTGTAACCATTTGCCGCAGGCGAGCTCATCCGTGTGGCTGCGCGGGCTTGTGTGCTCTGAAGTCGGGCTGTCGATTCACTGGGGTGCATAAATTGACAGGGTCAGGGGGCGTGTCTACACTGTGAGACATGGACCTCTCTGAAGGCGCGCGTGCGTTAAACGCTGCTCTTGAAGGAACGGTGGTGCACGCGCTGTTATCTCCTCTTGGTTTGCGCGCGTATTTTCCCCACGGGATTGTTGCACAGAATGCAGAGGCGCGGATGCGTGCGCCTGATATGAATGGGGCGGTTGGCATGGTTCTGCGTCATGGGGTGCCGGTGCTTCGTGATACGTTGCATGCGCTTGTTCCTGATCTTTCTTCTTCTGAAATAGTTTCCTACGCGCCGACTGCAGGTATTCCTGCGCTCCGCGAGCGCTGGGCGCGGCGTTTGTGTGCGCGTGATCCTGTGTTGTGTCCGGATGAACCGGACGTTGCAGCAATGCAGAGTGCAGCAGAGCAGGGAGAGCATTCTTGTGCGGCAGTTTTTCCAAAGATGTCGCTTCCTATCGTGTTGCCGGGACTTACGGCAGCGTTGTCCTGTGCTATGGACTTATTTGTGGGTGCAGGACAGACGGTTTTGGTGCCGGCACCGCGCTGGGAAAATTATGATCTCATGCTAGCAGTGCGTTGTGCGGCAACGCCGGTTCCCTTTTCTCTTTTTCGAGCGGGGCGCTTTGATTTGAGCGCGTGCAAGGAAGCGCTGGACGCACAGGCTTCGGATGGGGTGATAAGGTTAATTTTGAATTTCCCCCATAATCCGTCAGGTTATACCCCCACGGAAGAGGAGGCACAGCAATTATACGAGGTGGTGTATGCTTATGCTGACGCAGGGTGTGCGGTACTGGTGATTTGTGACGATGCGTATAGCGGGTTCGAGTATGAGGCGTCTTTGATGCGTGGCTCTTTTTTTGCGCGCTTTGCGCAAGCGCACAAGAATATCTGCGCGTTAAAGATAGATGGGTTAACGAAGGAAGAGTACGCATGGGGATTACGCGTGGGTTTTCTAAGCTGTGCAGGACTCGCTCTTGGTGTTTCCCAGTACCAGGCTTTTGAAAAAAAAGTCATGGGGATGATCCGTGCATCACTTTCATGTACTGCCACGCTTACGCAGACGCTTGCGCTGCGTCTGTTGGCTGAAGAGGATGAGCCTGCTGGGTTGGGTTCAGCCACGGCACGTGAGAGACACCAATTTTTTCAGTTGATGTGTGCACGCTACCGAGAGGTGCAGCGCGTGGTACGTGATCTTACCTGGAGCACAACGGAGTGTGGGGCTGCGGTACCGCTGCGTGTTGAGTTTTTGCCGTGTAATTCTGGTTATTTTACCTGTATCCGTTGCATAGGTTTTTCTGCAGAAACACTGCGCCAATATCTGCTCGAACAGTGC
>NC_021490.2:235000-280000 GCF_000410535.2 Treponema pallidum subsp. pallidum str. Nichols
GAGAGGTTCGTGGTAACACAACGCTTTGAATTGAAGCCCCAGTAAACGGCGGCCGTAACTATAACGGTCCTAAGGTAGCGAAATTCCTTGTCGGGTAAGTTCCGACCCGCACGAATGGTGTAACGACTCTGGACACTGTCTCGACGCGAGACTCGGTGAAATTTATGTACCGGTAAAGAAGCCGGTTACCCATAGTTAGACGGAAAGACCCCGTGAACCTTCACCGTAGCTTACTATTGGAACTTGGTTTACCATGTGTAGTATAGGTGGGAGACAGAGAAGCTTGGCCGTCAGGTTAGGCGGAGTCAACAGTGAAATACCACCCTTGGTACGTCAGGTTTCTAACCTTTGGCCGTGGATCCGGCAAAGGGACCGTGGTAGGTGGGCGGTTTGACTGGGGCGGTCGCCTCCTAAAAGGTAACGGAGGTGCGCGAAGGTCTCCTCACACCGGTTGGAAATCGGTGCGCGAGTGTAAAGGCACAAGGAGGCTTAACTGCGAGACCGACAGGTCGAGCAGATACGAAAGTAGGTCTTAGTGATCTGGCGGTAGCGTGTGGAAGCGCCGTCACTTAACGGATAAAAGGTACTCCGGGGATAACAGGCTGATTTTCCCCAAGAGTTCACATCGACGGGAAAGTTTGGCACCTCGATGTCGGCTCATCGCATCCTGGGGCTGAAGCAGGTCCCAAGGGTTTGGCTGTTCGCCAATTAAAGCGGTACGTGAGCTGGGTTCAGAACGTCGCGAGACAGTTCGGTCCCTATCTGCTATGGGCGTTGGATATGTGAGAGGAGCTGCTTTTAGTACGAGAGGACCGAAGTGGACGAACCTCTGGTGTACCAGTTATCCTGCCAAGGGTACGTGCTGGGTAGCTATGTTCGGAAGGGATAACCGCTGAAGGCATCTAAGTGGGAAGCCCGCCTCAAGATTACATATCCCTGAAGGTTGACCTTCCTGAAGACTCCTTGCACACTACAAGGTCGATAGGCTGGAGGTCTACGTACCGTAAGGTATTAAGCCGACCAGTACTAATAAGTCGTGAGGCTTGACCATATTATTCATCCTTCTCCTTCACCCTACCCCTTTGCGTAAAATATTTCGCCTGGTTGCCATGGTGGAGAGGTCATACCCGTTCCCATCCCGAACACGGAAGTCAAGCTCTCCTACGCCGATGATACTGCTCCTTCGCGGGAAAGTAGGTAGTAGCCAGGCTCCCCTTTGCCCATCACTCGCTTGACAAAATATTATCCGAAACCTTAAAGTCCGCCCTTCTTAGGGAGGGGTGTTGCGCGCGTTCTAGCAACCGAGTCAATAGTGTTTTTGAAAAATGGAGGGTCGCGTCTACCCAGTTGTAAAAAGAGGTGTTCGCGCGCGTCCGTGCTCTCCACACGAAGCGGAGCTCCGTCCACTCACGAAAGATATCGTGTCCGAAGTACAATACGAGCATCATAACGTAAACTGCACAGGGTGTTGTGTACGCTGTGCTGCGCACATGTAGCACCTTTCCCATACGGAGACACAGGGAGAAAAGTTCCAAACGGGATGTGCACGCGTAAAAAAGTGAAGATGCGCACAGCAATAAAAATAGGCGGATGCCTATGTGGTATCCTGCATGTATGTGCTGGTTGATTTGTGTAGCGCTAACAACACCGGTGCTGAAAAATGTGTGCAGGATCTTCAGAGAAAAGAAAAAAGCGAGGTAGATACTAACTACACGTATGTGTGCAGCCACGCATTTCAGAGAACGTGTGACAATGAGCGTTAATGCGAGCAGCACAAGTGTAAGCGACGCGTGCATACACCAACTCTGTGCATTACAGCACAGGAGAAGGAGAGCGAAGCTTGCGACTTTCGCTACGGGAGGAGCACGGTGAAGCAGCGATTGCCGGCGTTCATAAAGAGAGAAAAACATACATTTCCTTGACTCCTCCTAGCAGGTGGAAGTACTGCATGCATGTCGCTACCTAGGTCCAAAGGAGATCTGAAAGAGTGAGTGGACAGTGCAAAGGATCTCTTAGTCCGTAGCAAGAGAAAATTTTACTGTCGAGTGCGTCCTGTGGCGTGCCATCGTAGGAAATGACCCCCTTAGAAAGGATGCATAGACGCGTCGCAGCAGCGAGTATTTTTTCAACCTCATGGGTGATGATAACAAGCGTTTTACCTGCGTGTTTGAGGCTTATGATGAGCTGCACAACCTGACGAACGCTGGGGTAATCTAAGTTTGCAAACGGCTCGTCAAGAATGACTACCTTTGCATCCAAGGCGAGTACGCCGGCAACGGTTAGGCGTCTTTTTTCTCCACCTGAAAGCGCTCGGGCGTAATGGTCACGCCGGTCAAGCAGTGACACGGCTGCAAGTGCGCTGTTGGTACGTGCGTCAATTTCTGCGCGGGAATATCCCCACTGCAGAGGACCGAAGGCGCAGTCCTCAAATACCGTTTCGCCTAGGATCTGGGTGTCTGCATTTTGAAACGCCAGACCGACAGTAGTCCCGCGTGCCATATACACACGGCCGGAGGACGGCGGTTCAAGTCCTGCAAGGATGTTCATGAGCACAGTTTTACCCGAGCCATTTGCACCTGCGAGGACGACACAGTCCCCAGGAAACACCCTAAACGAAACGGAGTGTAATACTTCACAGTCGCGCTCAAAAGACTTACTTACATTGACCAGTTCAAGCAGCGGTCCTGCGCACGACTCCACAGCCGTGTCTGCCGCGACATCTGCGCTCATGCGTCCACAGAAGATTCACCGTGCCCTGTGGCGCGTACACACCCGCGACACGCGAATACTATGGCATCAACCATGACGGTACAAATGGCGGCGAACTGTAGGGGCAAGATGATGGGCGAGTAGGACAACAAGGGCGATTTTCAGGGTGTCGGCAAGAAAAAAGGGAAGGAAGACTCCTAGCATGAGCTCCCCGGTCCTGAGGCCAAGCACGTAACCGAGAACCGGCAGACCGATGGAGTAAATCGAAAGAAAACCAACGAGCGTTGCGACGGTAAGTCTGATCCAAAGAAGGAGTGCGCGTCCACCACCGCGTGGTGGAGTGCAAGACAGGCGGTGGTGCTGCGCGATTGCGCCAGCGAGCGTAGCAGCGAGTATGTATCCAAGGAGGAATCCTCCCGTAGGGGCAAAAAGCGCGGTGTATCCGCCCCGACCTCCTGAAAAAACCGGCAGACCAAGGAGTCCTGCCCCGAGGAAGCTGAGAACGGCGAGTGCACCGTCTCGCGGTCCCAACAATAAACCGGTGAGAACGGCCGCTGCATTCTGCAGTACAAGCGGAACAGGCTTGAGAGGAATGCTAACGAGCGCACTCGAGCTAATGAGTGCGGCAAAAAGCGCAACAAAAGCCAAAGACTTACTACGGTGCATGGTACAGTACTCCTCCGAAGGGTCGATGCGCAGTGTGACACGGAAGGAGGAATCTTTCAATATCTTGGGTGGTGCCACAGGTATAGTTTTTAACAGACTTACCCGAACGGCTGCCAGGTGCGTACGCGTCGGTTCGTTCCCACTGTGCGCGGGCAGAGCTCGTGTAGTGTCTATTGACAGATGCAAGGATCGGGTACCGTCATGTACGCAGTTTATGGTAGGCTCAGTCCTATGCACGCTGGGGACAGAGAGAGTATCGCACGCTTCGTGCGTGTGGTGCGCGATTGTCTGGATTTGTTTCGCACCGAGGGTATTGGGCCCCGTCCTAGGAATGATTCGGTAATTTTACCGAATGCTGCGTGTTCACCGCGTAATCATGCAGGAAAGCGTGCGCAGAGCACTGCCGATGCGTGTGTGAGAAGCAGTGACGGGTCTGTATACACGGACGAAACCTTGCGCGAGGAAATTTTTGCATGCCGTGCGTGTGAATTGTATCAACGGCGTACACATGCGGTGGTGGGAGAGGGTGTTGCAGACGCAGACGTGCTCGTCGTTGGGGAGGCCCCTGGAGCGGAAGAAGATCGAAGCGGTCGTCCGTTCGTAGGACGGTCAGGTAAATTGCTGGACGCAATGCTTGCGGCGATTGGACTTTCGCGTCAGCAAAATTGTTATATCACCAATGTGGTTAAGTGCCGGCCGCCAAGGAACCGCACACCAACACCCCACGAGACTGCCTGTTGTGCACGGTTCCTCCATGCGCATCTTACGCTGCATCGCCCGTGTGCTATTTTGGTGCTCGGCCGCTGCGCCGCACAGCACATGCTCCAAACAACCGATGGTATTGGCAAGTTGCGCGGGCGCTTTTTTACCTATCAGGGGATTCCCCTTCTGGCTACGTACCATCCGAGTGCGTTGTTACGGGATGAAGCGCTGAAACGTCCGGCGTGGGAGGATCTCAAAACGTTTCGTGCACGGTTGCTGCAGTTGAAGCAGGACGCACACATGCCAATATAAAATCATGGCGCCGTGGCTTGAGCTTGTTTTTGACGTTCCACTGGATAAAAGCTTTACGTACCGTGCGTGTGCTGCCCACGCGGGTGAGGCACTCGTGGGTAGACGGGTTCTTGCTCCCTTTGGGGCGCGTACACTCATTGGATTTGTGATAAGTGAATCACATTCTTCGCCTGCTGATTGCGGTGGTGCAGTTGGCACGTTCAAGGAGATCATCCGCGTCATTGACAGGGAAGCGCTTTTTGACCAAACGCATCTTGCGTGTGCGCGTTGGATGGCGCATTTCTACCTGTGTGCCTTAGGTCAGGCGCTGTGTGCGGTGGTTCCGTCTCGGAAACGAGAACGGACATTGTCTTCTTTTGCTTCTTGTGCGGGTGTTCGGCGCACTGACACCTATGCGCTTTCGGGCGAACAGCGCAAGGCGATTGATGCGATTACCGCGAGCACCGGTGCGCGCAGTTTTTATGTGCACGGGGTGACAGGGTCGGGGAAGACGGAAGTGTTCTTGCGCGCAGCCGAGGCAGTCCTTGCGCGTGGCAAGTCGGTTATCTATCTTGTTCCTGAGATAGCGCTCACTCACCAGGTGCTCCAGGAGGTATATGTGCGCTTTGGCAGTCAGGCGGCGGTGTTGCACTCAGCGCTCAGTGGCAGTCAGCGCCTAGGTGAGTGGCGGCGCATACAGTGCATGCGTCACTGTGTAGTGATTGGAGCTCGGAGTGCAATTTTTGCTCCGTTGAAGCGGCTGGGCCTTGTGATAATGGATGAAGAACATGACAGTTCGTATAAGTCTGCGCATGTGCCGCGCTATCATGCGCGGCAGGTAGCGATGTATCGCTGTGCGGACGCGAACTGTCCGTTTGTCATGGGGTCTGCAACACCGTCTGTGGAGGCCTGGTACGCGATGCTGCGGGGGGCGGTGCGTCGTTTACCATTGACTGCGCGTGTTGCGGGGGGGGCTCCGCCGCGTGTTGAGGTGGTGGACGTGTCAAAAGAGGCCCTGTTGCTCTCTACCCGTCTGGTGGATGAAATACGCAAGACGAAGGAGGCAGGATATCAATCGATGCTCTTTTTGAATCGTCGAGGATTTTCCTATTCGTTTCAGTGTCGCAGCTGTGGATACACGCTGTGTTGCACGCAGTGTGCAGTTCCCTTGACGTGGCACAAACGTGTGGGGGCAATGCAATGTCATTACTGTGGCAGGCAAGAGGCGCCGCCTGAAAGTTGTCCGTGCTGTCATTCATTTGATACCCGATACGGCGGGGTGGGCACAGAGTATATTGAGGAAGCAGTACAAGCGCTATTTCCTGAATACCGTATTGCACGGGTGGACACCGATGCGCTGCGCTCAGGGCACGTGCAGCAGACGATGGAGCAGTTTCGCGCGGGGAAAATCGATGTACTGTTGGGTACGCAAATGATAGCAAAGGGATTTAATTTCCCTACGCTGCGTTTAGTGGGTATTGCCTGCGCAGATACTGGACTGCACACGCCAGACTTTCGCGCCGCCGAGCGGAGTTTTGCCTTGATGATGCAAGTGGCCGGACGTGCAGGTCGCTATGTAGATAACGGCCTGGTCATCATCCAAACACGCAATCCTGCGCATCCTGCGGTGGTGTGTGCGCAGCACGGGGATTGTGAGTCCTTTTATGCGCAAGAACTTGCGCAGCGGGAGGCGCTGTGTTTTCCGCCCTTTGTGCGCCTTATTCGGTTTGTTTTTCGCAGCAAGACGCGGCGCAAGGCTAAAGACGCCGCGTATGCGGCACATGCGCTTTTGACGGCGCAGATGCCTCTGGGTGCGGATGTACTGGGACCTGCAGCGTGTGTGGTGGCGCAGGTGGCAGGCAGCTATCGGATGCAAATACTGCTGCGTGCCCCATCATTCCCAGTGGTGCAGCAGGTGGCGCGCAGCTTTTTAGATGAATTTCGAGCTCCGGCGGGGGTGTACGTAGAATCTGACGTAGATCCTGTAAATGTACTGTAGGGCGAGTAGATGTACTCCGTGTTATCCTGCTGTTTGCGTGTTTGGTTGACCGGTAGTATGCGGTGCCTGGTATAGGTGCGGGACGGAAAGGAGAGAGGATGTGGCACTGCCGATTATTTTTCAGGACGCAGCGGTGGTGGCCGTTGATAAGCCGGCAGGACTTGCAGTACAGCCGGGTGCGCGGGTGCGGGTGTGCGTAGTTGACGTATTACAGAAACAGCTTGGGGTGCGTCTGTTTCCTCTGCATCGTTTGGACAAGGACACCGCGGGCGTGCTGCTGTTTGCAAAACATGCACGGGCAGCTGCTCTGTACCAGGGGATTTTAGGCAGCATGCGTGTGATTAAGCGCTATCGCGCACTTTGTTTTGGGCGACCTCCCCGAGAGTGTGGTGATATTCGCGTTCCTATCCGTACCGGTACGGCAGCAAGGCGGCGTCAGGTTGTGCGTGCCGCGCATACTGCATACCGTGTGTTGCGTGCGACTGATACGCATACATATCTTGAACTCACGTTGCACAGTGGTCGGACCCATCAGATTCGTATTCATCTGGCTGCGCTAGGATGTCCTATAATTGGGGATGACAAATACGGTGATTTCGCGCGTAACAAGGCGTGTGCTCGTGCGTGGGGAGTAAAAAGGCTCCAGTTATTCGCACACAGTCTTGTGTTGCCATGTGCATGTAAACCGCTGGTGTTGCGTGCACGTATGCCTGTACACTTCCTGCGTGCTCTTGATGCCGTTGCGCTATGATTGCCTGTAGCAGGGCATTCTGGTAGGCGGTGTGTGGTTTTGAGTTCTGCCGGTAACAGAAAGAGTGTCGTGTGAATTTCAATAGTTTTTCTCTAGGGTGTGTACTGCACTCGTTGTGTTTTTGCAGGCGCGAGGGGAGGGGAGCGGTCCCCTGCTGCTGTACTGTCTGTAGGGAAGATACCGGCGCCTATTGTTATATCGGGCTATTTGTGCTAGAGTGTGCGAAACCGCTAGTGGGGATGGCCTATGGGTACTGTTGTTCCGGGATTCGATGACGAGAAAGACGAAAGTCTTAAGATGAATCTGCAAAAGATCGATGACCTTGAAGGTGGCGTCGTTGTTTTCCTCAACGGGTACATCGATACTTACAATTCTTCCTTTTTTCAAAAGAGGATTGCGAAGGTTATCGATGCAGGCTACACGCGTATTGTATTTAACTGCGCCTCTTTGAATTATGTCTCCTCCACTGGAATTGGTTCTTTTACGGCGTTTCTAAAAACGGTCAAGCCTAAAGGTGGCGATATTGTTCTCCTCGATATTCAGCCGAGGGTGTATGAGGTTTTCCAGTTACTTGGTTTTTCTCAGTTTTTTAACATTCGCGATTCTATTGCGGATGCAGTTAGCCTTTTTAGGAACAAGGTCTCACCGCTGAAGGTGGACACCTTTCCGAAGGTGTTTTCTTGCCCGATCTGCTCTAAGAAGTTAAAGGCGACTAAGCAGGGGCGTTTTCGTTGTTCCGAATGTAAGACGATTCTCGCCCTTGACGCGAGCGCACACGTGTCTCTCGGTTAGGTGACGCGCCTTTCTTTCTGGGGCAGGCTGGTTGGCTGCCTGTTTAGGGAGGTGTTTCGTGCTTGATGTGTGAGGTGAGGCGTTATACAATGCGGGCCGGCCCTCCGGGCGGCTCGGGGAGTCCTGTCTGTGTTGCTTCTGTAGCTCAGTTGGCAGAGCGCAACCATGGTAAGGTTGAGGTCAGCGGTTCAATCCCGCTCGGAAGCTTCCGTCTGTGGATGTGAGGAGGGGTGGTATGGCAAAGAGGACGGCGGTGGAGCTTATTGCGCTTCAGTGCACTGGATGCAAGCGGCGTAATTACACCACTTCAAGAAACCGACGTAACGTTCAGGAAAAGCTCGAGCTCAGGAAGTATTGTCCTTTTGAGCGTAGACGTGTGCTGCATAGAGAGGCGAAGATAAAGTAGGCTGTCGTCATATCTGTTACGCACGGGGTTTTCTGGTGTTTTCCGGGGATTTGTGGGTCAGTAGCTCTAATGGCAGAGCGTCGGTCTCCAAAACCGAATGTTGAAGGTTCGAGTCCTTCCTGGCCTGAGTGCTTTCGAAAAGGTGTTTCATGTTGAAGTTCGCAAAGTTTCGTAGGGAGTGCGTTGCCGAGTTCAGGAGGGTGGTGTGGCCTGCGCGCACTCAGGTACATACCGCGGTTAAGGTAGTGCTCGTCTCTACCGTTGTCATGGCGCTTTTCCTCGGGCTTATCGATGCTCTGTTCGTGGCGTTGCTGAGTTTCTTCTTCTGAGGGGATAGAATGGCGAAAGAGTGGTATATTCTGCACACATTCTCGGGTCGCGAGGCAAGGGTGGAGCGGGCTGTCCGTATGCTCGTGGAGCATGCGAGGATTCCAACGAACGTTATCTTTGATATAAAAATCCCTGAGGAACTGCTTACCGAGGTGAAAGATGGTAAGAAGAGGGTGGTTAGGCGTAAGTTTTTCCCTGGTTACTTGTTGGTGGAAATGGATTTGCCCGAGGTTGACTGGAGGATAGTGTGTAACGAGGTGCGCAGGATTCCTGGTGTTTCCGGTTTTTTGGGTTCTTCGGGCAATGCGAAGCCTCAGGCGGTTTCTGCGGATGAAGCTCGGCGTATTTTGCAGAAGGCGGGGGAAATTAAGGGGGATAGGACTCCTCGTATCGCTCAGACTTTTTTGGTTGGACAACAGGTGAGGATCGTTGAGGGGCCGTTTGCTACTTTCTCGGGTGAGGTGGAGGAGGTGATGAGTGAACGCAACAAGGTGCGTGTGGCAGTCACCATCTTTGGCCGCGCTACTCCTGTGGAGTTGGAGCTAGTCCAGGTGGAGGCGCTCTGATTTTCTTCTTCCAGGGTGGAGAGTGTTGCAATGCGCATGATTGCCTGCCGCTTACGCGTTGGTTTCGGGTGTTTTGTTGTTTTTTACGTCATAAGGAGAGGCCAGTATGGCAGCGAAGAAGAAAGTGGTTACTCAGATAAAGCTGCAGTGTCCTGCAGGCAAGGCGACGCCCGCGCCGCCGGTTGGGCCTGCGCTTGGGCCGCACGGGGTTAGTGCCCCGCAGTTTGTGCAGCAGTTTAATGACCGTACTAAATCCATGGAGCCTGGGTTGGTGGTGCCAGTGGTTGTCACCGTCTATTCTGACAAGAGTTTTTCGTTTGTGCTGAAAACGCCGCCTGCGGCTGTTCTTATTAGGAAGGCGTGTGGGATCGAAAAAGGATCGACGAATTCTGTTAAGCAGAAGGTTGCGCGCTTGTCGCTGGCGCAGTTAACGGAGATTGCTCAAGTGAAATTACCTGATATGAGCGCTTTAACTCTCGATGCTGCGAAGCGTATCATCGCGGGTACGGCACGCAGCATGGGGGTGGAGGTAGAGCGTTCATTATGAAGAGGGGGAAGAAGTATCGCGCTGCCGTTGCGCGTTATGATCGCGCCGAGCGGTTCAGTCTTGACCGTGCGGTAGGTTTGCTTAAGGAAGTGAGGTATGCTTCCTTTGACGAGACGGTGGAGGTGCACGTTAGTCTGAGGCTTAAGAAGAATCAGACGGTGAGGGATACGGTTGTGCTCCCCCACCGTTTTCGGGCCGAGGTTCGTGTGCTCGTTTTTTGTAAAGAGGATCGTGTTTCGGAAGCGCTTGCTGCAGGTGCTGCCTATGCAGGCGGTGCTGAATATCTTGAGAAGGTAAAAGGAGGCTGGTTTGACTTCGACGTGGTCGTTGCTAGTCCTGACATGATGAAGGACGTCGGTCGTCTTGGTATGGTGTTAGGTCGCAGAGGGCTGATGCCTAACCCGAGGACTGGCACGGTCAGTGCGGACTTGGGGGCTGCTGTCTGTGAGTTGAAAAAGGGGCGTGTCGAGTTTCGCGCGGATAAGACAGGTGTGGTCCATCTAGCAGTAGGGAAAACGACGATGGACTCTGCGCAGATTGTAGAGAATGTTGACGTGTTTCTGTCGGAGATGGATCGCAAGAAGCCCGTTGACGTAAAAGCTGGTTTTGTCCGTTCGATTTCGCTCAGCTCCAGTATGGGGCCTGGGATTTGGGTTGTCCATAAGTCAGAGGAGTAGTATGGCAGTACGCGCACGAAGGCTGCAGCCGGCAAAGGTGGCTGCTGTCGAGAGCCTTACGCGTGATTTGGGTGAGGCTTCTTCTTATATCTTTACGGAGTATCGAGGGCTTACGGTTGAGCAGCTGACCGCGTTGCGCCGCGCGCTGCGCGAATTCTCGTGCGTGTATCGGGTGGTGCGTAACAATTTTGCGAATATCGCCTTTACGTCCCTAAACATGACGGTGGGAGAGTATCTGGTGGGGCCCACGGCCATCGCCCTAGTGGACACGGAGCATGCGAATGGCGTCGCGCGTGTGCTGTTCGATTTTGCAAAGGAAGTGCCTGCCTTAGTGGTGAAGGGTGCAATTCTTGATGGGGAGGTGTTTGACGCTTCGAAGGTAGAAGCGTATTCGAAGCTTCCTGGAAAGAAAGAGCTCGTTTCCATGTTCTTGTCCGCGCTGAATGCAACGACGGTGAAGTTCGTACGCGTATTACAGGCTGTGATGGACAAAAGGGATGAGGGTGTAGAAGTTTCCGTGGTGTCGGGAGGTGATTCGTCCTAGGCGGTTGTTGTAACTTAGTTACGGGGTATGTGTTAGGCGGTCAGGCTTCTGGGGTGCTGTCTTCCTGTCCGTTTATAGGGGTTATTTCGCATACAAGGAGAAGATAATATGGCGGCGTTGAGTAATGAACAGATTATTGAGGCGATTCGGGGCAAGACCATCCTGGAGCTTTCTGAGCTTATCAAGGCGGTGGAGGAGGAGTTTGGAGTTACCGCGGCTGTGCCGGTAGCGCCGGTAGCGGAAGGTGGCGGGGCAGGTTCTGTAGCCGCTGAGGAGCAGACAGAGTTTACTGTTGTGCTTAAAGGACTTGCAGAACCAGGCAAAAAAATCGCGGTTATTAAAGAGGTGCGCAACGTTATCTCAGGGCTTGGCTTAAAAGAGGCGAAGGATCTGGTGGAGGGTGCGCCAAAGACTTTGAAAGAAAATGTATCCAAGGAAGAGGCGGCAAAGATAAAAGAGTCAATGACCGCAGCGGGTGCGCTCATTGAGATTTCCTAGTGTCTGGTTTTTTTTGCATGCGTCCGGCGCGTCGTTGTGTGCCTCTGACACCCTTTCGTGTGGGAGGGCGTCGCGCTTTTGAGTAGAGCGTGGGCTTCTATTTCTTTTCATACTTGTTCTCGGCATTTTGGCATGCGGGTTGGGTCGCGTTCTCCTCACTTGAGTGGAGGGGACGGCGTCTCCCCTGTGTGGGGAGTATTACGGTAGAGCGTGTGGTATAGGGAGCACCGTGTCGGTTCGGTGCAGCTTGAGGGGGGAGTGCATGTCAGCACGAGTTTGCAAAACACACAGAGTGTACGTGGGAAGGGATGTCAGGAATTTTATGGACATCCCGGATCTCATCGAAATCCAGCTTCGATCTTACGACACCTTTCTGCATGGGGCCCGGAATACACCGTCCGGCGCCGACACCCTTATCTCCGGTACTAGAGAGGAGCTCGGCCTCGAAGACGTGTTCAAGACTACCTTTCCTATCGAGAGCTCTACGGGGGACATGACGCTCGAGTACCAATCATACTCCCTTGATGAGAAAAACATCAAGTTCTCCGAGGCGGAGTGTAAACAAAAGGGTTTGACGTACGCCATTCCGCTGAAGGCGCTTGTTGATTTACGTTTCAATAATACGGGGGAGATTAGGCGCAAAGACATTTATATGGGAGATATCCCCAAGATGACTGAACGCGGCACCTTTATCATCAACGGTGCGGAGCGTGTGGTGGTATCCCAGATCCATCGTTCCCCTGGTGTTGTCTTTTCTCATGAGAAGGACAAGGAAGGACGGGAGGTATTCTCCAGCCGCATTATTCCGTACCGGGGAAGCTGGCTTGAATTTGAAATTGATCAGAAAAAAGATCTCATCTATGCAAAGCTTGATAAAAAGAGACGTATCCTAGGCACCGTGTTTTTGCGTGCGTTGCACTACGAAACGCGTGAGCAGATCATCGAGGCCTTTTACGCCATAGAAAAGACGCCTGTTTGTCAGGATCGTGCGGAGTACGAGCTGCTCACAGGTAAGATCCTAGCACGATCGGTGACGGTGGAAAATGAGCAGGGTGAAACCCGGGTGTTGTACAAAGCAGGAGAGAAAATCCATCCCCATGTCATCGATGATCTGCTGCAAAACGGCATATGTGAGGTCTACATTATTAACCTTGAAGCGGAAGGTTCGTTGCGTTCTGCGGTCGTTATCAATTGTCTTGAACGAGAGGAAATGAAGTTCTCTAAGTCGGGTGCACAGGACGAGCTTTCGCGTGAAGAGGCACTGTGTATTGTATACTCAGCGCTAAGACCAAGCGATCCTATGACCATGGACGCGGCGGAAAAAGATTTGCAGACAATGTTTTTCTCCCCACGTCGCTATGATTTAGGGCGGGTGGGGCGCTACAAGCTGAACAAGAAATTTCGCTCTGACTCGCCGACTACTGAGTGCACGCTCACCCTCGATGATATCGTAAATACCATGAAATTTCTCATCAGAATGTATAGCGGTGATGCACAGGAAGATGATATCGATCACCTGGGCAACCGTCGTATTCGTTCGGTGGGGGAATTAATGACCAATACGTTAAAAACGGCCTTTTTGCGCATGGAACGTATTGCGAAGGAGCGTATGAGTTCTAAGGAAACGGAAACGATCAAGCCGCAGGATCTCATTTCCATAAAACCTATCATGGCTGCGATTAAGGAGTTCTTTGGTGCAAGTCAGCTTTCTCAGTTCATGGATCAGGTCAATCCGCTGGCGGAGTTGACACACAAGCGGCGTTTGAACGCACTTGGTCCTGGTGGACTTTCAAGGGAGCGTGCTGGGTTTGAGGTACGCGATGTGCACTACACGCACTACGGTCGGATGTGTCCCATTGAGACCCCCGAAGGACCAAATATCGGTTTAATTGTTTCTATGGCCAATTACGCACGCGTTAACGGGTATGGGTTCTTGGAGGTGCCGTATGTACGGGTGCGTGACGGAGTTGTTACGAAAGAGATTGAGTACCTGGATGCTATGGACGAGGATCGCTACTACATTGGGCAGGATTCTACGGCGGTAGGACCGGACGGGGTCATCCGTGTAGATCATGTCTCTTGTCGGCACCGGGGGGATTACAGTACGCGTAGTCCTAAGGATATCCAGTATATGGATGTTTCCCCCAAGCAGATAATTTCTGTTTCTGCTTCTCTCATACCGTTTCTTGAGCATGATGATGCTAACCGTGCGTTAATGGGGTCGAACATGCAACGGCAGGGAGTGCCGCTTATTTTTCCTGAACCCCCGCGCGTGGGTACAGGCATGGAAGAGAAGTGTGCATATGACTCTGGAGTGCTGGTGAAGGCAAAGCAAGACGGAACGGTTGCCTACGTTTCCTCAGAGAAGATAGTGGTTTGTTCCGCCGCGGCGTCTGGGGAAGAGCAGGAGGTCGTGTATCCGTTACTTAAGTATCAGCGGACAAATCAGGATACCTGTTACCACCAGCGGCCAATAGTGCACGTGGGAGATCGGGTACAGGTAGGAGATGCGCTTGCAGACGGTCCTGCAACGTATCGAGGGGAGCTTGCGCTTGGCAGAAACATTCTAGTTGGTTTTGTGCCGTGGAACGGTTACAACTACGAGGATGCCATTTTGATTTCTCACCGGGTGGTAAAGGAGGATATGTTCACCTCGGTTCACATCAAAGAATTTTCTACTGAGGTGCGTGAAACCAAGCTGGGTTCTGAACGAATGACGAATGATATCCCGAATAAGTCTGAGAAGAATCTGGATAATTTGGATGCAGAGGGGATCATTCGTATTGGGTCAAAGGTGCGTGCGGGAGACGTGCTTATCGGAAAGATTACGCCAAAAAGCGAGTCTGAGACGACGCCAGAGTTTAGGCTGCTGAATTCTATTTTTGGGGAGAAGGCGAAGGAAGTGCGTGATTCTTCTCTACGTGTGCCGCATGGAGTTGAGGGTACAGTCATTGACGTGCAGCGACTCAGGCGTTCGGAGGGAGATGATTTAAACCCCGGGGTGTCAGAGGTGGTGAAGGTTCTTATCGCTACCAAGCGTAAGCTGCGTGAAGGGGATAAAATGGCCGGTCGCCACGGTAACAAGGGTATCGTTGCGCGCATCCTTCCTGAAGAAGACATGCCGTATCTGGATGATGGTACCCCGCTTGATGTCTGTTTGAACCCGCTCGGTGTACCTTCTCGTATGAACATAGGACAGATTCTTGAATCTGAATTGGGACTTGCGGGGTTGCGGCTTGACGAATGGTATGAGTCTCCTGTCTTTCAATCTCCAAGCAACGAGCAGATTGGGGAAAAGTTGATGCAGGCAGGTTTTCCGACTAATTCAAAAGTGATGCTGCGTGACGGACGCACGGGGGATTATTTTCAAAACCCTGTATTTGTGGGGGTTATTTACTTTATGAAGCTTGCGCATCTAGTGGATGACAAAATGCACGCCCGCTCTACAGGTCCATATTCGCTTGTGACGCAGCAACCCTTAGGGGGTAAAGCGCAGTTTGGAGGGCAGCGTCTCGGGGAAATGGAGGTGTGGGCGCTTGAAGCCTACGGCGCGGCGAATACCCTGCAGGAGTTGCTAACGATTAAATCGGATGATATGCACGGGCGTTCTAAAATTTATGAGGCAATTGTAAAAGGGGAGGCTTCGTCTCCTACCGGTATTCCTGAATCTTTTAACGTGTTGGTGCAGGAGCTGCGGGGACTTGCGCTCGACTTTACGATTTACGATGCGAAGGGCAAGCAGATTCCGCTCACTGAGCGCGATGAAGAAATGACGAATAAGATTGGCTCTAAATTTTAAGGGGTGCAGGGAATGAAGGATATCCGGGATTTTGACAGTTTACAGATAAAGCTTGCCTCCCCTGATACCATTCGGGCATGGTCCTATGGAGAGGTGAAAAAGCCTGAGACAATTAATTACCGCACGTTGCGTCCTGAACGTGAAGGGCTTTTTTGTGAACGCATTTTTGGTACTACAAAGGAATGGGAATGCTTTTGTGGAAAGTTTAAGTCAATTCGGTACCGGGGTGTTATCTGCGATCGGTGCGGGGTGGAGGTAACGCATTTCAAGGTTCGCAGGGAGCGCATGGGGCATATTGAGCTTGCAACGCCTGTTTCTCATATTTGGTACTACCGTTGTGTACCAAGTAGAATGGGTTTGTTACTCGATCTACAGGTGATCGCACTGCGTTCTGTTTTGTACTATGAGAAGTACATAGTTATAGAGCCGGGCGACACCGATTTAAAAAAGAATCAGTTGCTCACTGAAACTGAGTACAATGACGCGCAGGAGCGCTACGGTGGCGGCTTTACGGCGGGAATGGGAGCGGAGGCTATCCGTACCCTTTTGCAAAACCTTGACCTTGACGCGCTTGTTGCACAGTTGCGTGAGAAGATGATGGAGAAGGGTGCGAAAAGCGACAAACGCTTGCTGCGTCGCATAGAGATCGTAGAAAACTTTCGGGTGTCGGGAAATAAGCCGGAATGGATGATTTTGAGCGTTATCCCGGTGATCCCGCCTGATTTGCGTCCTATGGTGCAGCTCGACGGAGGGCGTTTTGCTACCTCAGATCTCAATGACCTGTATCGGCGTGTGATCCACCGCAATAGCCGTTTGATTCGGCTCATGGAACTGAAGGCGCCGGATATCATCATTCGGAACGAAAAGCGCATGTTGCAAGAGGCAGTGGACGCGCTTTTTGATAATTCTAAGCGCAAGCCCGCGATTAAAGGTGCGTCAAACCGGCCGCTTAAGTCTATTTCTGACATGCTCAAGGGGAAGCAAGGGCGTTTTCGCCAGAATCTTTTGGGCAAGCGGGTCGACTATTCCGGGCGTTCGGTTATCGTAGTGGGGCCTGAACTTAAGTTGTGGCAGTGCGGGTTGCCTACAAAAATGGCGCTTGAGCTGTTTAAGCCCTTTATTATGAAAAAGCTGGTTGAGAAAGAAATTGTCTCGAACATCAAAAAGGCAAAGATGCTCGTGGAACAAGAGTCGCCGAAGGTATTTTCGGTGTTGGATGAAGTGGTAAAAGAGCATCCAGTTATGCTTAATCGGGCGCCGACATTGCATCGATTGGGCATTCAGGCTTTTGAGCCGGTGTTGGTGGAGGGGAAGGCGATTCGTCTTCATCCGCTTGTGTGTAAACCTTTTAATGCTGATTTTGATGGGGATCAAATGGCGGTGCATGTGCCGCTGACGCAGGCGGCACAGATGGAGTGTTGGACGCTCATGTTGTCGAATCGCAATTTGCTTGACCCTGCAAATGGGCGCACGATTGTGTATCCATCTCAGGACATGGTTCTGGGTTTGTATTATCTGACAAAGGAACGCTCTCTGCCGGAGGGTGCTCGTCCTCGCCGTTTTTCCTCGGTGGAGGAGGTAATGATGGCTGCGGAAAAGGGGGTAATCGGCTGGCAGGATCAGATTCAAGTGCGATATCACAAATGTGATGGTCAGCTTGTGGTCACTACCGCAGGAAGACTTGTGTTGAATGAGGAAGTTCCCGCAGAGATTCCTTTTGTCAACGAAACGCTTGATGACAAACGCATCAGGAAATTAATTGAGCGGGTGTTCAAGCGTCAGGATTCTTGGCTTGCGGTGCAGATGCTCGATGCACTGAAAACTATCGGTTATACCTACGCGACCTTCTTTGGTGCAACGCTCAGTATGGACGACATCATCGTGCCTGAGCAGAAGGTGCAGATGCTCGAAAAGGCGAACAAGGAAGTGCTAGCGATTGCGAGTCAATACCGCGGGGGGCACATCACGCAAGAGGAGCGTTATAATCGCGTCGTTGAGGTGTGGTCTAAAACAAGTGAGGAGCTCACTTCGCTCATGATGGAAACACTTGAGCGCGACAAGGATGGATTTAATACCATTTACATGATGGCTACCTCAGGTGCGCGCGGGAGTCGCAATCAAATCCGCCAACTGGCGGGAATGCGTGGCTTAATGGCAAAGCCGAGTGGGGATATCATCGAATTGCCTATTCGTTCTAATTTTAAAGAGGGACTCAATGTCATTGAGTTTTTTATTTCTACCAACGGTGCACGCAAAGGGCTCGCAGACACTGCGCTAAAGACCGCTGATGCGGGGTATTTGACACGTCGTCTGGTTGATATCGCGCAAGATGTGGTGGTGAACGAGGAGGACTGTGGTACCATCAATGGCATTGAATATCGCGCGGTGAAGTCCGGCGATGAGATTATTGAATCGCTTGCTGAGCGCATCGTAGGAAAGTATACACTTGAACGTGTAGAACACCCCATCACCCATGAACTGCTGCTCGATGTGAACGAATACATCGACGATGAGCGTGCAGAAAAGGTGGAAGAAGCGGGCGTGGAGTCAGTGAAGTTGCGCACCGTGCTCACGTGCGAATCTAAGCGAGGAGTGTGTGTGTGCTGCTACGGGCGGAATCTTGCACGCAACAAAATTGTAGAAATTGGGGAGGCGGTTGGGATTGTAGCCGCTCAGTCCATTGGTCAGCCGGGTACGCAGCTGACAATGCGCACGTTCCATGTTGGGGGTACGGCAAGCAGTACTACGGAAGAGAACCGCATCACGTTTAAGTATCCCATACTGGTAAAGAGTATTGAGGGGGTGCATGTGAAAATGGAGGATGGCTCTCAGCTGTTCACGCGTCGGGGGACGCTCTTTTTTCACAAAACTCTGGCAGAGTATCAGCTTCAAGAGGGTGACAGCGTGCAGGTGCGTGACCGCGCGCGGGTGCTAAAGGATGAGGTTCTCTACCACACCACCGATGGGCAGACGGTGTACGCTTCGGTGAGTGGTTTTGCGCGTATAATCGATCGAACCGTGTACCTGGTAGGGCCTGAGCAAAAGACGGAAATTCGCAATGGTTCTAATGTAGTAATCAAGGCAGACGAGTATGTGCCGCCCGGAAAGACCGTGGCTACGTTTGATCCGTTCACTGAACCTATTTTGGCAGAGCAGGATGGCTTTGTGCGGTACGAAGATATTATTTTGGGCTCTACGCTCATCGAAGAGGTAAATACTGAAACGGGGATGGTGGAGCGCAGGATTACGACGTTGAAAACAGGAATACAGCTTCAACCGCGGGTATTCATCTCTGATGAGTCGGGGAATGCGCTGGGTTCGTACTACTTGCCAGAGGAAGCGCGCTTGATGGTTGAAGAAGGCGCGCAGGTGAAGGCGGGTACGGTCATTGTAAAACTGGCAAAAGCAATTCAAAAGACATCGGATATTACGGGGGGGCTGCCGCGTGTTTCTGAATTATTTGAAGCGCGGCGCCCTAAGAATGCGGCTGTCTTGGCACAGATTTCTGGGGTTGTGTCGTTCAAAGGACTGTTTAAGGGTAAGCGTATTGTCGTGGTGCGTGACCATTACGGGAAGGAATATAAGCACCTCGTGTCCATGTCGCGTCAGCTTTTAGTACGTGATGGAGATACGGTTGAGGCAGGCGAACGCTTGTGTGATGGTTGCTTTGATCCCCATGATATCCTGGCAATTCTGGGTGAAAATGCTTTGCAAAACTATTTGATGAATGAGATCCGTGACGTGTATCGTGTGCAGGGTGTTTCAATCAATGACCAGCACATTGGTTTAGTGGTGCGGCAAATGCTACGAAAGACAGAGGTTGTCTCGGTTGGGGACACGCGTTTTATCTACGGGCAACAGGTGGATAAGTACCGTTTTCACGAAGAGAACCGTCGGGTTGAAGCGGAAGGGGGGCAGCCTGCGGTTGCGCGCCCAATGTTCCAGGGTATAACGAAGGCGGCGTTGAACATAGACTCTTTCATATCTGCGGCATCTTTCCAAGAAACGAACAAGGTGCTCACCAATGCGGCGATTGCAGGCTCTGTTGATGACTTGTGTGGGTTGAAGGAGAACGTCATTATAGGGCACTTAATTCCCGCAGGTACGGGGATGCGGCGTTATCGTCAGGTGAAGCTGTTTGACAAGAACAAGCGGGATCTTGATGTGCAGATGGAGGAAGTTATCAGGCGTAGAAAACTTGAAGAGGAGGCGCTTGCCCAGGCAGTTGCGGGTATGGAAGGGGAACCTGAAGGCGAAGCGTGATGGATTGACCTGGTTTGGCTATTCTGAGTATCCTAGCCGCGTGTGCTGTGTGCGGCAAGGTTTACGGTGTTGAGGATTTTTTTGGGGAAGTGAGCGAAAAGAATGCCGACAATTAATCAATTGACGAGGATAGGGCGTAAGGCGGTTTTTTCTCGTACGAAGAGCCCTGCGTTGCAGGCTTGTCCGCAGAAGCGCGGAGTGTGTACGCGTGTGATGACAGTTACGCCAAAAAAGCCGAATTCTGCTCTGCGTAAGGTGGCGCGTGTGCGTCTAAGTAGCGGGGTTGAAGTGACGGCGTACATTCCCGGGATTGGGCATAATTTGCAGGAGCACTCGATTGTGCTGATTCGCGGTGGACGTGTGAAAGATTTACCTGGAGTACGTTATCATATTATCCGGGGGGCCAAGGACACTCTTGGCGTGGTGGATCGTAAGCGCGGTCGTTCAAAGTACGGGGCTAAGCGCCCTCGCGCGTAGGGGCTGGGGAGAGGAGTTGGTATGGGGCGGAAGCGACGGGTGTCGCGTCGGGTACCGCCGCCTGACGCGCGGTATAACAGTGTGGTGTTGGCGAAGTTTATTTGTCGAATGATGCTGGCGGGTAAGAAGGCAACTGCGGTGGGTATTATGTACGATTGTCTTGAACGTATTCAGCAAAGGACTGGTGAGGAGCCTCTTCCGGTGTTCACAAAAGCGTTAGAGAACGTAAAGCCTGCAGTGGAGGTTAAATCGCGGCGGGTTGGTGGTTCTACCTATCAGGTGCCGATGGAAATTCGGGAAACGAGGCGTGAGGCTTTAGGTATGCGCTGGATTATCGGTGCAGCACGCAGGCGCAGCGGGCGTGGCATGTCGGAGCGACTTGCAGCAGAGATCCTTGATGCGTACCACAGCACGGGAACTGCCTTTAAACGTAAAGAGGATACGCACCGCATGGCAGAGGCCAATAAGGCTTTTTCGCACTATCGCTGGTAGATACGCGTCTCTTCCTGGGGCGTTTGTTGCAGGGGCGGTGTCTGCCCTTGGCAGGGGGTGTTTTTGCCCTCGTCCTTTCTCTTGATTCATCTGGACGTCGGTTTTGGGTGGCGTGCTCTTGTGCGCCTTATCAGCATAAACGGAGGGTCCATACGGTGGGGGGGCTACTCTCGGATCCACATAATTTTGCGCGCGCGTGTGCCCTCTTTCGTGAATTTTCCGCAAGGGAAGAGCGCTCGGGGGTGGTTCGCGCAGAGCTCAAGTGCCCTGTTGACGTTCGTGATTCGTTCTTGCGTGCGTCTAGGGAGATAGATCCCCGCGCTGCGCATAGCCTTCAGCAAGAGGAAGTGCTCGGCGATGGGCGCGCCGCGCTGTGCAGTGCAGATTGCCTGTTGTTACAGGCATTTACGCACTTCCATAATACGGAACTTGCACGGTATCGGGCACGTTTGGCAGATATTGACGCGCGTATTGTGTATGAGCGCTTTTTGCGCGACTGGGAGTGTGCAGTCGCCTGTGCCCACTTCGGTATCCATAGGCGGAGTACGGTTTTTACCAGAGTGCACTCAGATGCCATACGGGATCTGGAGGAGCAACGAGCAGCGCTCGCGTTGGAAACACCTGAATCCTTTTTCGTTCTCCATGCTGCTCAATGGCTTGGGGAAGTTGAACGCGTCAGCTCGGGGGTGTTTGCGCAAACCCCCTCTGTTAGTGCTGCACTTGAGAGGATAGCGACAAGCCTTGCCCGCGGGGATGCGGTGCTACTCCGCGGGCATCTCGGCACGGGAAAGACTGAGCTCGCCGTGCTCGCCGCGGAGCGTTTTGCGCTTCATAAATTAATCACTGAAGATGTCCGTTGTGCGCTTAATGAGTGGTGCACTGCTGCAACCGGTGGCTCGTGTGCGGAGATTCGGGGCAGCGAGCGTGGCGTGTCAGATGCCTTACAAAACTCCCAGGAAGCGCGTACGCAGTTTCAACGCCTTTTTTCTCAGCGCGCGGCATATTATGAACAGGCGCTACGTCTCGGTGACGAGCGGCTTTTGCAGCGCATCAAACCCCTATTTATTTCGGGGTCAAAGCACATCGACACAGAGGATCTGTTTCTTGAAAAGACGCTTGTGTTAAAAAACAGTCTGGAGGGAAAAACACCCGAACACTGTTACCAGGATGTGCATGCCTTTACTGAGCGTGGTTACGCATTTGATCCAATGCTGGATATCTATCTTGCAAAGTATGGCAATTTTGGCACTGAGGTACAAAAGATTGAGCGTGAGGTGCTGCGCGCAGTAAAAGAGGGACGACCTCTTGTTATCGATGAAATCAACGCAATTCCCATGCAGCATCTCATCGCACTCAATGATATTTTGCAAAAACGGGTAGGGGATTTCGCCTATATCCCCGGGGTAGGCCCGGTAAAAATAGCTGCAGGGTTTGGCGTAATTGCCACGGGGAACATCAGCAGTGGACTTGTTCATTACGAGGGCACTGGGGCGCTCAACCCCGCGTTTGCTTCGCGCTTTAACACGTTCGAATATGATTACCCTCCGCAGTCCACAGAAGGTCTTTATACGAATCAGGCGCATCCTGAGAAAAATGAACTTTTTCGCATCATTCTCGCGCGTCTTGCCTCTTCTGGAGGATCACTTTGCCTGCCGGATATTGATGGTTCATTGGACAAGCTGTTTAAACTTGCGCAATTGGCAAAGGTGACGCAGCAGGTATTTTCCGGCAAATGGAAAGATAGCACGGGGGGAAGTGAGACGCATGACGGTCTTGGGGATGTGGAGCCTGAGCTGCGTGAAGCGGTGCTTTCCATTCGTAATGTGATCCGTGTGCTTGATGAGTGGAATCGGGGCGAAGAGAAGGATGTGGATCAGGCGCTGTGGGACGGCTTTATCGGTGGTGTTTTGAATGCAGACGATCAAAATTATATTTTATCGCAAGCAGTCCGATTTGGTTTTTTTCAAGAAAAGGACGGGTGGAGTGTGCGGCCCAAGGGGATTGGGGCAGGTTTTACTTCTTACGAAGAGATCCGTACCCGTCCTTACGAATACACGCGTCTGCCGGATGGGGTAAAAACTCTCGCTGAGGTGGTGGTATTGCTCTTTGGACACGGACCTACGTACGCCATGCATACACAGAATACAGTGCCGGATGTGGTAGATGCCGGTGCGATGTTGGTTCTGCACGATCGGATACACGAGTTGGTACGCGTGTGTGCAGCATTCAGACTTTTGCAGGAGAAATCATACGCACGTGAGTGTGCGGATCGGATTGCCCATCTGCAGTGTTCGTGTGACCAACTGGTGTCTGAGCACGCGCGATTGCGCAGTGAGGGAGGAACTCCGCGCGCACTGTGGGATGATCTTGCACGTGCAGAACAGACAAGTGACGCATTGATTCAGGAGCTGCTTCCCGAGTTTCGGCACTGCTTTCCCGATATCTGTGGAGATGAGTGCACGTACAGTGACGTGTTTTTTGAATTTGGAAAAAGCATCACCGCAGCGATTCCTTTGGCGGAAGATTCTGTCCTTATCGCAGGTGGCACAGATGATATACGGCTTTTATACCGGGTGCACGATCAATGGCTTGTTGCGGAATCCACGCATAAGAGCGTGAAAACGGATTGGCGTATTTGTGCGCTTATCTCTATGGGTGATGGAGAAGTAGTTGTCGTTACCGAAGGTGGTGAAACGATCGTGCTTTCTATTCAGGAACGATCGAAGAAGGCAGAGAGAAGAAGGGTTTCGTTTGAGGTAGTTGCGCGTGTTGAAGGCGTGTATGAGCGTGTGCTGTGTGTGGAAAAAGTAAATGCTCACCGAGTGGTGGTAGGTGATGAGACAGGTGCTCTCTTCATTTTAGAAAAGAGTGCACACGGATATGAGTATCGTGGGCCGATTCTTGGTTTAGGTGGGGGAATACGGGTAGTACGGGCTCTTAATACTGCGCAGCTTGTGGTGTTTAGTGGTTTTAGCGGTACACGCCTTTTACACAATGAAGAGTATTCTGACGCGATATATGGATTTGAAAATCCATACACTGAAGCGGTCGTGCTTTCTGAGGATCGAGTGGTAGTCTTTGGCGATGACGGGGAAAGTCGCGTGCTTCGGCACGAGCATGGCATGGCTGCGGGGGACTATGCGTATGGCGAATGGATTACAGGTTTCAAAAGTGTAGTGTTATGCGCGTTGGCGCTCTCTTCACGCATGGTGCTTGTTTTCGGCCGGGGTGGGGAGGCGCGTTTGCTGTCATTCGATGCTACGGGCACGGCGCAGTATTCTCGCTCATTTGGAAACACAACAGGAGCGGTCGTTTCTGCATTCTTATTGCAGAGTGAACACCCGTCGGTATTCAACGTGTTTATTGCGGCAGAAAATGGTACGTGCAGGCTTTTGACGGTGCACGAATTTTGTGAACCTTCTATGTTTAAAGAGAGACTGAGTAAGATCGTCGCGCCGCCGTTGCATGACAATGAATGAATGTGATGCGAAGCGTGCGCAAGAGAATTTTGCGCGTTTTTTTTCCGCTGAAGCACGGAATATCGCCACCTTTGCGGGGGATGCGCATTTTCGTTGTGTACCTATTTTACAAGCTGATCGGTTTGTGTTTGTTCCGCAGGAGGGGATGGTAGGGGTTCCACTGCAGTGGTTTTTAAAGGACGACTTTGACGGAAAAGAAATATTGTGGAACCTTTTCCGGGAGCTTGTTTACTATCGAGAATTAAAGGCGGATTACGCGTATTACTGCAACCGTGTGTCTTTTTTTGAAGACGCTGCACAGGGGATGCGACGTCTTATGTATGAGGCAGTTTTTTCTCGCGAAGCGAGAGATGAAATACGTGTTCGCGCCTTTGTTCAGCATTACTGCCACACAGAAGTGGCATCACTGTTTTACCTTTTCGATGCGGTGTATGCCTTCCACTATGTGCGGAACAGAGCTCCGTACTACACAACTCCAGAAGGAAGTGCGCTGCTGGCTTCTCTGTATCAAAAAGAACGGGGTGTGTATTGGGAACATACGGAAACGGCATTGCACTTGCAGTTTGCATATGCGCTTGCAGAGCGCGTGCTGTTCCATGATATGCCAAAGGGTTGCAATCGCGCATGCATCGCACGGGATCCTGTAGTACAGGAGGTGCTACGCACTTTAGTGCTTGGTACTGAGATGAGTAATTTTATTCACTCAGAATTTTTCCCCCTTTCTGGCGAGGTAGTCCCAACCAAGCACCGGGACCGTATTGTCTCTGTGTTTCTCTTAGAGCATTTTGTGCGGCTTTGGCATCTGAGTGTGGCAAATATCACATTCGAGTTAAAGAATATAACGGACAGAAGTTATGATCCTTTCAGAAACGAGCGTGCCTTCGAATACACTAAAAGTAATTTGCACGCTGTGCACTCAAGGGACGGGCAGCAAGAGCTGAAAAAAAGAGAAGATGTTTTTGAGTCTTGTACCACTCAGTTTGACGAGCGCTTCTCTATTTCTCCGAAGGAACGCAAAGAGTTTGCGCGGTTGCTGCGTACAACGCATCGTTTGCGTATCGATATGCGCTCGTTTTGGAAATCACTTATTGGAAAGTCAGTCCAGTGGATAGACTGTTACGAGGGGAAGTGCCCGAAGGGGAGGTTAAACGTAGGCGATTTTGTTTCAGTTTTCCCTGATTTTCAAGAATTTCGGGGTAGGGATCAGAGGTACAAGCTGCGCGTGTATGATCGTGTGTATGAAGTGCGTGCGTGTACGCTACGTCCGGCACAGATAGAAGTTTCATTCGTTGTTGATAACTCGGGTTCTATGAATAAAGAAAAGATTGCGAGTGCAAGGGAAGCGCTTGCGGTAAGTATGCTTTCGTTGAAAGATTTTGGAGAGTACTCAGACATGCTCGCAGCAGGTAGGCGTGAGAGAACAACTATTCATTCTGAGGTGTATTACTTTGGGAGCAGTTTTATAAAAGTGAAGTCATTTGGAAAGAGTAAATCGAAAGACTTCAATAGCGCGCAGCTTATCAAAGCATCGGTGAACTTAGATGGACGATTCGGAGGGACGAATGATGCAGAGGTGTTAAAACACATTCTTGCAGACGTGGAACGCAGGCGTGCACGTGTGTCGTCTGATACATCTTTTGTTAAGGTTGTGTTGGTAATTACTGACGGATGCTCCTCATACCCTCATGAGAGTCGACGAACGATAGAGGAACTGCGTCGGCGTGGAGTGATGATTTTTGGGTTCCAAATTGGATTGATGAGTCCGGAAGAAACCGCGCTTTTCCATGATGTATGGAATAGCACTGAGGAGTTAGGACTATTGTTAGGGGAGCGGTTGGAATATCTACCGCGTGAGCTTTTGCGTACTTTGCGTGTCGTTCTCAGTAAAGTGCACCGGTTGTCATCTGGTGAGAGATTGCATGCGCAAAGGGTATGGTAGTGTGGTGCGTGGACGTATGTGCTTATTGTGAGTAGGGAGAGGGGACAGGTGTGCATTGGTACTTTGACAGGGTATCTCGAGCGAGGGGCATTATGAAGTTTTTGCGTTCGTGTTTGATAGGTGGTGTTTTCTTTTTTGCACTGTGTCTTTCTGCTGATGAAGCGTTTGTGTCTGCGATGAAGCTTGCGCGTACGTTGAATGTGTCGGTTAGTTGGAATCCGCTTTCGCAAACAATTTTATTTTCCAAAGGTGAGCGACGAGTACAATGTCGGGTTGGGCAAGTGCTTGCACTATTGGATGGTAGTGAGGTGCTGATGATTGATCCGCCGGTGGTAAAGGACGCGGTGGTGTATGTAAGTGGAGGGTTTGCAGAGCGGCTAAGGAAAGTATTTGGGTATTCTTCACATCAACCTGAGCATCGTGTGGGTGCGGTGCTCATAGACCCAGGACATGGAGGAAAGGATTGGGGGACGAAGGGCTCGTACCGTGAGCAGGGTAAAACGGTGGTGGTGAAAGAAAAAGACATTGCGTTGCGTGCATCTCAAAATATCTATGACTTACTTACGGCGCGCTATCCGGATCGTAAAATCATTATGACGCGGAAAGGGGATTCATATCTTACGCTTGAGGAGCGTGTGGCGATGGCAAATGGGGTAAAGCTAGGGAAGTACGAAGCGATCCTGTACGTGTCGGTGCATGCGAATTTTTCATGGAATACAAAGGCTTCTGGGTTTGAGGTGTGGTACTTGCCGCCTGAATATCGCAGGTCAATTCTTGATAAAAATGCGGCGTCCAAAGAGGTGCTCCCGATCTTGAACTCGATGCTCGAAGAGGAATTCACAATGGAAAGTATTATGATTGCGCGCAGTATCGCTGACGGAATGCAAGCAAGCGTCGGTGCACAAAGTAAAAATCGTGGAGTAAAAGAGGAGGCCTGGTTTGTAGTACGGAACGCGAAGATGCCAAGTGTTTTGGTGGAATTAGGCTTTGTGAGTAATCCGGTAGAGGCGCGGTTGCTCAACGATGCGGACTACTTGAAAAGGTGCGCGCAGGGAATCTACAATGGGCTTGTTTCTTTTATCACGTATTTTGAAGGTTCGGGGGGATTTACCGGACCCTTATGATAGGGGATGGGGCAGCATTGTACGGTGTAGTGAGGGCGGTGTGTTGGACTCTCTTGCTAATAATTGGTGTGGCACTTGCGGTGCAGCAATTGGCGGGGGAGCGGTGTATTCGGTATGTGCTTTTCTTTGAGCGGATGCGTGATGGGGCAGTGGTGTGTGAGCCGCGCTATGTGCGTGGGCACACGCAAGGGGGTGCTGTGCGCGAGGTAGTGCGCGAATTGTTGTTAGGGCCGCAGCATCATGGTTACGCACGGTTGGTGGATCCAGCGGTGAGACCGCTGAGTTGTTTTTCTCGTGGCGATACGTTGTATATAGATTTGCCTGTAGGGGTGCTGTCACCGAAGTATCGGACGTGTAGTCTGCACCGTGCGTATGAGCTTTTTGAGCGATCGGTTGTGTTGAACTGTGCGCCGGTAAAGCGGGTGTGTTTTTATGTCGGGGGACGCGCGGGGTTTGAAAGTGATGGGTAGATGCAGGGGTGTTGACAAAATAGGCGGTGAGCGTATACTCGAAGAGTGGTTATCTTATTGTGCGAAAGGAGCGTTTGAATGAAGAAAGCGGTTGTGTTGAGCGCGGTGGCGCTGCTCTCGGGGGTGTGCGCGGTTGCTGATGAGTCAGTGCTCATCGACTTCGCAAAGCTGAACGCTGATATCATGGCGGATAAGAGTGGAGGTATGACGCATAATCGGCGTACCGTTCTGGACTATGCTTCTCTGGCGGATACCTCGTACACTGACGAGCAGAAGGCATTGATGAGATCTTCTCTTGCGGTTGCACAGTGGGAGGTTGTGCTGAATTCTTCCGCGCGTAATCCTGTCGCCCATGCTGCCTCTCGCGTTATTGAGGCTCCGGTAAGTGAGGGAGCGAAGAGTTTTGCTGGTGAGCGTGTCCTTGGTGTGCGCGTGTTGTTCCCCACGTGGGACAGTAACGCAAACGCAATGATAAAGCCGGCGTTCGTAATTCCTGCGTACGAGGTGATGGCTCAGGTGGACGATCAGGGTAATGTACAGGCCCCCACAGAGGAGGAGAAGGCTTCTGGAAAGGGGCGTTTTGAAGATGGGTACGGAGTGGTAAAGAATGTGGGTGTTCTTAAGTCCATCGCGGTGAACACTTACGGGATGAATTATCCTCATGGTTTGTACGTGATGATGCGGGATCAGGATGGTGAGGTGCATCGCTACTTCATGGGGTATCTCCTGTTCGACTCCTGGAAGGAGTTGGTGTGGAACAATCCTTCGTATATCTCTGATGTTCGGTCGCGGGAGGTGCGCTTGTATCCCGTGTATCCCGCGTCGACGCCCCACGTCGTGTTTGAAGGCTTTATGGTTACTAGGGACGCGGCTCATGCCGGAGGGGACTATGTTGGTTATTTCAAGGACGTCAAGATTATCTATGATAAGGCGGTGCTGAGTACGGTGCGCGATTTTGCGGACGAGGACCTGTGGGGTATCCAGGCGCGGCGTGAGGCTGAGCGTAAGAGAGTTGAGGTTGCGCGTTTCGGGCAGCAGCAGGTGCTGCGTTATATAGAGCAAGAGAAGCTTGCTACAGAGGTTGGTTTTACACCCTCTGGGGGTGCTCAGCGGCAGGAAGAGCAGCAGTAGTGCAGTAGTCTTCCTAGGGAGAGGGGGCGGTGGGGTTCTAGGCGCGGGGCGTGTCTTTTCCCTCTCTTCTTTTCTTGGGTTTTAGCGGTGTTTTGGCGTTCGGGGAGGTCGGATGGGTAGGAGTGTATCCGCCAGGAAGAGGCATGATCAGAGTGAGGTGCGTAGGATGCGTGGTAGGATGGCTAGGTCTGCGGCGCGTACTTGTGCGCGGAGGTATTTGGCTGCTGTTACATCCGGGGATAGGGAGAGTTCTCTGCCTCTACTTAGGAGCTTGGTGAAGCGACTTGACACCGCTGCCCGGAAAGGTGTTTTCGCTAGAAAGGCTGTGGCTCGCCAGAAGTCCCGAATGTGTAGACTGTACAACGGTGTGTTCTCTTCACCCGAGGTGGTGCGCGTTTGAGGCGGCTGTTTGCCCGCGTGTGTTTCTTGTCGTGAAGAGAGTTAGGAGAACGCGGTCTTTCGTTGTCGATGCACTTTGTGACGAGGTGGATTTGAGCCGTCGCCATGTCGCGAGGGTTGTTGATAGCTTTGTCTCTGTGGTAACCGCTGCATTGGAACGGGGGGAGACAGTCGAGCTGAGGGATTTTGGGGTGTTTGAGTCTCGCGTGCGTAAGGCTTCCGTCGGGAAGAGCATAAAGACAGGGGAGGTGGTCTCTATTCCAAGTCATTGTGTGGTAGTGTTCCGCCCCAGCAAGCGTTTAAAGAGTGCGGTGCGGGGATATCGTTCGGGGGAGGTTGGTGCGGATTGAGGAATGGTGTCGTTCCCGTCTGGGCGAGTTTTTGTTGTTTGTTCTGGCGGTTTCCCTGTTCGCGCTCTCTCACCCTAACCCTCTGCTTCCCAGAGGGTGTGCTCTCCTAGCGTATGGGGCGCTTGCTCCTCTCTTCCTTTTGGTAAGGTGGGCCTCGGGTTTTGCGGTTGTGTTCTGGGGGGGTGCGTACGGCGCGTTCAGCTACGGTGCGTTTTCTTATTGGCTTTTTGTATTTCATCCGGTGGCGTTGTGCGTAGTTGCCGGCTTCTCTGCGCTTTTTCTTGCGGCGCTGTGTCTTGCGCTGAAGGCTGGTGGTGCATTTTGGCAGCGGCGGGCGCTTCTCGTGCAGTGTCTTGTGTGGCTTGGGTATGAGTACGCGAAGACGCTTGGTTTTCTTGGTTTCCCTTACGGGGTTATGGGTTATTCGCAATGGCGTGTACTGCCGCTTATCCAAGTTGCATCGGTCTTCGGTGTGTGGGTTGTTTCTGCATTGGTGGTTTTTCCTTCAGCGTGGCTCGCATCTGTCCTGGGGCAGTGGGTTGAGGAAAGTGAAAGGAATGCTCGGGCGTTTTTGTCTGCCGCGTATAGCCACTGGGTTTCGGCGCTGGTGTGGGTTGGTCTGTGTGGGTTTTGTGTATGCGCGGCCAAGGCGGGATGGTGGCCGGATTGCACAGCTCACACGCGGGCAAAGGTTGCGCTCGTTCAGCCTAATGGTGATCCGCGACGCGGCGGTATCGAGTCATATCGGGCGGATTTTAGCACACTGACGTATCTTTCTGATTGGGCGCTTGAGCGGTATCCAGATGTTGATTTGGTGGTGTGGCCGGAGACGGCTTTTGTTCCTCGCATCGACTGGCACTATCGCTACCGGCACGAACAGCAGTCATTTCAGTTAGTATGCGATTTGCTGGACTACGTGAACGCCAAGAACTGCCCGTTTATTATCGGTAGTGACGACGCATATAAGAAGCGCACGAAGGAGGGGAATTGGGAACGTGTTGATTACAATGCGGCGCTTCTTTTCATTCCTGGGGTGAACGTGCTTCCGCCGAGTCCGCAGCGGTACCATAAGATAAAGCTTGTTCCCTTTACGGAGTACTTTCCGTACAAGCGGGTATTTCCCTGGTTTTACAACTTCTTGGAAAAGCAGGATGCGCGCTTTTGGGCCCAGGGGAGTGAATTCGTTGTGTTTGAGGCACGAGGGTTAAAGTTTTCTGTCCCGATTTGTTTCGAGGATGCGTTTGGGTACATCACGCGTGAGTTCTGTGCGCGTGGTGCCTCTTTGCTCGTCAATATTTCTAACGACAGTTGGGCAAAGAGTCTTTCCTGTCAGTATCAGCACCTGAGTATGGCGGTGTTTCGCGCAATCGAAAACAGGAGGGCACTGGTGCGTGCAAGTACGTCTGGCCAGACGGTTGCAATTGCGCCTGACGGGCGTATACTCGATGAACTACAGCCCTTTGCCCCGGGAGTTTTGGTGGCGGACGTTCCGATTGTCACATGCGCATGCGGAGGCTACCGGTATTGGGGGGACGCGTTGGGAGTCTTTTTTTGTGTGGCGTCCCTTTTTATATTGATTGCTGGTGGTGTGCGCCATATGCTGAGATGCAGGAGGGGCGGGTGGCGTTGAAACGGGTTAGCGAAGGGCATGGCAAGACTGTTCTGGGTGCGAAGACGGTGTTCGACGGGGTATTGCGATTCAAAGGTAACCTGCACATCAGGGGAAAGTTCTCCGGTGCTATCGATGCGCAGGGCTGTTTGACCATTGCGCCGGGTGCGGTGTGTGCAGTTCAGTACGCGCGTGCTGTTTCTATTTTTGTTGAGGGGGAAGTGAGAGGGAATCTGACGGTGGTTGATCGTGTGGAGATGAGGGATGGAAGCCGAGTGTTTGGGGATGTCACTGCTTCTAGAATTAAAATCTGTGATGGAGTTACGTTTGAGGGGTCTGTTTGCATGACTCGGGAAGGGAATGTTTCGAAGCGGGATCTATTTTCTGTCCAGTCTGAGCAATTGAAGGAGCATCTGCGTCGTTAGCGTAGATATGGTTGGGTCTTGACTGAATGCCTAAAAGAGGCGCACAGTTCCTGTATACACCACGTGAAGTTAAGGGTGTCGTCTTCTGTTTTCCTGGTGTTCTAGTCTTTAGCCAATTTAGGTGAGAGTGTTCTTGGGCGTGTACTCGTTGGACGTCGGTTTTTCTTTCCAGGGTTGTAGCGTGCACGGTGCTGCGTGCTGTTCAAACCGGTGTCGGTAATCTCGGTGTGTAAGTTATGAAAGTTTCTGTTGGTACCGTCGTCGGACAAGGAGAGTTGGGTTTGGAAGAGGGAATCGTGGGGAATCAGATTGTGTCTGAGGATAGTGCCGCTGACGTGGGGGAATGCGATGCCTACGGCGGGAGGAAGAAGCTCGTCATCCGCTCTCGCTCACGGAGACGAGTGGTGACGCCAAAAGCGCTGGAGGTGGAAAAACGTCCGCGAAGAGCCCTACGCTTTAAGCAAAATTTCTGCCCAGAAGATGCGGAAACAAGTGAGTCTTCCGCCGACGTTAAGGGTAGGGCGCGTTTGCTGATTGATGATTTAACTGAGATGGGGATGCATGCCCTGCGTGATTTTGCAGTACAGCGGGGTATCTCTCAAGAAGACGTGGTTGTCATGAAAAAGTCAGATATCATCTTTCACGTTCTTAAAAATCACACTGAGAATGGTGGCGTTATCTTTGCTTCTGGCTCGCTGGAGATATTGCCTGACGGGTATGGTTTTTTGCGTTCACCTCAGAACAGTTATTTGCCCGGTTCCGATGACATCTACGTCTCTCCAAGTCAGATTCGCCTGTTTAATCTGAAAACGGGCGACACCATCTATGGGCAGATTCGCTCCCCTAAGGAGGGAGAGCGTTTCTTTGCAATGCTCCGCGTGGAAACGGTAAACTTCGAAGAAGTAGCAAAGGTACAGGACCGTGTCCCTTTCGACAGTCTTACCCCTTTGTACCCGCGGGAAAAGCTGAATTTAGAAACAAGAACGGAAGATATCTCAACGCGTGTCATGAACTTGTTCTGTCCGATCGGAAAGGGGCAGCGTGCGCTGATTGTAGCGCCGCCGCGTACGGGAAAGACGATTCTCATGCAGAAAATTGCAAATGCCATCACGCAAAATCATCCTGAAGTTTATCTTATCGTGCTGCTCATCGATGAGCGTCCTGAAGAGGTAACCGACATGGAGCGTACGGTTGATGCTGAAGTTATTTCTTCTACGTTCGATGAACAGGCTACTCGCCATGTACAGATTGCAGAGATAGTGCTTGAGCGCGCAAAGCGATTGGTAGAGCACCGGAAGGACGTGGTGATTTTGCTTGACTCGATTACGCGTCTGGCGCGTGCCTATAACCAAACGATGCCAACTTCAGGTAAAGTGTTGTCGGGGGGAGTGGATTCAAATGCTCTGCACAAACCGAAACGCTTCTTTGGTGCAGCTCGCAATGTGGAGGAAGGAGGAAGTCTGACAATCATTGCCACTGCGCTTATTGAAACAGGCAGTAGGATGGATGAGGTTATTTTTGAGGAGTTTAAAGGTACGGGGAATATGGAGATAAATCTCGATCGTCGCCTTTCGGATCGGCGCCTATTTCCCGCGGTGAGTATTAAAAAGTCTGGTACGCGTAAGGAAGAGTTGCTCCTGACGGAGGAAGAAATGCAGCGTATTTGGGTGTTGCGTAAGGTAATCAATCCTATGGACGATGCAGAAATTGTGGAATTGTTAATTGATAAGATGCGTAAAACAAAGAACAACGAGGCATTTTTGAGGTCTATGAATACGGGTGCGTTCTCCTCCTGAGTAAGGAGACTGGAACGTGTGTCGGTTACACCCGGCGTGTACGAGCCTTCTGGAAGAGGGTGGATGTAACCTTTTTAAGGGCGCGGCGCGCTGTAGAATGGGGAAAGGAGCGATTCAGATGAAAAAGGGACTGCATCCTCGGTACGAGGAGACGAAGGTGGTGTGTGCGTGTGGTAACGTCATCGTGACTGCTTCTACCGTGAAGGACTTGCGGGTAGAGATTTGTTCTGCGTGCCATCCGTTTTTTACCGGTAAACAGAAACTGGTAGATTCAGCAGGACGCATTGACAGGTTCAATAGGCGATACAAAATTCGAGGCTAGGAGTACACCTGTGGTGTACCATTACGTCTTTCCCCTAGGTGAGTATGAGGCTTTCTGACTTTTATACTGCGCTGAGACTGGCGTTGGTTCTCCCTTTCTTTGCACTCTATCATATGTCACGTTGGGTTGTTATGTACTTTCCTGCTGCCAATGTGGGGCGTGTGGTGTCTATCGCGTCGGTGCTGCTTTTTCTTTTCATTGCGTGCACTGATTTCCTCGACGGTTATTACGCGCGCAAGTCAGGGAAGTATTCTAGTTTTGGGAAGGTTTTCGATCCCTTTGCTGATGTGATAGCGAATGTAACTGTCATGCTTTGCCTCGTGGCAGACAACTTCATGCCGGTTTTTCTTTTTCTGTGTATTTTGTATCGGGAATTTGGAATGATGTTCCTGAGAATGCTTGCGTGTGGCGAAGGTCACGTAGTTGGTGCCCAGAGAATGGGAAAGCTGAAAACAGCCTCGTATATGGGTGCGGTCCTTTTTTCGCTTCTTTTGAAAGCATTGTACGCCTTTGAATTGGCTGGCGCGGATTGGTATGAGCGCATGCGTGCGGTTGGCCGCCTGGTGTACGTGGTGCCAGTGGTATTGGCTCTTGCTTCTTTTTTTTCTTACTTGAAGACTTTTTTCCCCATTCTCAAGCGCGTGTGTGGGCGTACCCGTTACCCTGTATGCAAGACATGTCGTGAATGGGATTAAAACTGAAGGTAGGATCAGCGCTCAGTGGAGATATGCGGCGTGCTACTATGCACGGTGACGATCTGTGCATTCTATAACAGGGGAGGAGAGAAGTTTATGCGGGGAACATATTGTGTGACGCTTTGGGGGGGGGTGTTTGCGGCATTGGTTGCAGGCTGTGCGTCCGAACGTATGATAGTTGCGTATCGGGGCGCTGCAGGATATGTGCCCGAGCACACCTTTGCCTCGAAAGTTCTTGCTTTTGCACAAGGAGCAGATTACCTGCAGCAGGATGTCGTGCTTTCAAAGGATAATCAGCTTATCGTAGCGCAAAGCCATATTCTGGATAATATGACTGACGTGGCAGAAAAATTTCCACGCCGGCAGCGTGCGGATGGGCATTTCTATGTCATAGATTTTACGGTAGAAGAACTTTCCCTCCTCCGTGCAACCAATAGTTTCTATACGCGCGGTAAGCGACATACGCCGGTGTATGGCCAGCGCTTTCCTCTTTGGAAGCCTGGTTTTAGGCTGCACACTTTTGAAGAGGAGTTGCAGTTTATCCGTGGGTTGGAACAGACAACCGGGAAAAAGATTGGAATTTACTCTGAAATAAAGGTGCCGTGGTTTCATCATCAGGAAGGAAAAGACATCGCAGCGCTTACCCTCGCTCTGTTGAAAAAATACGGTTACCAAAGTCGATCGGATCTAGTGTATGTGCAAACGTATGATTTTAACGAGCTGAAGCGTATCAAACGAGAACTTTTACCAAAGTACGAAATGAACGTGAAGCTGATTCAGCGTGTTGCTTACACAGATCAACGTGAAACACAGGAGAAGGACTCGCGTGGGAAATGGATAAACTACAATTACAATTGGATGTTTGAGCCCGGTGGTATGCAGAAAATAGCAAAATATGCAGACGGCGTGGGTCCTGACTGGAGGATGCTCATAGAGAATGAATGGTCGAAGGTGGGCGCTGTTCGCCTGAGTCCGATGGTTTCTGCAATCCAAGATGCGAAATTGGAATGTCATGTGCACACGGTACGGAAAGAAACACTGCCTAGCTACGCGCGCACCATGGACGAGATGTTTTCCATTTTGTTCAAACAGACGGGCGCAAACGTGGTGCTCACGGATTTTCCTGATCTTGGGGTAAAGTTTCTGGGCAAACCCGCCCGCTATTGACCGGCTTCTGTGTAGTCCAGGCGATGTAAGTGTTCAGTGTCGCCTGGTACCGGTGGAGTTCGTTCTCAGTAGGTGTCGTTCATCTCCATGAAGCGAGCACGCACCGCCTCGAGACGTGCGAGCTCGCGCGATATGGTACGCGCATAGTTGAGCGTGCCGCGCGCGATGCGTTCTCGCTCGTCTTCCCAAGCAGGCAACTCGGTGAGGAACAGAAAACGAAACTGATCGGCGTTTGCGCGCTCGGCCCAGAGCGCCGCTTCGTGCCAGTATCGCCGTGCAGTGTGGTAGCACCGCTCGGCGGTAGCGAGGCTTTCGATATTCTCTTCTCTCCATGGTGCGTTGAAAAAGAGGGCTTCCCTTTTGTCAAATTTTTCGCCAAGACGCAAATGTTGCTCCGTCAGCTTGAGGTTTAAGTGCATCATGAAGAGTGCGCGGTATTTTTCCCAGCTTTTTTTATCGCGAATAGGCGCAAGTGCATAAAGGGGATTGGCGAAGTCGGCGTGTACAGCGCGCTCAAGCCAATGAATATTTTCAATAACTTCGTCCGGATACTGGTGCAGGTGTGTATGGTACAGACGGTAAAATTGCTCTTTAAATTGCACAAGATAGGCATGCGCTGGGTCGCCGCACAGCGCACAGACAGTGGTGAGAAGAGTAAAAACGGCGGAACGAAAGCTACGCGCACCCACGTTTGTCACTGTTTCGGTTGATTGTGTGCGTATCCTTAATGAATTGCAGTGCCATCCTTTCCGATGAAATGGACCTAAAGAGAGCACGCTGCTCCCGGCAGAGGTGGGAAGGACGGTGTGTGCGCTTGCTAAGAGTATGCCGTATGATTTTCCCCATGAGGTGGCATGTATCTTGTCTTCATTGGGGTTCTGTGTGAAAATGGGCCGCTATTTTGTCCGGATTGTGCGTGCAGTCTGGAGGAGGAGACGATGATGAGGAAGCTTAGTACGGGCCTGTTGCTGTGGATTGCGTTTATCTCGGGTGTTACGTCCTGCAAGTCTGCGCCTCCGGCGGAGGAGCTCGTGGAAGTTGCGCCGCCTGTGGAGGAGCAGGAAGAAGAGCCCATGACGCCCGTCCCCGAGGAGCCGCAGGAGCCTATGGCAGTCGCTCCGCAAGAGGTGTCGCGTGCTGAGTACGTGGTCAAAAACGAAGACACCCTTTCTCAAATTGCTAAAAAGTTTTACGGCTCGCGCATCCGCGGATACTATTTCCCCATTATTATGGCCTGTAGTGAGGGCGTGGTAACGCATCCAGACCGCATTAGGCCAGGTATGAAGTTGGTTATTCCGAACTTTGACGAGTTTATGGCTGATCCGGATCATGTCCGCAAGGGGCTTGAGGCATTCGCCCAGGTAGAGCGTATCTATCGTTCTGAGGGTAAGATGAAGCTAGCTGAGTTTATGAACAAACTCGGGGAAAAAATCGGCAAGACCGATCCTCGGGACATGCCGCGCTAGGAGTCACTGCGCGCCAGTTTGCTCAAATCCGCGCCGGGGTGGCAGCTGGCGGGCAGCCGGGCACACAGGGCTCGCTCGTCCTCCCAAAAGGGGCCTGCGGCCGTCTCCCTTCCCGACGGCTGACTGCTTCTTAGGGTTGGGGCTCGGCGTGTCCTTCCGGCGCGAAGTAGAGTACCACTGGGCTTACGCTCCTGCGGAGCACTGTCGCATCCTTCAGGTGGGTGGAGTCTATGTGTTCGAGCTTTAGCCCCCCGGGGGTGCGTAAGTACAGGAAGTGCACCCATTCCTGCGCGCTGTCAAAGTCGAAGGACAGCACCCCTTCATACTCGCTTTTCAGCGATTGATCTATGAAGCACCGCAGTGCTACACGCCCCGTGCTCCCTGCCCCTGCGGGGATAAGCGCCGGGGACAGCGCGCGCGCCCCTGTCCAGGTGAAGACGTTGCGTTCTGTAAAAGACAGCGTCCCATATATCTCAGAGTGAAGGCGCAGCCCTGGTGTGCAGACGTGTTCCAAAAGCGCACTGCGCCGCAGCTGCTCTTCTGCGATAATCTCTTCAGGCGTTTTCTCCAGGGTGACGAAGCGTTCTATGCGCAGGCGCCCAGCTTCGTCAGTGAACTGCGCGGCAAGGGTGTGCGCGTCCCGAACATAGATGCTCAGAGAGGATCCGTCAAAGAGGTACCCGTTGGATCCGGTTTTTACCAGACGGGAGTAGGGAAAGGCGTAGTGCGCATCGGGCAATTCAATGCGTGCGAGGCCTTTTTTCTCACCGACAAATAAACCCCAGCCGCTTGCCATTTTTTCTAAGTCGATGCGGCGCTGTTCAACCATGGTGCGGTAGTATTCAGGATACCACGCAGAGTTGAGTACGTGCTGAAGGTCGCGATCACGTGCGAGATCGTCCGTTTCTCGTACTGTAGGACGCGACTCGCGCTCATCAAAGAGGGATAGACCGTGAGAAAAACACCATCCGGTGGTACCGTCTTCGGTCATGACCTTGAACCAATCCCCTTCGAGGCGATTTTCACCGCGGTAGACGGCCTTCCCTGTACCCTTCCACAATAGCTTGACCGCCTGTCCCTCGCGGAGGCGATAAACTTGGGGGGCAGTGTTCTCAGGCCCTTCTCGCAGGGGCAGACCGTCGAGCACAGAGGTGGCGTAGCTGTAACGGTACTCGCGGAGGCGCTCAGCGTACTGAAGCGCCTCTTTCTTTGTCCTGCATAATTTTAGCTGCCAGAAAGGCAGCTCTACCTTTTTCTTCTGGATTTCCACAATGTACACTTGGGAGACGTTTGAGCGCACGTACACCGGCAGGATGTCTCCTGTACTCAGTCCCAGATCTGGGAGGGACCACTGGAGGACGCCGTAGCCAACCGTGTTGGTGCAAGAAAACAGCAGAAGCAGAAAGGGCACCAGCAGGCCGAGCGCACAGAAGCGCCTCCAGATAGAGTGAACTTGCACATACCGATAGTAGCACACCCACCTTTCCTGGAAAAGGCGTGCGAACGATCTCTGCAGGTGTGCGCGCAGGAGCGCGTGACGTGAATTCTGGAAAAAGACTTAAGTGCATGACCGTTCTATCGAAAATGTACCGTGGGAGCCACGCTTTTTCTCGGTGTCGCGTGGAAGACGGAGGCAGACGTGCCAAAAGCCATTCAGTATAAGGCCAATTCGGTTATCTATTTTTCAGGCGATCTTGACGATCGTGTTATGATCCTGAATAAGGGGCACGTGGCGCTTACCTTTGCGGATGTCGAAACAGGGTCGCAGGTGACTGAGTACATTAAAACTGGTGAGTTCTTTGGGGTTAAGTCTGCGCTCGGTAATTTTCCTCGTGAAGAGAATGCGATCACCTTGGTGGATTCGATTGTGTATGCGTTTGGGAGTCAGGAGTTTGAAGCCTTTGCTCAAACGAACATTCGCATTGTTATGAAGATGCTCAAGGTGTTCTCTCGCCAACTGCGGAGCGTGCATCGGCAGCTTGAGTCGCTCCTTGACTCTCAGGAGGAGACAAATAACGAGGAGGGTTTGTACACCGTTGCCCGTGCCTTTCACGCCTCTGAGCATTACCTTGCTGCAAGTCAGGTGGCGCAGCGTTACCGGGAACTGTATCCGGACGGAAAGCATCGGCACGATATTGCGTCGATGCTTGAGAGCGCCGACGGTACAGTCGGGCGCGGCTTTGAGGAGGCGGGTGCGCAAGGTTCGGATGCGGGTTTTGAGGTGCCTTCTGCTTTTGCTGAGTCAGCTGTCGATTCTGAAGTGGGGGATCTGCGTGCCGCAGAGCTTCTTGAGCAACAGGGAAAGTGGGGTGAGGCCTATGAGCATTACCGGTTAGGGTGCGCGTCGAACGGGGGAGTGGGCGCGGAGGCTGCGTATCTGGGTGCGGGGCGGTGTCTTTTTGAGCAGAGGGAGTTTGTGCGGAGCATTCAGACGTTCACTGAGTGCATTACCCGCAATCCGAAGTCTACGCGTCTTGCGGAGGTGCTGATGTATCTGGGACAGTGCTATCAGGGTATGGGGAGGCCGGATAAGGCGATTTCTTTTTACGACAAGGCGCTTTCTACCGCTCCTGAGTCTTTAGTTCCGCGCATAAAAGAGCTCCAGCGTTCCTGTGAGGAGGCGTCGCATGGCTGATGCCTTTGCCTCGTTTACGCGCTTTGCCAAAAAGTTTCAGCGGGGTTCTGTTATCTTCGCAGAGTTTGATGTGGGGGAGAGTTTCTACCTCGTGCAGAGCGGGCGGGTGCGTCTAATTAAAATTATCAACGGAAAGGAGCGCTACTTGGATGTGTTGCAACCGGGGGAGATTTTTGGAGAGATGTCTATTCTCGACAACTCACCGCGTTCGGCGTCTGCGGTTGCGTACGACGATGTTGTGGCGCTGGAGTTCAATCGGGAGAATTTCGAAGTGCTCATGATGGGTAATCCTGCTATTGCAATGCGGCTTTTGAAAACGTTTGTGCGGCGTATTTACACCCAGAAGCGGCGTTTTATGATTTTAACGATTCAAGATAGTACTGCGCGTGTGGGGGATGTTTTCTTGATGTTGGATGAAACGCAACCGCACGTGGATCGCAGCAGCGACGCGCGTTCTTTTGATATCAGCATCGAAGAGATAGCCCGGTGGGCTGGTCTTTCTGACAGGGAGGTACAGGACGCGCTGCGCAGGCTTTCTGATCAGCGGAAGGTTGAGTGGCAAGAGCGCCGGATAGTAGTTAAAAATATGACGGATTTGAACCGCTACGTGACCATGCGCCGGGGTAAGGGTGATGGTTTGCCCTTAGGCTGAACCGTTGTAGCGGAGTGCCCATTCGTTTTCGCTGTCTGCTGAGGAGACGCTCTTTTTCCCTGGGGTGTACCGTGCGCGTACATACAAAGGCGCTGCGCGGGCTTTGCGTGCAGCTCTGGTTCTGTACGGTGTGGGAGCTGTGTGAGCGCTCATTATTGATTATTCGTGTGGAAAGGCCGATACTCGGCGGCGATGGGTGCGCTTTTTGCGACAATATTCGCCCTTGTTGGGGTATGGTGCGGCGTGTGGAGGGGGGAGGGGAATGCTGCGGGTGTGCTGTATGCAAAGGAAGCGCAGCTGCTGCTCGGGGGTGCGCAGGGGTGGCAGTCGCTTACACGGGTAAAAAACCTGCGTACGCGTGTGGGGCGAGCGGGCCATCCGGCGCTTGAACTTTCTTCTGCTGCGCGTACCCGCAGTGTTCGGGGTGACTTGTATCTTAGTTTTGATGATCCGTTGGTCAGCGATTTGTACGGTCGTTATCGTGTGCAGTCCTCCTCTGCGCAGCATGTGGGCGAAGAGCGTGCGCATCGCGGAGCGGGGGCGGCGTTGTTTCGCACGATGCACCGCTCCGTGCCATCTGCATATGGGGGGGCCGCGGGGGGAGATGGTGCAGAAGGGGTAGTGCTACAGCCAAATCCGGGCGCTCTTTTTTATGGGTCGCAGGCCTTGTCTTCGTTCTCCATTGAGTTTTGGCTGTATCCTGCGGTGAGTGAGAACGGGGCGGTGTTGTTCCGGTGGCGTTCTTCTCTTTCTGATCGCGGACGTTCTTTTTATCAGCATATTGTGGCGCACATTTTACAGCACCGGCTTGAGTGGCGCGCGGAGGGGTTGTGGAATGACGTGCGCGGACAGGCAGTCTCTTTGCGTCTCCGTTCGCGTACGCACGTGCTGCCAGAGCGGTGGAGCCACCATATGCTCACGTACGACGAAACGCGCGGTGTGCTTGAGTATCGCATGAATGGGCGTACAGAATGTCTTGAGTACCTCACGGATTCGCAGGATGAAACTGGCCAGGTGTGGCATGCGCGTTTAGGCGCTGCAGCCGCAGTACATATCGGGGAGCGCTACTCTGGTCTGATCGATGAGGTGGTGATTACTGAAGAATTTGTTCCGCCGTCTGAAGCAGGAGAGGTGCTGCGCCGTTTTAACCGTCTTGCGCGTTTTGACCAGGCAGGTGGCCGCTTTGAGTCGGAGATCACGGATGCAGGAGGACTGCAGGCGGTGGTCCGGCGTGTGAATGCAGATGTGGATATTCCAGAGCAGGCAGATGTGGCGTTCTTCGTGCGAGTAGGACAAACGAAAGAGGACTGGACGTTGGAGTACCCGTTGTGGCAGCCGGTGGTGGCAGGCCAGCCGCTCAGCGGATTGGAAGGACGATACTTCCAGGTGGCTGTGCAATTGTATCCAGATGGTGCAGGTCGTAAGACACCGGTGGTGCATGCAGTAACCGTTGATTATGAGCAAGATGAGCGTCCTTTGCCCCCGGGGCGTCTTTTTGCGCAGGCGGCTGACGGGTCGGTGATACTCACGTGGACACCTTCGGTTGACTTTGACGTAGAGGGGTATGTGGTGTATGTGGGCGACACGTCAGGGATGTATTTTGTGGCGGGATCTCCTATTCGGGTGGGTAAGCGTTTGTCATATACGGTGCGGGGACTGCAGAACGGCGTTTTGTATTTTTTTGCGCTTGCAGCATATGACGGAGCAGGGGAGGAGCGGATCGGCCAATTGTCCGCGGAGGCGTGGGCGCGTCCGCTTCCCCATCTAGGTACGGCTGACATTCCGTCCCAGGGAGGATAGTGTCATGGAACTCAATGCATATATTGACCACACGCTCTTAAGGCCCTCTGCGTCTGAGGCCGAAGTGTTGCGTCTGTGCCAAGAGGCGCAGCACTATCGCTTCGCGTCGGTATGTGTAAATCCTTGCCATGTGGCGTTAGCAGCAGGTGCGGTGCGGGGGACGGCGGTGCGGGTGTGCAGCGTGATCGGTTTTCCCTTTGGTACGCACGTCACGGAGGTCAAGTGCGCTGAGGCGCAGCGTGCGTTGGACGATGGGGCGCAAGAGTTGGATATGGTCGTCCGTATAGACAAGGTGTGCGCGGGAGAAAGAGAGGTTGTAGAACGCGAAATTGCGCAGGTTGCAGCGCGGTGTCACGCGCGCGGGGCCATTGTAAAAGTGATCGTGGAAACCGCCCTCTTAGATGAGATGCACATCGCGTTTGCGTGTTCCTGTGTGGAGGCAGGACACGCGGATTTTATCAAAACATCCACCGGCTACGCGTCGCGCGGGGGAACGGAAGGGGATATTCAGTGCTTTAAAAAATATCTGAAAGGTGAGACAAAGATAAAAGCCTCAGGCGGCATCCGTACGCGCGCGCAGGCGCAGCGTTTTATCGAGCTTGGCTGTGCACGGATTGGTACCAGCAATGGGGTGGCGATTATGGAAGAGCGTGCCTCCTAGGTTGGGTGCACAGGGTGAGGGAGGGGGAATGTAGAGAAAAGGGCAGACGTCAGTCTGTGGGGGATGACTAGGTTTCGACTAGGGATGTGGGGTGTTGCGCTGCAGGTGGAGTGTCGATCTCCTGATTCGGCGCCTTTATAACTGCCAATTCTGACAGTTTCGACTACGCGCTCGCCGCGTAATCGCGGGCCTGTGTTTGCGCTGCTCTGAGCGAACATATCGGCCCGACGCCAAACGGAGCTTGCTCTTACGTTGTGCACGGCGGACGTAGGGGGACTTTTGTCTGTGCTAAGACTCTGGCGCGTGCGGTGCAGGCCTAGCAGAGTCCGACAAACGCAGTACGCACCGCTAAACCTGTAGGCGCGCAGCACTCGCTCTTTAGGACGGGGGTTCGATTCCCCCCATCTCCACAAGATGGTGAGATCCAGTGGTCAGTTATCCGTGAGGGGTAGCGTACCGCGAGGCGTGCATGTTTTTTCACGTAAGCGTGCATGCGCAGTACTAAGTATAAGAACTGCCGCGCTGGGGATAAGCCAGCAGAGCTGTTCCTGTGCGAGTGGAAGGGTATGTATGAGTGTATTCAACACGTGTCCTATCCGGGTGTGCGCCACAAGCGGCGTACCGACTGCACAGGTGCTGAGTGTTCCTGCGCTCCATACTGTCAGGCGGTAGGCGGCGCGTGGTATCCGTATGAGTCGCTCGAGGTGTGATATGCCAATGAGGACCAGCGAGATTGGGTATAGGATCATGAGTAGGGGTGTTCCGTATGCCAGTATACGTTCTAGTCCTGTATTTGCGAGCGCAAAGCTGGATATGGTGAACAGGCGTATCCAGCACAGGTAAGACACACGGGGTGCGCGTTTGTGGAAGTATTCGCTGACGCAAACAAGCAGTCCGGCGCAGGTAGTTAGGCAGGCAATTGTAAAGATCAGTCCTAGTAGTGCGATGCCTGCTTTTCCGAAAAGGTGGCGTGACACCGACGCGAGTATGTGCGCGCCGTTAACGGTATGGGGGAGTTGGCGGGCGCTGAGTGCGCCGAGATGCGCCAGTACTCCATAGGTAAAAAAGAGCATGACCCCTGCTATCCAGGCGACGGTGCGCATATCTGCGGGGGTGTTTGCTGGAGTGGGAGGGAAAGGGGCGGTTGTGTAGCGGGTCCGATGCAAATAGGTAAGGATCATATTGCCGAACATAAGGGAGGCGAGTGCATCCGTGGTGAGGTAACCGTCTAAGAATCCCTGGCTGAAGGGTATGTGGGTAGCGTAAGCGCCCTGTGCAGGGAGGTAGGGACCGAGTGTCGGAGTGAAGGAGGCAAGGAAGAGGAGGAGAACGAGTACTAGGAGCGCGGGGGTAAGTACTTTGCCGAGAGTGTTGCTTAAGGTGTGTGGGCGCATGCAGAGCCAGTAGGAAACAATGAAGAAGCATGTTGTATATATAAGCTGCGCAAGTAGTGTGGTATTCGCCCGATGGATGAGGGGAGCGATGGCGAGCGCAAAGGGGACGATTCCTGCCCGTGGGATAGAAAGCGCCGGTCCGATGACAAGGAGAGTAATAGCCGGATACAAGTGAGCGAAGCGTTTTCCTACCCTTTCTGACAAAGGGACAATACCGCCTGCGTGTGCGATAGTAATGAGCCCTGCGATTGGTATGAGGACTGCGGAAGTGGCAAAGCCGAGCAACGCCGTGGCGAGTGTCGTACCTGCGTGTTTTCCCAGTAAGGGGGGAAGGATGAGGTTTCCTGCACCGAAGAAGAATGAAAACAGCATGAAGCTCAGCGAGAGCGTGTGAGTATGTATCACGATTCCTCCTGGGAGTATTTTGCCGGGGCAGCGTTTGTATGTGAATAGGGGTGGTGCGGGTACAAAGGCGAGTTCTAAAGAATTTTATGCGGGTGGTGGGGGTTGACAAGGGGTATAGGTTATGGGTAGAGTGGTTGAGTTGTGTGTGCTGCGGGTATGTGGTGCGCGCGGAATGATATTTGAGAGGGTGAGGGAAGGGGGAGGGAAGGGTGTGGGGCGGACAGGTTGAGGTTTCGGACCCTGGAAACGGGGTTTAGAATAATGATGGAGAGTTTGATCCTGGCTCAGAACGAACGCTGGCGGTGCGTTTTAAGCATGCAAGTCGAACGGCAAGGAAGCGAATTTTCGTTTCTCTAGAGTGGCGGACTGGTGAGTAACGCGTGGGTAATCTGCCTTTGAGATGGGGATAGCCTCTAGAAATAGGGGGTAATACCGAATACGCTCTTTTGGACGTAGGTCTTTGAGAGGAAAGGGGCTGCGGCCTCGCTCAGAGATGAGCCTGCGACCCATTAGCTTGTTGGTGGGGTAATGGCCTACCAAGGCGTCGATGGGTATCCGACCTGAGAGGGTGA
>NC_021490.2:976093-976231 GCF_000410535.2 Treponema pallidum subsp. pallidum str. Nichols
TCCACTTCGTAGCAGGAGCAGCAGGGGGCGTGGCCTTTTTGTTCGTACCGCCGTACAAGTTTGCATACACTTTAACCCAACCATACTCACCCATATCATGACGATACGAACCCCAGACTTTTCCATACACCGGGAAGT
>NC_021490.2:976240-976495 GCF_000410535.2 Treponema pallidum subsp. pallidum str. Nichols
CTGGGGGTAGGGCTTTTAGGACTTTGTAATGGACAGGCATGTACGTACGCACATCAACACCCAAATCAAGACCCTCAAGGAAAGAAGTATCAGGATCAGACCCCTTGGTTTCGAGCTTAATATAGGCAGCACAGTCGTGCTCTCGCATGGCCATGTTGAGAAATACTCCCCCGAATACATTGCTGGCCTNCGATGCGAAATATCCTCCCGCCGAGAACCAACGATACCCCAACGTCAACAACGCATCTGCGCCTA
>NC_021490.2:976505-977199 GCF_000410535.2 Treponema pallidum subsp. pallidum str. Nichols
CGCTCCGTTTTTCTTATGCCCCACGTCTGTAGCAGCCAGAGCACACAGACCCCAAAGCTTCATACTCACCTTAGCCCCGGCTGCCAGGGCTCGGGCTTGGGCATAGTCGCTAGACAGTGTGGAGTTGCCGGTGAGCTCCACTTTAATGTATTCCTGCACGCCATCTTCACGCGTACGCTCCCAGCCGAACAAAATATCTCCCCCCAATCCATACTTGCTGGGGGTTACTCCTGCTGGGACGTTGCCCTTGCTGTCTTTGCCCTCCCAGTCGGTGTTAGACGCAAACTTAAACGCAATATCAAACGTGAGCCCCGTGCCGGCGATGTCAGTCTGTTTATACCCTAACTTTCCCCCGGCTCCCTCAAACCCCGGCTCATACACCGGCTTATCTCCCTTAGACTTATAATCCCCATTCGCGGTCCACGGCTCCCACAAAACAGCAAACGTTGACTTAAAATCAGGATTCTTCCCAATGGTCAGGTAGGCCCCATAACAGTGCAGGGTTGCCTCTATCGTCTTTGCAGAACCCTTCGTGTCAAACTTTGCTCCACCATTTGACTCTAAACTCAACTTCAACGCTTTAACATTAATTTCCGCATAGACATTCCCCTCACCGCGGTACTTGAAATCCTTCTTTGCCACAATGGGGAACACAATCTTAAAATCAGTAGTAGTCTTAAATCCATGCTTGAGG
>NC_021490.2:977217-1139633 GCF_000410535.2 Treponema pallidum subsp. pallidum str. Nichols
TCGGATGCAATGCCCCAGGCCAGCTCCGCATAGCCTTCAATATCCGGGGTGAACGAAACCTGAGCCCACAGCCGCGGGGACCGCCCCAGAACCACAACGAAAAAGAAAATGAGAGAAAATCGCCTGTGCCCTACCCGCTGATACACCACTTTTCTCCGATGCCGAAAACCATTACTAACTAAACGTGGGGAACCATACCGGGAAGTGGCAGATGGGTCAATCATTCAGAATCCGGAACTGCGTTTTTTTTCAGAAAATGAGATTCTAACGCTTCCAAAGAAAATTCATGCCCGGTTCGGAGGTAATACAGAAAGGCCGTCACCGGGTGGTCCGAGAAGAGATCCTGCACCGCCCGTGCATAGTGCTGCAACTGGGGGAGATAACGCGCCGGGTGCTCTTCGTAATCGGTTTTGTAGTCCACAAGGTGCCACACCCCATTGGAAAGGAAGAGGAGATCAATGGTGCCGGCTTGGTACTCCGCTCCATGTGGGGGTTTCGTATTACCTGGAGCGCGGGTGAGAAAGGAAAACTCCGCAAAACGCTGGTGAGCGGGGGCTGCACATGCACGGCAGCCCAAGGGGGAGTGAAGAAAGCAGGCCACAAGGCGTGCCGCAGGGGAATCAACACGTTGTACGCTATGGAGTGCAACGGTCGGCGCCGGGGACTGGAAAACCTGCGCCAAAAGCTCATGCACGTGCGTGCCAAACTCCACGCCACGGGGGGACTGCGGGGTCAAGGGCGAAGGAGAAGCGGAAGCCGAGTTTTGCCCCGGAGCCGGAGAAACCAGGGACGTCACCGGCTGAACAAGACGGGGATAATAATGGGGTGCGCGAACAGGCACTGCAGCGTACCAATCCCGAGGGGCGGATGCTTGCGGCACGCTTTGGCGAGCTGACCCGGTGAGGGCGCGCTGATACGCCTGAGGGCGCGCCAGCGGCAGACACTCATCAAACGACACCGGTGCGGGCACCACAGAGGGAGAAGGATGGGGAGGAAGGGGGGCTGCATGCATAAGCGCAGGGAGCAGCTCTGAAAAGAAAGAGAGGGAGGAAGGAGGCTCACTCCCGTCACCAGAGGGGAGCAGAGAGCAGATGTCCGCCAACGACCGAGAAACGGCAGGAGCAGGATGTCCGTCAGAAATAGGCAGTACCCCGCTGACAATCACGTGGCACTCAGCCCGCGTGAAAGCCACATAGAGCACGCGTCGCAGCTCCGCGCGGTACGCCCGGGCGCGCGTGTCTTGTTCCTGCACAAAGATCGGATGCACCCCCTCAGGGTGAGGCAAAAATCGGGGAATGTATCCGTACGGGGAGTGTACCGCGCCTACGCGCGCCATCACTCGCGGTCCAGAACTCCCCGCGTCCGGCACACACACAATTGGAAACTCAAGCCCCTTGCTTTTGTGCACGCTCATAATCTGCACTGCCCCACACGCGCGGTCCGTGCAAGGCAGCTCCAGCTCCTCTACCCGCTCCTGGGCAGACAGACACGCATCTACAAAATCTAAAAATTCTCCTATCCCCTTTCCCTGCCGATCTGCCCGCCGCGCAAGCTCAAACGCATAGTCGTATATCACATGGTACGGACGCGCCAGGGGGTCTTGCGCAAGCAGCGTTCCATACGCCTCGGTGTACCACAGATAGGTCAGCAGCTCGGTATTCGTCGCCAGGCGCCGCACCTGCTGCTGCACGCGCGCAAAAAAGTCCGCGCCTGCACGTACACACCGCGCCGCAGGCGCCGATAACTCCGCGGGGATATACGAAAAAGGGGCGTCGGGGGGTGCGGGTGGGAGCAGCAACAGAGAAAGCGTGTCGTCATCGACCCGTACAAACGGACCGCGGAGCACTTGCGCGTACACATGCCGATCGGCAGGCTCGAGCACTAAACGCAGCGGGGCAAGGAGATCAGACAGCGGCGCATCGCAAAACATACCCCGCGTTTGAAGCGACGTGTACGGAATACCCCACAGACGCAGCGCGCGCTCGTACCGCGCCTGCTTGTCTGCAGAACGCAACAGAATCACTACGTCCGCCCACGTGCACGCGCGCGGCGCCTCCCCCTTGTGGCGCACCAGGGTGCCGCCGTCCACCATGGCACGGATAGCACGCGCAAGCGCCCACGCTTCTGTCTCCTGCGCCGATAGAGAATCCTCCGAGTCCTCAGACGCGCCTGTCCTCCCTGCTTGAGGAGTTGGGCGCGCCGCTGAGTGCTGCGCTTCGTGCTCCGGTCTGGAGAAACGGTGACGATCCACTCCAATCACCCGAAACTGCGGCTCAATACCGGCAGTACACCGGGCCGGCTGCATATACTGAAACCCAACCTCGTACCCGTTCTCGGCAGACTCAGACGGCCCACGCAAAATATGTGAAAACAGTATGTTGAGGCGCTCAAGGAGCGCCGCTTCTGTTCGGTAATTGATACGCAACGTCTGAAGTGTGGGCTGCAGCTCCGCAGCAGCGGAAAGAGGAAGCTCCTGCTGGGACGCGCCACTGACCTGCGGGGTGAGTACGCCTGCCAGAGACCGAAATACCCGCACATCCGCACCCCGGAACGCATAAATCGACTGCTTTTCATCTCCCACAAAAAACAACTTGTGTGCGCACAACGCATGTGCAGGAGGGAGGAAGTGCGCGGTGCGCGCTTCGTGCTCGGCAAGAAAAAAAAGAAGTTCCTTCTGGAGGGCATTGTTATCTTGAAACTCGTCAATCATGAACGCATCGATACCCCGCTTGTAAGAAACGCGTATTTCCGGATACTGACGTAACACCTGCACCGCAAGATGCGCCACATCGGCGTGACTGAGACAATTCCGTTCCCGTTTTTGCCGGATAAAACGCGCCTGCAGAAGCTCGAGCAACGAGCTGAGTGCCACAAGGAACGGTACCTGCGCAAAAAACGCGTGCAGCCGTTCCATTTGCGGTACAAGTTGAAGACGCAGCTGCTTTACCTGTGCTTTTATCGCCTGTGCTGCACCCGCGCGCCCCCCTAAATTACCCTTCAGACAAAAAAGCGTTTTTACCGCCGCACAATACCGCAGGCAATCGTGTGCAGCGCGCCGCGCTCCCTCATCAGGGTCAGACACAGAAAACTCATCAGGTTTAGCTGCATATTCCTCGTACCCACGTGCCAAAAACGCGTCGGCAATCGCATCTGCTTCTGCAGCCGGCGTGTAGGAAAAGGCAGTATCCTGTGCCGCAAACAGCGCAACGCAGCGCGCAATGAGCGCATTCTGCGCATCTGCCTCTTGCATATGGTGCCGAATGGCGTGCAATGCTGCGTGTATATCGCAGAGCACCGTTTTTAATAACCCACGCGCTGTAGCAATTTGATGCGCAAGCCCTGCACGAAAGTCACAGGGATGTGTAAGTATGCCGTGATCCTGCAAGGGAATAAAAAAAAGTTCTCGCACGCAGTCTTCGGCGTGCTCCTGCTGCAAAAAATGCAGTACCACTGGATGTTCCCGATGCTCAAGAAAAAAATCTTCTGCACACTCGTGTGCCAGCGCGCGGTTCTCTTCCTCACTGAGAGAAAAATCAGGCGCGATACCGAAAAAGCGCGCGCCTACCCGCGCAATTTCGTGCGAAAAGGCATCTAACGTCATAATGCGCGCTTCCCCAAACCGCGCAAGCGCCTCACGCGCACGCAGCAGATACGCTTCGTGCCCCGGCTCCGGCTGCGCAGACGCACTCTGTACACACAGACGGAGGTCCTCATAAATTCTGCGCGCCATTTCCATGGCCGCCTTTCTGGTAAAGGTGAGCACCACAATCCGTTCAACCGGAATTGCCCGCTCCACAACCAGGTGTATATACCGCGCGCTAATAACCTTCGTCTTACCCGAACCTGCACCTGCGGTAACAACTGCATTATGCGAAGAAAAAACTGCACGCCGCTGCTCTGCATTCAAACTTTGAAAAAAAGAAAAAAGAAAATCAGTCACGACGCCCCACGCACCACATACGAGGTACGACACACCGGCGCAAAACGACACGAGGCACATTCAAGCCAGGTGACATACGGCGCTTTGGCAAAGCATTCCTGGCGCACCGCCTTCGAAAAAACTGCCACTGACTGCTCAAAGCGCTGCATAACCGCCTGAAATTGTACGGTATCTACCCCACGCTTTGCACCCATATCCACCCGCCCGTTCGAAACAATAACCTTAAAATCTCTCTTTCTCACGTCTAAAAAAAAAGCGTGCGTCACGGTATACCCCGCCTGCTCCAACAGATACACATACATAGGTATTTGAAAATCAGACAACCGACCTTTCTTTTCACAATCTGTGTAATCAGAAAGCGCAGGGAGCGCCCCGGTCTTGTAATCTAACACTGCAAGCGACCGCGCGTCCGGACTGCACGAAATGCGATCCACCAACCCCGTGTAGAAACACTGCGTATCGGTAAACTCAAACGCTTTCTCAGTACGTACCACGCGCCAGCCGTCAAGCCGCTGCGCATCAAACTGCAATACAAACTCCACCATGTGCCGGATGCGCGCGCTCAGCGCCGCGCGCAACGCCCACACAAGCGGACCGGCACGCACCGCACGCTCAGAAAAGACTTGCTCAATCGCTTCTTGCGTCCATAAACGGTAGCGTTCCATGTGCGCAGAAAAAAAACACTCGTCCTCGCACGCAATCCTATTGTACAGCCGCTCGAGTACTACATGACTAAAAACCCCCAACACGCGCGGATCCACTAAACGCGGCCTTCGAGAAAGCGGCGCCACGTCCAACACACGCTCAAGAAACCAAGCAGCCGGACACCGAAAAAAAAGATTAAGATCGGTTTGACTCACCTTGACCGCCGCATGATGAAAATGACGCGCATGGAGTACTGCAGTCAGCGGTGGGAGCGCCTGCGCAAAGGAGTCACGTATGTACGAACGCCCCGCTGCAGGGATAAGAGACGCCGCTTTCCGTAAACGCTCCTGTTGTGTTCTGTACAATGACGAAGGCACCGGTGCGCCCTGTGCGTACAGGTCCTGCTCTGCCTGCAGCGCGTCTTCCTCGTAGCGCACCGCAGGATACTGAGGCACCGCGCCACCAGTTTCAGATGCAATGCCCGCTGGGGACGGTGTTTGACTTGCCCTCCCCGTCAGGGTGGAGGACACAGGCGGATGCACATTTGAAAAAAAACGATTCGGGCGCTGCACCCCTGAAAACGCCTGCACAGAACAGGAAAAATACACCGTCTGTGCCGTCGCGTACGCAGATAAGAAAGCCTCTGTTACGTCTTCATCTTCAAAACCAAATGCCGCACGCACATCCGCGCGCAAAAAGGTACCTCGCTGATACCGCACGCTACTCGCTTCGTGCGACACGTTTATCACAAAGTGATGCAAAAAGGGCGCAGCCGCCGCAACCCGATAGGGAAAAATCGCCAGTCCTACCCCTGCACGCACCGGTACATACATCTGCTGTGCCAATTGCTGTACAAAAAAACTATATGGATCCGGTGGCACCACGTGTGCAAAGCGCCGCTCAAGCGCCGCTAACTCCTGCAAAACACAGACGCACCGCGCCATCACCGCATCGTCTTCCCCAGCACTGCAAGACGCAAACGCAGACGATGCTATCTCCTCTTCTGCACCAGACGTGTGCGCTGACGCGGGGAGCAAACAAGCGGCACGAAACGCACCGTAGGCCTTTTGCATCCGTACGAAACTACGCGCCTCAACCAACGCGCGCGCAAAACGTAACAGCGTCAGAAAAAATCGCTGCGCACACTGCTGGTGCTGTCGCTCCTGTTCTGTGCGCTCACAGTGGAGCGCAAATGCCTGGAGCCACACGTTGCAATACGTGCCGCTCTGCTTCCATGAACGAATGCACGCCTGCTGCAATCCGTACTGCACCACAGCCTGTGCCCCTTGGGGGTCCGCCCAGCGAATATGCGGATTCAAAAGCAGCGCCCGCACGCTTTTGAGCGTGCCATGACTGCGCACAAACTCTCGAAGCTGGGAAAACATCCTCCCTGCCGGATGAGCACCAAGACAAAAACCTGCCCGCACCTCAGGCTCAATGTCACGCAGACGAAACTCACGCTCCACATATGGCTGCAGTTCTTCTAAATTTGCCACCGAAACTGCTATCTGCGACACAGGCGTTCCCGTGCGCAACAACCTCTCTACCTGGAGCGCAACGGCAGTAATTTCCTCACGTACATTCGAAAAACAACACAACGGCGTATCCTGCCGAAAGGGAGGAACCGGAAGAAAGGTGAGTACTCCCGCAGTGGCGCGCGCCGCTTCTTGCAATACCGGTGCATACTCTGCAAAGTCTTGCATCAGCTGCGGGTATACAATGACATACGTGTTCCCCTGCGCACAAAACTGCGGCGTATCCCAGGAAGGTTCAAAGAGTGCATGCGCGCGGAGAAATTGCTCATAGTGCGCTTTCAGCGTTTGTAAATCTTGCGCCTCCGCACTCTGCGCATACGCGCGCGCGTCGCGGCCATCAAACGTATTACGCGATACCGCATCTTTTGGAGGCATGCAGTGCGATTCAACGCGCCGTTGCCACGATCCAAGTTGAGGGAGTATACGGGCAAGCCACTGCACAAACACTGCACCGTCTTGCGCATATGCCGGAGGAATAAGGTTGCAAAAAAGTGCGCGCCCCTCTGCAGCCTGCCGCGCATTGCGCTGCACCACAGAGTGTGCAAATAAAAGACGAAGCGGTTCGGAAATAGGTGTACGGTGCGCACACGGCGCACATTGAAAACATCGTTTTTTAAACTCGTCCCAAGAAAGACACAACCGCCCCGGAACCGTACGCACACCAAGCAGAGAAAGACTTTGCCGCAGCCACCCCTGGGCAACAATACGCGAAGGGAAAACAAAAAGACGCCTATAGGGCGTGCGGACAGTTTTTATACATGCTTCGATTTCCGTCACTCCATGCTCCGTGCCTTACCCGAAGGACGTAACACGTATCACGATAAATTCGCCACGAGATTACGCACCCAACGACGTGTTTTTAAGTGACGTGCAAGCACCACCATTTTTACTACACTTGTACTCTTTACTATTCCATACATAAGCGGCGCACCAAGCTGAGTGAAGCGCGCCAACACATACATCAACGGCAAAAACAACAGGGTATCTACCAACGTTTCTGTCCACGCGGTGACCATCACTTCACCTCCTGCACGTGCCACCGCATACTGCGCATTTAAATACATCCAAATCGGCATATACAGCGCCGTCACGAGCACCAACTGCTGTGCTATACGTTGCGAAGCATGCGACAAATCTCCAAAAGCCCACGGAATCCCTGCACGCGCTACACACACAATCACACCCAAACCTAACCCTAAAAAGAACGCTCCGTTCATCAACCACCGTGCATAATCCTGCGCCTGCTTTAGCTCGCTTTTCCCTAACACATCCCCGACCAAAATGGTAATTGCCACGCTACTTGCAGGGAATGATAGAAAAAATAATTGCGCGAGTGTCCACCCCGCCGACATCCCTGCCACAACCTCAGCCCCACCACGGCTGTGATACAAGGCAGCCACGGCCATCTCCGTTACCGACCATGCCATGTCTCCTACGAAAATCCACAGCGATTTTCTCAGCATCACCGTACACAGTGACAGGGGTATCGCACAGCGACAAAAAAGCCGCACATAAAAGTCCGGTTTTTTAACCCGCACATACACCAGGAGCATAAGACTTTCTACCACCCGCGCTATAAGCGTTGCACATGCTGCACCTTGCACTTCTAATCGCGGAGCCCCCCAGTTTCCATAAATCAACATATAATTACCCACTGCGTTCAATACGGCACTGCACCCGTACACTGCAAGCGGTACAAGCACCTTCCCTGTTTCTCGCAATGTAGAGGTGAGGACCAAAGAAAATGACAGCGGCACAAGAGTGTACACAATTATCGAAAGGTAACGCTCACCTTCCGCTATAATCTGAGCAGCCTGCGCATTTTTTCCCAACAAACACGAAAGGAGATACTGAGGACAGCACAGCGCAGCGGCCATAGCACCCAGCGCCAGAGACCCCATGGCGTACTGTTTAAATCGGTAGCTTTGCCGCATGCCCACTACGTGACGGGCTCCTGAGTACTGCGTCATAAACACGCTGCCTGCATTCGACACGGTCATTAACGCGGTGACATACAGAAAGAGCAGCGAGTTGACCACATTCACTGCACCCATCTTCACATCCCCCAAACGGGAGACCATAACGTTGTCTAAAAAAGAAATACCCGTCTGGATGAAGGAGTGCAGCATCACGGGGAGCGCGATGCACAGCGCGCGCACATAAAACGCACGCGGTCCGAAACAGCGACTCAGTCTCTTCCCCCTACAGCAACTAGAAATGTGGAGCACCCGTGCACCGCACTCCCTTTTGGGTAGACATCACGTAACACTACGTGCGTAAAAAAGCACTGACACAAGAGGCAACCTGCTCCCGCTCCACGTCATCAGTGATCACGTGACCACTGTGCTCGAGCACTACGTACTGGTGTGCGCTGCGCACACGCGCATCGAGTAATTTTTGCACCGCTGCACACGGCACCAATGGGTCCTGCCGAGACAGGATCGTTAACAACGTACTCCGAATGCACGCCAGCGAACGGATCGCACGTCTTTGCAGTGCGTAAAACTGCGCCACCTGGGCAATGTAGTGCGCACTCCGGTAATCCTTTGTGGCGTCATTAAAGTCTTGCTCGGGGTAGAAGGGAGCCGCGTCCGCAGCAAACTCACGCACAAACCACCTGACTAGAGGAGACAGCTTTATCCTCCAATCAGAAACTGCAAAACCCGGTGCACAAAAGAAAGCTTTCTGGGGACAAAAACGCGCCGCCACGAGTGCAGTCAGCACACCTCCCATGGACAGCCCCCCCACAGATACCGAAGGGTACGCAGCGGAAAGGTCACGGTACTCATCACACACGCGCCGCAGCCAATCCCTCCACCCGGTCTCAAGAAAATCCTCTCTATTCGTACCGTGACCAGGTAAACGGGGAATAGAGACCGTAAAGCCGTCCCGGTGGAGCGCACGACCTAAAAACTGCATCTCGCGCGGGGTGCCCATGTACCCATGAATAAGCAGTACTGCATGCGCACCCCCGGCGTAAAACGCGCTGCGCACAAGAGGATGAATGCTCGTACAGGAAGTATGTTCAGCCATAAGCAGATAGCGCGCGAGGGTAGTAAAAAAGCAACAAAAAGTAAAGAGAAACCGTGCCGCGAGCACCGCACGCGTCTCTTGTATTGTCACGCGTTGCGCGGCTACAATCGGCCGCATCGTGGAGCAGGCGCGCGCACTTCTTCAAGGCAAAACGGTAACCATCATGGGCCTCGGCGTGCACGGCGGGGGCTGCGCGGCAGCCTGCTTTTGTGCAGAAGCGGGAGCGCGCCTTACGGTTACCGACCTGCGAAATGCTGATGCGCTTACCCCTTCCCTGAAAAGACTTCGTGCGTACCCGTCCATCCGCTTTACGCTCGGTGAACACCGGCTGGAAGATTTTGAAAACGCGCATGTTGTCATCAAAAATCCCATCGTGAAGGGTGCACACAACATCTACCTTTCCGCTGCTCAACGCGCCGGCGCGCGCATCGAAACGGATATCTCCCTTTTCCTACGCCTTTCTCCCGCCCCGCTGCTAGCAGTAAGCGGCAGCAAGGGAAAATCCTCCACTGCCAGCGCCCTGTGCTACAGCTTGCGTGCGCTGGGTTTCCCCGCCTTTCTAGGGGGGAATAGCACAGTCAGCCCGCTGGAATTTGTGCGTCACACAACGCCTGCAACACCAGTGGTTCTGGAACTGTCGAGCTGGCAGCTTGCAGACCTACGCGCAGTCGATGCACAGGACCACACTGTACACCACGCCGGTCTGCTGCGCCCGGAGATTGCCATCATGACTCCCATTATGGCTGACCATCAAAACTGGTATGCGGATATGGAAAGCTACGTGGCAGACAAACAGGTGCTATACGCACACCAGGGAACGCACGATACACTGCTGTGTAACGCAGATGACGGGTGGGGACCCCGCTTTGCCTGCGAAGCGCAGAAAAACGGAGTGCGCGTCTTTTGGTATACGGCCCAGTCGCCTGAGACCGCTTGCCGCGCGTGCACCCCGCGCCTCATGGAGAGAGCTCTATGGAGAGCGACGGACGGAACCTACTGGGCACGTTTTGCAGAAGGTGACCGCGCCTGCATGCTCATCCCACCGCAGCTGCACGTACCGGGCCGTGTCCTCCAAACGCAAGTGGCGAGTGCAGCGCTTGCAGCGCTCCTGTTCGCGCAGCGGCATTCTCTACCTCCTTCCTCCTGCCCCCCGTGTTTTTGCGCACACTCCCATTCCCCCGCGTACGCGAATCACGCGTCCCCCCCAGACTACGCTTGTCCGTCCGCTCACAGTCCCTTCCAAGAGCACACCCGGCGTCTTGCACAAGCGCTGGAGTCCTACACGGGCATCGAACACCGACTAGAGTTTTTTTACGAAAAGGGGGGACTGCGTTTTTATAACGATTCTGCATCCACTGTACCTGAGGCAACAATTGCAGCGCTGGAAGCCTTTGATGAAAGCGTGGTTCTTATCGTTGGCGGCACTGATAAGAATGCAGACTACCAACCCTTGGCACAGGCAGCAGCCAAGGCGCACGCATTGTACTTGCTTGCAGGAAGTGCTACGGCACGGTTGCAACCACTTCTTCATGCAGCACAGGTACCTTTTTACGGACCGTTTACTTCCCTTGAGGTACTCCTGCAGGATCTCCGGGCGCGGCAGAAAAGCCCAGGCGTGATCGTGTTCTCTCCTGGGGCAGCGAGTTTTGAACTTTTCGCCCACGAGTTTGAGCGAGGTACTACCTTTAAATCCCAGGTGCGTATCATTTTTGAATAAGAACACCCAAGACAAAGGCACACCCGCTGCACTGCAGGTTTTCCTTCTCCCCCAATACAACCGTTACAGCGCAGAAATGACGCGTCACGTGCCGCTCCTCTGTAATCTATTCTCCATGTCCCGTTACGTGCTCAGACACTTGACAGCACAGATAATTTTAGAAAGGATGAGCGCAGCCTGCGTGTGTCTCAGGCGGAGGAGACAGAGTGAGTTTACGGATCCGACTGAAAAAATTGGGGAGTAAGAAGCGTCCGTACTACCGAATCGTAGTTCAGGACGCGCGCGAGCCGAGAGATGGCAGGGCAATCGAAGAACTGGGTATTTACCAGCCCATAGCCCCAAAGGGTACCGAGGTGTCTTTCCGCCTTGACCGTGCGCGCTTCTGGCTTGAGCGCGGCGCGCAGCCCTCGGATACGGTCCGCAGGCTCTTGCAGTCCAGGCGTGGTTCTGTCCTAAACGCAGTTGCCTCAGATGAGCGCCGTGTTGCTTCTTCACAGCAGGCTGCCGATCTGGCGCACGTAGAGTCCGTTTCCTGCGCCGCTCCAATCCCTTCTTCCCCAGGGGGGCAGGGCGTCTAGGCAAGGGGATGGTCACGATGGAAGAAGAGCTAATCGCCTATATTGCGCGGGCGCTTGTGGATCGTCCTGGGGAGGTTACCGTCACCAAGTCTCCAGGGGAGGGATTGGAGATCCTTCAGTTACGTGTTGCCTCTGAAGATGTAGGGAAGGTCATTGGCAAGCACGGCAGAATTGCGCGCGCTCTGCGCACGCTCCTTTCTGCGTCTGCGCACGCTTCTCAGACGCGTTACGCTTTAGAGATCATCGACTAGCGGCTCCTTTTCCGTCTTGCGGCCTTGTTGCAGGCGGTGTGTGGTGGGTTATGGATAGAATTGTGACTGCACGCATCGTGAGCACCTTTGGGGTTGCGGGTTTACTCAGGCTCAAGAGCTTCTCGGGTGAGTATGCACATCTTGCCACACTAAAGCAGGTTTGTCTTGCTCCTCCACGGAGCAGATCCTCAGGCACCCTCGCTTGTGCTCTCCCGCGTGAGGCCGTCCACATGGTAGAGCACGTTCTCCTACGTGCGCAGGACGCGCTGCTCAAGCTCCACCGCGTAGATACGGTAGAGTGCGCTCGGACGTTTGTAGGAGCAGAGCTGCGGGTACCGCGTGCCGAGGCTTGTCCGCTTAGCGCTGGGGAGTTTTACCTGGCCGATCTGTGTCGTTGTGAACTCGTTTTCGAGGGCTCGGCGGTGGGTGTTGTCTTGAGCGTTGTCGAAGGGGGCGGTAGCTCCCTTTTAGAGGTTCAAAGGACACATGGTGGCGTTTGCTATGTGCCTTTTCACCGGACCTTCATTGGGGACGTGGACGTTGGTCGAAAAAAAATCGAGTTGTTGCAGCGGTGGATTCTCGAATGAACATTGACGTACTGACTCTCTTTCCCGCCATCCCGCGGGTTTATTTCTCCACCTCAATAATGGCGCGCGCCGTGAGCGACGGGATCATTCACTACAATATTGTCAACATCCGTGACTTTGCGCACGACAAACACAAACACTGTGACGCCCCGCCCTACGGGGGCGGACCTGGCATGCTCATGCGCTCAGAACCGTTAGGGAAGGCCCTGGATTCAGTAGACGCTCCCAAAAAGCGCGTCGTGTACGTCACTCCCTCTGGAAAGCTCTTTGAGCAAGGCTATGCGCGCTCACTCGCACAGGAACGTGCCCTCGTGCTCATCTGCGGCAGATACGAGGGAATTGACCAACGTATCATAGACGAGTATGTCGACGACGAAGTTTGCATCGGGAACTACGTTCTCTCCTCAGGAGAGATCGCCGCGCTCGTGCTCATCGATGCGGTGAGCCGCTGTGTTAGCGGTGTCATCCGCCATGAATCTCTCGAGGAGGAAAGTTTTGTAAACAGTCTCGTGGAGTACCCGCAGTACACCAGGCCGCGCTGTTTTCACAACCGGGACGTTCCCCCTGTACTTCTCTCCGGTCACCACGCGCATATCCGCACGTGGCGGCTTGCGCGCCAGATCGAAAAAACACGAAGGAATAGACCTGACCTCCTCAGCGCTGCGCGTGCGTCTGCAGCCTGGACTCAAGAGGCTGAGTCCCTTCTTAAGGAGTTAGACTATGAGTTGCCACCTCATCCAACAAATTGAAAACCAGCAGCGAAAGGAACCAGCTGAAACGTTCCGCGTCGGGGACACCGTACGTGTGCATTTCAAAATAGTGGAGGGAAAAACAGAGCGCATCCAAGCTTACGAAGGGCTCGTTCTGTGTTTTAAAAATAGCGGCGTCAGGCGCACCTTTACGGTGCGCAAAAATTCCTATGGCGTTGGAGTGGAGCGTATATTCCCGCTCCACTCCCCCCGTATCGAGCGGGTCGACGTAGTACGTGCAGGAAAGGTGCGACGCGCGAAGCTCTATTACATCCGAGAAAAAATAGGAAAGGCCGCCCGTATCAAAGCACGTATTGTTAAAAAGCCGTCGCCCAGCGCGTGAACGGAGCTGTTCGGGTAGTACTCACCGAAGTGCCGCGCACGGTTTCCCTTACTGAAGGGGCGCTCGTGTGCGTCCGCATTCTCAGCAGCACGCACGCCGGCCGTGCGCTTGTCGCCATTAACGGTGAACGGGTGCGCGCGCGTGTACCGCAGCCTATGCACAAAGGCGCAGTCCTGTTTCTGCGCGCGTCTATCCGCGCGGGTACGGTGTTCCTGCACCCGCAGTGCACGAGCACTCCTCCATCTGCTGAGGATATGTCGGCGCATTTTTTGCAGCGCTGGGGTGTTTCTTTCTCTCCTGAAGCTGCAGCGCTTATCCACGCGCATACATCCCTGTGTGTGCCGCTGCAGCCGCAGCTCATTGAGCGCTTTGCGCTTTTGCTAAAAAAGTTTCCTGAGCAAAAAAGAGCACACGCCGCGTTCCTTGCGAGTATCTTAGGCGACCGAAACATTCCCGTTGATGCAGCGATGCTCCGCCGTATGCTGAGCACCTTTCTTGGGGAATCAGGCGCATACACAGACTCTGACACGGAGCGAGATCTCTTTGCGCTCGTTAACCACACATATCACTCAGCACTCCACTGGCTTCTTGTACCCTTTGAGCGGCGCGGCGCGCACACCGTGTGGCGCGGCACTCTCTCGCTGTTATTACACCTCCACAAAAAAACATGCACCCAGCTGCGCGTACGTGCGTGTAACACTGCAGGAGAATGGGTCTTCTGCGTGCAGAATAACGTACTCACGGTGCAAAGACACGCGGCACGGGAACTGTCGCGCACAGCGCAGAAAAAAACAGTTGCACGCCTGTGTGCCCTCCTTCGCGAACGCGGCATTGATTTTTTATCCGTACGGTATGGTGCGCATGCAGACTCGGCAAACGATGCGGTCCCCTTCAAAGGGATTGACGTTTCTGTATAGCAGACGCACACTACCGCCACCATGAAAAGAAAGCGTGCGTGCTCGGTTGCGCTCTCCTATGCAACGGGAGATAAGGCGCCCATTATTGTCGCTTCGGGCACGGGCGCCATTGCAGAAAAAATTGTTGAAATTGCAAAAAAGTTTGATATCGCCTTGGTGCAAGACGAACTTCTGGCGCGTGTTCTGTCTGAGCACAGGATAGGTGCGTGTATCCCACCGGAAACCTATCAGGTTGTCTCTGCAATCTTTGCCTTTTTGTACACACAACAGTAACGTTACCGCTGTGTGTGCATAAGACGTGGTATTAACCCGTGCGCACCGATGCCGAAGATAAGGCGGGTAAAGAGGTACAGGTCCATGTCACAAAAAATCGATGTATCTGAACTGCAAGAAGGAATGTGTTTTTCCGAGCCCGTGTTCTTCGACGACGGAGAAAACCTCCTCCTCAGGGAAGGGGAGCCGGTAAGCACTCGAGAGCTGACGGTGCTCCAGGATTGGAATATTCCCTACGTTGTGACCGCAGGTAGGGTGCTGGCTGAAGGGGAGTCAGTTCCCTCTTCTACCGTGGAGGAATTAGCAGAATTTGAAGAGCTTGCAGCAGAAGAACTGCTTGATCCTGAAGACGATATCGTTTCCACCGGAGAACTCCGTACTCAAGATATCCTGAAGGATATTTGTGAACTCCTTCCTAAGGTGTGTATCAATCCCCACTATCATGAAGAATACGTTGGCTTTATTCAGGAATTGAACATGCTTTTTGCCAAGATGAATGCGCACACGACACTTCCTGCGCGCCCTGCGGACATGCTTGCAAAGCGCCTTTCAGAATTAGTTCGAGCAAATACACTCGGGTTTGTCAGTTTAGTGCTGTCATACAAAATCGAAGGATTTCGATTTGCAAAACCTGCAGTAGATACGGCTATCTTTTCCATTATCGTTGCGCAGCATTTGGGTTTTTCTGAAAAAGATATATTTGATTTGGTCGTTGCCTCACTCCTGCACGATATCGGTATGCAGCATGTTCCTGCCGACATCTTGAAGAAGTCGGGGAGATTGCATTTTCAAGAACAGCAGGCAGTTGACGCGCACACCATTTACGCACATTCCTACATCGTAAACACGCTCAAATACCCGAACTCGGTTGGACTGAGTGTACTCCAGCACCATGAACACTGGAATGGAAAAGGGTATCCCCAGTCTCTTTCTGGAAACAAAATTACCATCGGTGCGAGGATTCTTGCAGTTACTGATAACTTTGCTGCAATGCTTGCGCCAAAGTCGTATCGCAAACCGTTCAGTGGCTATCAAGCAATGAAAAGCTTACTTGCTGACAACGCACGTCGCTTTGATCCAGACGTAATCAAGGCAATGATTCAAAGCGTCGGTATTTACCCCATTGGGTCGTTGGTGCTCCTGAATAACTCAGCAGTTGCGCGCGTGGTAAAGACCACGGCCACGGCGCCGTTGCGTCCGTGTTTAAGAATAGTTATCGACGAGCACGACGTAACCCATCCTGACGACAGCGGTGAGTTCATTGATTTAGCGGTCAATAAAACGAATTACATTGTAGGAGAAGTGAGTCCGTGGAGTTATGCCAAAGCACAATAAGTTACTCGGTGCATTTGGAGAGGCGTATGCGGCGCGCTGGCTAGCGACGCGCGGATATATTATCATCACACGAAACTGGCGCAGAGCAACAGGTGAAATTGATATTATTGCGCAGCAGGATGACACAATAGTATTCGTAGAAGTGAAGACGCTACGGTGTACCAGTTACGCCGACTTAGCAATTATTGTTGGAAAGCGCAAGCAGAAAAGGATCTGTGAAACCGCTAAACATTTTCTTGCCAGCGCTCGAGAATACAACCACATGTGTGCGCGCTTTGACGTCATCGTGCTGCGGTCCGATCCTTTTCGAAGGCAGGATGTGGACATCGTGCACTTGCCACATGCCTTTGAGGATTTGGTATGAAAGGTTCCGTTTTTCCTTCTCGAGGAAGACGAAGTTCCCGCAGGGTGTTTTGCTCTGAAACAATTCACGAACTGGAAAAGAAGATTCAAGATCAGTCCTATATTGAGGGGGCTATTCAAAGGCTCGCGCTCATTCTCAGTAAGCGGTTATTGTCAATGAGAGGAATAGAGTGTGACTGACGTTCAGTCAAGCGGCCGTAGAAGAAAAAGGAAGCGCACGCCGAGGCGTGATGTTTTTTCGCCAAAGCTGGAGTTTTGCGAGTATGTGTGTCCGCGTTGCAAAGAGGTTATCAAAGATCTTCCCGTAGCTCTTGGTGACAAGGATTCCGGTCGACCAGTTCATTTTGACTGTGTGCTCAGTTTTTTAAGGGAGTCTGAGTGTTTGGCTGCGCACGAACATGTCGTGTATGTTGGCCAAGGGAAATTTGCAGTTATTGTTTTTCCCAACCCAGCGAGTACCACCTGCTTTAGTATTGTTCGGCTCATTGAGTGGGAAACAAAAAATACACTGCTGGAGTGGCGCGCAGGTGTTGCAAAGATATGCAGTCAGGTTTCTTAAGTTCTGTTTCCAGCCTACCGGCACATTGCAGAGTCTATTGACAGCTGAATGATTTGTTAGCACACTGCGCCGAGTGAGTTCTGCCGTTATCGTCTTCTTTGTCGTTATGCTTGCGCTCTCGAGTATCATGCTTGTTGCCACGGTAGCGAGCAAGGTGGGGACGCGTTCAAGCAGAAGAAAAGACAAAGAGTCTCTCATGAGGGAAGCATCTAGACGGCTTGCGCAGGACCCGTATGACATTCGGGGTCTTTCGGTACTGGGGGACATACACTACCAGGATCAGGAGTGGGAAAAAGCCTTCGCGATGTACGCGACACTCGTGGAGCGCAGCAGCTCGAGCTCACAGATGGAGCAGTTTGAGATCCTACTCCGGTACGGGATTTGCGGCGTAAAAACAGAAAAGTACGCGGAGGCAAAGAAGGGACTGCTCCTTGCGCAAGGCATCGACTCCCACCATTTTGAAGTAAACTACAACCTGGGAAGGGTCTATTACCTCGACCGGCAGTATGAGCAGGTCGTTCCTCTTTTGAGAAGAGCGCTAACATCGCAACCGGATAGTGCACCTGCAGCGCAGCTGCTCGGTTACACGTTTCAAAAACTGCAAAAGTATCAGGAAGCCCTTCCCTATCTGAAGAAGGCGCTGGACCTCCAACCTGAAGACAAAGAAACATTGTTCGTAATGGGAGAGTGCTTCTATGAGGCGAATGCACACGACCGTGCATTGAAAATCTTCAATCATCTGAGGGTTGATCCTCTCGTTGGGCCGCGGGCTGCGTTGTATGCAGGGACCATTAAGACAAAGCTGAACCAGCTGGAGGACGCTGCAGAGGATTTTGAAATTGGGTTGAAGCATGACAATATACCCTCAGACGTTGCAAACGAGCTGCGTTATCGTCTCGCGCAGACACTGATAAAAACCCAGAACCTGGGAAGAGCCCTGGTTATGCTTAGAGAGATTCACCAGCTTAACCCTGAGTACCGGGATGTCACGGCGCTCATTACGTACTATCAGGAATTAAATCAGAATAGAAACTTACACCTGTACATGATAGCGGCTCAGAGTGAGTTCATTGGATTATGCAGAAAGGTGGTATCAAAGTACTTTCCGCACGCGCGGGTAAAGATTTTGGACATATCGGTTCTGAATACTCACACAGATATAGTTTCTGAAATTGACACGCCAAAGTGGGCCGACCTCGTATTGTTCCGTTTTTTTCGCTCTCAGGGGTCAGTAGGGGAACTCGTTTTGCGCGATCTGCATGGACGTATCAGAGAGCTAAAAGCTGGCAAGGGCATTTGCATGACCGCCGGTGCTTTTACTGATGAGGCGCGCCGTTTTGCAGAGGGCAGACCTATGGATCTATACGATAAAAACAGGCTCACTCGAATTTTGAACTCCATCGATTGATCTGCCTGAACGAACGCGTCTCTCGCTCCCTCTCTGCTTTTGTGCGTTTTGCCTAGGTGGCGCCAGGCCTTTGGGAGCAGGAGCAGTCACTTTCGTGCGGGACGTGCACCTATGGAAGAACAGAGGTGAACTCACGTATACTCCGGAAGCTCCGCGTGGGAATTGGCTATGAACGAGAACTTTGAAAAAATCCAGACGCTTCTCGAGCACAAGCGTTACGTACCACTTATTGCAAATCTAAACGAGATGAACGAGGTGGACGTCGCGCATGTCTTGGACATGCAATCACCTGCACAGGCGTTGTTGCTATTTAGAATGCTGCCCAAGAACCTCGCTGCAAATGTGTTTGCGCAGCTTTCAAGCAGCAAACAATCTGCTTTTCTCGCCACCATTACAGACAGAGAGCTTGCACCTATTCTTGCAGAACTCGCCATGGATGATATAGTCGATTTGGTAGAAGAAATGCCTGCAAATGCTGTGAAACGCATTCTCGCACAAACGGGTGAAACAGAACGTCAAGTTATCAATCAACTTTTAAAATATCCAGAGGATTCTGCAGGAAGCCTCATGACAACTGAATATGTAGACTTAGAGAAGCAGATGACCGTGCACGATGCCCTCTGCTGCATTAGGGAAACCGGATTAAAAAAAGAAACCGTGTACACGTGCTATGTCATTGACCAAAACCGGTTTTTGCACGGTGTCATTTCTTTAAAAAAGCTCGTGCTTAGTCAGGGAGATCTGTTGATTGAGAATCTGTGTGAACGTGACTGCATCTTTGTACACACCCATGATGATCAAGAAGCAGTCGCGGCGGTGTTTAAAAAATATGGCTTCCTTGCACTCCCTGTGGTGGATACTGAAAGACGGCTCATTGGCATTATCACCGTCGATGACATCATGGACGTGATGCAGCAGGAAGTTACCGAGGATTTCCAGATCATGGCGGCCATGCAGCCTTCAGATGAAGCATACCTGGAAACTGAGGTCTTCACCCTAGTGAAACACCGTATCGGCTGGCTACTACTTCTTATGGTGTCTGAAACGTTCACGGGAAATCTCATCGCCGGATACGAGGATTTGTTGGTGACTGCCACCGCGCTTACCACGTTTATCCCTATGCTCATGGACACCGGGGGGAATTCAGGCAGTCAGTCTTCTACGCTTATTATCCGAGGCCTTGCAACGGGTGAGATTCAGCTACACGATTGGCTCCGGGTGCTGTACAAAGAGCTGCGAGTTGCGCTGGCAGTTGGCGGCATTCTAGGCACAACAAGCCTGGCGAAAACGTACTTCATAAATGGCAAGCCGCTTGCCCTATGTGGGAGCGTGGGAATAACACTGATGATTACCGTAGTAGCGGCAAAGCTGACCGGAGGGCTCCTTCCTATTCTTGCTAAAAAGCTCTGCTTAGACCCCGCCATCATGGCAGGACCGCTGATCACCACAATCGTAGATACTACCAGTCTCTTCGTATTTTTCAATGTAGCGCGCGTAGTACTGCGCTGGCCCCTGTGAAAAGACGGAAGCCGGTGGACGCTGAGGACCAGAACAACACCTTGCAGACAGCCGCCCCCTGCCGGCGGGGCGAGCATCCAGCCAGGATCGGGGCCGTACAGGCCGGCGCTAACCCAGCCGCACGTACTCGCCGCGCCGCTCACGTAGAAAGCATGCACGCACGCCTTGCAAGCGAATGCCTCAGAAAGGGCATACACCTGTCGTCAGCACTGAGCATTGTGCTTGCGGCATGGAGCAAACCCCTTACGCTCGGCGCCATTGGCACGCTCGGCGTTGGCTATTATGTTGCCGAGCGGTGGAGACTGCGTGGAAAAACATTGCCACTTGTCTCACTCCTCACCCGAGCGGCGGCCCGAGACCGGGACAAACACGAACGTTCTCTTGTGCGAGGGCCACTCACCCTTGCAATCGGTGTTTCAAGCGCGATCCTTCTCTTTCCCCCACCTATCGCAGCAGCCGCCATTTGCGCCCTCGCTTTCGGAGACGGATGCGCAAGCCTCGCCGGTACTGTATACACTTTCTTGCGCTTCAAAAATTCCGCTGATTCCCCCGGACGCAGAAGGGGAAGGACCACGACGCTCTTTTCCGTGCAGGGGAAAACACCCGTAGGCAGTGCCGTGTGCTGCATAGCAACGGCACTGAGTGTGCACGCGCTGGGAGCCTCCGGCGCGCGCAGCTGGGGGCTCGGAGTCTGCGCGGCGCTCATCGAACTGCTCCCCTGCAAAGACTACGACAATATAACTGTTCCCCTAGGCACCGGCTGCATCGCTTTGCTGATGAGCTGGTAGCACACTCCGTACGAAAGAAATATCCTTAGGCGTTCTTCTGGATGAGCGTGAGAATTTTTGACTTATCAACGAAGCCTATGGAACGATCGACTTCTTTCCCGTCTTTAAAAACAATAAGCGTGGGGATGCTCGCCACATTGAACTCAACGGCGAGATCTTGGTCGTCATCGACATTCAGTTTTCCAATAACAACACCGCTGCCGACTTCGCTTTCTACCTCCTCCAGAACAGGACCGAGCATTTTGCACGAACCGCACCAGGGAGCCCAGAAGTCCACAATGACCAGAGGGTTGGTCTCGATAGTCTTGCGGACGTTCCCGCTACTTATGTCAAGTAATGCCATTGAAATGCTCCTTAGGTAAAAACTATGCCAGAGGGTACCAGATAGGCGCAGGAGTGTACAGTTGCATCTTTTCCTATCCTCTGCACCATAGTCCAAACGTACAGGCGGAGCATACCACATTTCTTATTTCCCTAACCGGAGACGCGCACTCCCTGTGATCACCTGTGTGCTGTCTTGTGACTCACCCTTCCCCTTTTACTTTGGGGAAAATTAGCGTAGAGTTTGGGCGTGGGACGTGCGCGCCTGTATTTTCAATATTTCAAAGCAAAGTTCTTGAAAAGGCGTGTAACACCTCCTGTAGATTATGAAGAAATTGTGTCTGAGTTTTGGCGCGCTGACTTTTCTTCTACGGAACATGCACGCTGGCACGCGGAGGCAGGGGACGGCTATGAGACTGCACGTGGCGCGCATGGGTTAACGCTCCACCTCAGACGTAAGTTCCTCTATGCGTGGAGTGCTAACCCCGTCTTTCGTTATAAGGACTGCGTGCTTACTGCGCGCATCCGCTTTCTCCCGGGTACTCACCCTCCAGGCGAGGCGCGTGCGCTGCCTAATTCAGAACAGCCAGAAGTACCTGCTTCTCTTGATTCGACCTCTCGGCCTGCCTGTCTTCCGGAGGCAGTTGCCGTCGACCCGAGCGCAATGGGCGAGGCGGTGCCCGAGCGAGCAGGTACCTGCGCCGCAGGGCTCTTGTTTCGTTATCTGAATGAGAGCACCTTTTACGCGCTTCTTGTTTCAGACGGTGGATGGCTGCGTCTGGACGCGGTAGTCAACAACACCCCCCTCCCCCTGCTCGGATGGACTGACACTGGCGCCAGCGATGAAGTGCGCGTGTTGAGCCTCATTGCAGTTGGCACAAGCTTTACTCTTTGTGTAGATGATCAGTGGATTGCGCAAATTGAAGATGACACGATACAAGCGGCAGGGAAAGTTTGTTTTGCTGCCCAGAACTGGGGTGTCCATGCGCATCGTTCTTTTGAACTTTCAGCATTCAGTCTGGAATCGCAACCTTTCATGGTTGAAACTGCATGCTTGCGCGCCAACGAACCTGCGCGTATCCCTGCAAGCGCGCACCTGCGTCTCGCAGAATCCCTGTACGCTATGGGACGCGCAGCGTGCGCTCGTGCAGAGATGAAAAAACTAAAAGCCAAATGTACCTTTGGTTTACGCGAGTATCTTCTTGCAGGAGACATCGCGTGTGCCCAGCACCTCTATGATGAGGCAGAAGAAGCGTTTAACGCAGCGCTTGTGCAAGACCCTCACTGTATGCGGGCACTTCTCGCCTTAGGAGGTGCGCTGTACCAACAAAACGCATACGAGAAACTCGCGCACCTCCTTGCCACACACCGTGTCGTAGCCGAGCGCGATGCATTTCTTTCCAATCTATGCGGTCACCTTGCACTTGCACAAAATAGACACGAGGACGCTGCTGCTGCGTATCAGCGTGCATTTCGTTTGGACCCTCACCAGGGACTCTTTGCGCTGCATGCGGCGCAGGAGCTTTCCCTACTGGGGGAAAAGGAGCAAGCAATTCAGGCGTATTTACATGCGGCGCGGCTTTTTTTAGCACAGGAATCCTACGCTGATTTAGAACGCGTGGTACTCGCACTTCGCCGTCTTGATCCTGAGCGTACAGAAGTTCGCAGTATCGCAGGCAAATTGTATTATGCAACAGGACGGCACCGTCAGGCACACACGCAGTTTGACGCACTCTGCCGCGCAGGGAGCGCTGATGCTACCGTCTGGTACTTATATGGCCTGCTTTTGAGAGAAGCGCAGGGCACGCACGAACACGACGCTCCTGCTGCAGCAGCGTGCGAACAGCGCGCACGTGATGCATTTCAAAGAGCCTGTGCACTTGCGCCGGACTGTGCGCTCTACCACTTTAAATACGCTGAATCTCTTTTTTTAAGCGAAAAAGATTGTGACGAGCCTCTTGCGCGCGCCCTGGCACTCGATCCGGATAACGGCTGGCTGCATAACCTGTGTGCGCAAAAGGCTCTGCGCGAGCAAAACTTCGACGCTGCAGCGCAGTCTTTACAACGCGCGCGTGCGCTGTTACCGCACGAACTCGTAGTGTTGGAAAATTATATAGAACTACAGCGCCAGCGCGGTGCGCTAGCGTGCTGTGTTCCCCTGTTTGAAGTGGAAACGCAGCGCGCAGACGCGGCGGTGATTGCGCAACGTGGTCAGGCTTTTCATCTTCTTGCCAACGCCTTTTACGCCGACGGATGCTATGAACACGCAGCGCCGTGGTACGACAAAGCGCTCCGGGAGGAGCCGCAGAACGTGCAGATGCTCGTGCACAAAGCAGAAAACAGCATCAAACTGCATTTACTCCATGAAGCGGACGCCTTACTGGTGAAGGCGTTAGATATACAACTTACTGCGCATGTGTATACGCTGATTGCACTCGTTGCTGCTCAACTTGGTGATTTTCCCCGTGCAGAGCTTACGCTCCAAGAGGCGTGCACCCTGTGGCCCCAATGTACTGAGGTGCGCATTGAGTTGATTCATCTGTATCTAACCATGCAGGATAGACAGCAAGCGGCAACGCAGTGGAATATCCTCGTGCAAAAAGAAGACTCAGACCGGGTTCGCGCGCTCCACGCGCTCATTTTTGAAGAAAAACCACCTGCACCGCAGGAATAACATTCTCCCAGTTATCGCGTTTGGGAACAAAACAACCGCGGCTGTTTTCAGGCGCCTGTACAAAAATCTTTTCCCTGAACTACAATGCCAAACGTAAGGAGGACGCCGTGAAGATCGTCATTATCGGAGCGAACCACGCAGGAACCGCCTGTGTCAATTGCCTCACAGACCTTACCACCACGAATGAAGTGGTAGTCTTTGACCGTAACAATAATATTAGCTTCCTTGGTTGCGGCATGGCTCTTTGGATTGGCGGACAAATCCGTGGATCGGAGGGTCTATTCTACGCAAATAAAGAACAATTGGAAAAAAAGGGTGCACGCGTTTCCATGGAAAGCGATATCACCCGTATCGATTTTGCCTCAAAAAAGGTGTACGGGACTGCACGAGACGGTTCTGCAATCGCAGAGTCCTACGACAAGCTTATTATTGCAACCGGTTCTCTGCCTATCATTCCTAAAATCGACGGCATGGATTTGGAGAATGTTCAGCGCATTAAGCTATTTCAGGATGCTGAAGCGGTGATTAAAAAACTCGAGCAGCCTTCCATTAAGAATATTGCCGTTATCGGTGCCGGGTACATTGGCGTGGAGCTTGCAGAGGCGTTTGAGCGCCACCAAAAAAAGGTAACGCTCATCGATGCGATGGACTCTAGTCTTTCCAATTATTACGACGCATCCTTCCGTGCACTCATGGATGAGAACTTGCGCAGCCATCACATCACCCTTGCGTTTGGCCAGAAAGTGCAAAAACTCCGTGGCAGCAATGGAAAGGTAGTGGCAGTGGTGACAGATAAGGGTGAGTACCCCGCAGACATGGTTATGGTGTGCATTGGCTTTAGCCCCAATACTGCACTGGGAAAGAACGAGGTGCGAACCTTTGCCAATGGCGCGTATGCGGTAGATTTAAAACAAGAAACAAGTGTGAAAGACGTGTACGCAATTGGCGATTGTGCAACGGTGTTTGACAATTCGCTCGGACAAACTTCTTACATTGCGCTTGCAACCAATGCGATGCGCAGCGGTATCGTTGCGGCGCACAACGCTGCAGGATTCCCACTTGAAGGCATTGGGGTGCAGGGCTCCAACGGTATCAACATATACGACTTAAAAATGGTGTCCACAGGAGTGACGCAGGAGCGCGCCGCGCGCATGGGACTTGAGGTGGAGGTAACGGATTTTGAAGACTCACAGTTACCCGCCTTTATGGAAGTGGACAATCACCCGGTGAAAATCCGGATTGTGTTTGATAAAAAAACGCGGGTGATTGTGGGCGCTCAAATGGCGTCACGGCACGACATGTCGATGGGTATTCACCTGTTCTCTCTTGCAATCCAGGAGCGGGTGACCATTGATAAGTTAAAACTGCTGGACATGTTCTTTCTGCCGCATTTTAACAAGCCGTACAACTACGTTACGATGGCGGCCTTGCGTGCGCGCTCATAAGTGCACCGTGCGTCTCTTACGCTTTCCCGGGGATGGCGCCGGGGGCGTGCTCCGTTTTGCTAGAAGACTTCTATGAGCGAAACGCTCACGCTAGTTATTCTGGCTGCAGGTCTCGGCAGCCGCTACGGAAGTGTCAAGCAGATTGCCGCAGTCGGTCCGCACGGCGAAACGCTGGTGGACTACGCCGTGTACGATGCGCTGCGCGCCGGGTTTTCCCGCGTGTTGTGTATTATTCGGCATGATATAGAGCGCGACTTTCGCACGCGCCTGTTTGACCACCTCGCGCAGCACTGCGATGCGCAGTACGTGTTTCAGTCCCTCTCTGCACAGGAAGCAGGGGCACACGGCGCCGCTCTGCCGCATCCTGCGCGGCGCACGCCGTGGGGGACGGCGCACGCGTTGCTGTGCGCACGCACACAGCTGACTGCACCGTTTGCGGTTATCAACGCTGATGACTACTACGGACGCGACGCGTACAAAACGCTTGCCGCGCACCTTGCCGCGCAGGGGCTGGACTCGACACGCCACGCCATGGTCGGCTACCCCCTTGTGCACACGCTCAGCGAAACCGGTGGCGTTTCGCGCGGTATCTGCACCTTTGCGGACGCTGACGCCGCAGTCTCTCCCCCCACCCCCGCAGTCCCCGCCGCAGGACGCCTGGTGCGTGCCATACACGAACACACGCACATCGGCTGGCACGCGCACGGCGGCAGACGGGTCATTACCGCACAGCGCGCGGAAGACTGCCCGCCACACGCGGCACGCGCGCCCTGCACACTCACCGGGCAGGAAGTAGCGTCTATGAACTTTTTTGGCTTCACTCCGCGCGTGTTCGAACACCTCGCAGCGTGCTGGCAGACATTCGTGCAAGAAGCGCGCCGCGCGCCGCAGCACGAGCGGGAATACCTTTTGCCCGCGGCGGTAAACAGCCTCATTGCACAGGGAAAAGGAACGGTGCGCTGCTACCCCAGCAGCGCGCGCTGGTTTGGTATGACGTACCCGCAGGACCGCGCACGCGTGACGGCGGCACTTGCCCGCGCGATCGCAGCAGGCTGGTACCCTGCCCCGCTATGGTCGCCCGACTCTCAGCTTCGTGTTGATAACGTACCCAATGGAAGCGCGTAGCTCCCAGCCCTCGTAAGAGGTACCTTTGAAGGCGTAGTTGTTCTCCAAGCCCATCACGAGACTTGCAGGCAGCACGCAGTGCACCGACACACCCGCCACACTGTTCGCTCCGTCACTATTGCTCCCCGTGGTGGTTCCGCACTTGCTGTACGTGGCAATGGAGCATATTTTGTTTTGGTACTTGAGCGACAGGCCGACATCGGTTGAGAAGTCCGGCTTTTTTATCCCCGTCTCTGAACTGGCACCCAGTTCTCCGGAGAGCGCGACGGTGAATCCCTTAATGCCGTACGCACAGGTGGTCGCAAACGTCAAACCCTTCCGCATGAAGCACTTGTTTGCGCCGCTGCTATCGTTGTTGTGCACGATGCGGTACAAACACAGCGCTGAGGCATAGAGCTGGCCCATAGCCGGGTCGCTCGTAACGTTCCCTTCGAACGCTACCTTTGCGCTAACGCTAACATCCTCGCTGTTCTTATTACTGCCCCCGAATATTCCCCCCACGTTCAACCCCAGCTCAACTAACTCCACCGGCTCCTCGCACACCACCTTTCCTTCGGCATCCTTTACCGTTACCGTACACTTTGCAGATTTTGTCACCCGGAACGTGACGTACTCCGTGTTCAGTCCCGCCGGATCCCGCGGATTAAAGTGCGCCCTCTGCGCAGTCACATCCGTGAGCTCCAAACGCGCCGTATCCAGACGGCCATCCACCACCGTGAACGAGCCTTCCTCAACCACTACCTGGAGCGTCTTTTTGGTATATCCAAAGGCACAGACGGTTACCTCACACTCACCAGGGGTGAGCACCATTTCCTCTGGTGTTGCGCACAGATATCCGTTTACGGTCACCTGCGCGTGTTCCGGCATACCGCGCACGCGAATTCCGCTGCCCTCCTGGGCACGAAGCCCCGCACCTACACACAGTCCTGCGCAGCACAGCGCGCGCACTTTCCACGAATAGCTCATGCGGCCTATTCTACAACACCCCCCGACGCGCCTAGAGCGCTACACCGCGCCGCAGTGCGCCAGGGAACAGGGTGCACGAGGGGCATCACACCCGCAGGAAACACCCTTGCAGGACGCGCATATTTGGTGTATAGCTGGAGCCAGCAGTCCTGGGGAATTAGCTCAGCTGGTAGAGCGTTTGGTTCGCAATCAAGAGGTCAGGGGTTCGACTCCCCTATTCTCCACTCGCCCTTCTCTGGCCGGTGCCACGCCAGGGTCCGCGCCGGAGCCGGTTGCAGGCCGGCGCTTCTCTAAAAAGAGCCAAACGCGTTACACTCCCCCTCATGACTTTAGACCAGGACTTTGTGGACGCACTCAGCGTGCAAGAGGACGAGCTCGCAGAACGCGTAGCGCGCGAACTGCACATCCGCACCGCGCAGGTTACTGCCGTGCGTTCCCTCCTCAAAGAAGGCTGCACGGTTCCTTTCATTGCGCGCTACCGGAAGGAAGCGCATCACTGCCTCGATGAGGTGCTCATCCGCGACTGCGAACGCCTCTTCCACACCCACCTTGCACGCGAAACACGCAGACTCGAGATTATACGCGCCGTCTTCAAAGAAGGCATGCTCACCCCCACGCTCTACGAGCACCTCAGGAGCGCTCCTACCCTTGCAGCACTCGAGGACCTCTGGGCTCCGTTCAAAAAAAAGAAAAAGACACGCGGCATGCAGGCGATCGAAAAAGGACTCGAGCCGCTTGCGCGTTTGATAGAAACGCAGTGCGCCACGCAGGCAGAAATCGAGCGCGCTGCCGCAGCGCTCGTCGCTCCTGCTGCAGATTCTGATCGTGCCGTCTCCAGCGCTCAAGACGCCATCGCAGGCGCCTGCGATATCCTCGCAGAGGAGACCGCACACTGCAACGCCAATCGTGCCGCACTGAAGTCCTTTTACCTTTCTGCAGGCGTCGTTACGGCTACCGGAATCGGGGACGCGCACGCTGCGCACACGTCCGTCTACCAAATGTATTGGGATTACGCAGAGGCAGTGCGCGACATCAAGGCGCACCGCGTGTTAGCCATCAATCGGGGGGAGCGTGAGGGAATCCTTGACGTAAAAATCACCGTCGATTTAGACGCCGCTGTCGAGCAGGTTCAAGAGGCGGTGCACCCCAACAACAGGTATCATCGCGATGCCATTACAGATGGCGTGGTGCGCCTGCTCAGTCCTGCCGTCCTGCGGGAGATACGCGCAGACCTTACCGCTTCGGCAGAGCAACACGGTATCAACGTTTTTAGTGAAAATCTTACGAATCTGCTCATGACCCAGCCGGTCAAGGGCACGCGCGTGCTCGGCATAGACCCTGGCATCCGCACAGGGACTAAGTGTGCGGCACTGGATGAAACGGGCCAATATCTCGGCTCCTTTGTCATATATCCGCACAACACGGACCATGCACGCGCCGCTTTGACGCAGGCGCTTGATCGCTACCGCATTCAGCTCGTAGCCGTTGGGAACGGCACCGGCTCCCATGCAGTGCAGGAGCTTATCGCCTCCATAATTAGCGAAACACACTCTGCCGTTGCATTCACCGTGGTAGAGGAAGACGGAGCTTCCGTATACTCAGCAGGAGATATTGCGCGAGAGGAGTTCCCTGACTTAGATCTGACCATCCGTGGTGCAATCTCCATTGGACGCAGGCTGCAAGACCCTCTAGCAGAGCTGGTAAAAATTGATCCGAAATCCATTGGGGTGGGACTCTATCAGCACGATGTTAATCAAAAAAAGCTATCTGAGGAGCTCCACGCGGTAGTAGATGCTGTAGTCAATAGCGTAGGAGTTAATCTCAATACGGCTAGCGTATCTCTCTTAAAGCACGTATCTGGCGTTAATAGCGCGTTGGCAAAAAGGATCGTGCACCATCGTGCCACCTACGGCATATTCACTAGCCGCGAACAACTGAAAACAGTCAGTGGTATGGGACAAAAAACCTTTGAGCAATGTGCAGGATTTTTAAAAATCCCCGAAAGCACAAACCCGCTGGACAACTCGTGGGTGCACCCAGAAAACTATGCAACGGGAAAGATAATTTTTGATATACTGCGCGCAGGCGGTACAGTGAGCGCAGCGCAAAAGGCACAGGTGCAGTCGCAATGCGCAGTCAGTGATCGAACCGTCGAAGATATCATTACAGAGCTGCAAAAACCTAATCGTGACCCGCGCGAGGATTATCCAAAACCGGTGCTGCGCCAAGGTCTGATATCCTTTGCAGATTTAAAAGTGGGGGCAACCGTACAGGGAAAGGTAAAAAACGTGGTGGACTTTGGGGCCTTTGTGGACATTGGAATAAAGGAAACGGCGCTTCTGCACGTGTCGCAGATGAGCGACCACTTTGTTTCCAACCCCCTCAAAAAAGTGAAGGTAGGTGACGTGTACACCTGCACCATCATCGGGCTTGACGAGGCAAGGAGACGTATTTCCCTCAGTCTCAGGCAGGAGCAGCGTGCACCTGCGGATCACACGGCGACACCTTCACGGAGAGCACCCCGTCCCCGGGCTCCTGAAGGGAAAACCTCCCCTGAGCGCGCAAAGACACGGGGCACATCCCCCGCGCCGGGACAGGATTTCGCGCGATACCAGCCGTTTGCCCAGTTCTTCAAAGGGAAAACACCCCACCCGAAGTGAGGAAAAACGCGTAGGAACAGGACAGCACGCCGTTCCCGCCCCCCCCCACCTCTTCCAAGACTCACCTACCGGCCCACAGCGCGGAACTACGCCAAACAGAAAGCCAACTCCCGGGCTCGAACCGGGTACCTGCACGTTACGAGGGTGCTGCTCTGCCAGGTGAGCTAAGTTGGCGCGCAGGCCCCAGTGTACCGGAAAATGTCGGCCCGTCAAGTCTACCGGTGTCCAGGGTGGCACCGGATCCTGCTGTGGCTGCGGTTGACAGCAACAGAGCTTTCCCCTACCCTTGCGCGGGCAGGGTGCGCGTGTCGTGGCTGCACTATTTTGCGAGTGCACCCACTGCGTGACGTTCCCGAGGAGGAGTTTGTGGCAAAAGTTGCTGTCATTTTTTGGAGTGGCACTGGGCACACTGAAACGATGGCTCGCTGCATCGTAGAGGGTTTGAATGTCGGTGGTGCAAAAGCTGACCTTTTTAGCGTCATGGACTTCGACGTTGGTACTTTTGATTCCTATGACCGCTTCGCCTTTGGCTGCTCTGCAGCTGGTTCTGAGGAGCTAGAGTCAAGCGAGTTTGAACCCTTCTTTACCTCTATTGAGGGAAGGTTATCGGGGAAAAAAGTTGCGCTTTTCGGATCCTATGAGTGGGCTGGAGAAGGGGAAGGCGGCGAATGGATGGTCAACTGGGTCGAGCGTTGTAAGGCGGCTGGCGCTGATGTCTTCGAGGGGAAGGGGGAGATCGCGTACGACGATCCCAGTGAAGAAGCCCAGGCAAGCTGTAAAGCATTCGGCGAGCGCTTCGCACGATAAGGGGATGTCTTTCCTGAGCCCTTGTAAGCGAGGGCTCTTCCCTATCCCGCTTGTTGTGTAACGGGACCTGTCTGAGGGTACGGGCTTTCTGCCTGCTGCGCGCCTGGGCGGGTTCCGCCTTTCTTAGCTTTCTCTCCGCTCCCCCTAAGCCTATTGTGGGGTGCCTATGCGGGAGGGCGGCCAGAATCGGAACGACGCCACACCGAGGATGTGGCTATCGGGAATGTACTTGGGCGCAACATTGGAGCTAAAGAAAATAGGGAACGGGTCGTGCGCGTCGATTGCCTCGAGGTGTTCGGTGTACGCGTGGCGCATATCAGTAGAGTTCAATCGGTTGTCTCCCATCATGAAGTAGTTGTGTTCTGGAAGGTACTGCTCGGCGCCAGCGGGGAATTCGTCCATGTTGAATCCACGCGCCGCACCCAGGAAAAAGATGTACCGGGCCGCGTCCTGCAAAAGTGTAGTGAGCGTTTCGTCCTGCCCAGCCTCCGACGTTCGGTGTGCTGTCACCTGGAGGCCTTTTACCACTAGCTGGGCGAACGTGTACTTCACCAACGCGTTCAGCTGCGCAAATCTTATCTGGTAGAGCGAGAGGCCTGCGCGGTGCAGGGACGGACCTTCCTGTCCCGTGTCCAAGCCATACGTTCCTTGCCCCCAAAATGGGATCCAGCTTTGCACAAAGTGAGCGAAGTGGGCGAACCCCTGGGAGGTGTCGCGGATATGCGTGGCAACGTCTGCAACGGTGGCGAAGAGCTGTGTGATCTCCCGCGCCCCGCGCATTTCTTTTTCAAACAGAGGTAAAGCAGGAATGTCAGATGTGTGCGTTATCGGTTGCGCCACGCCAATGCCCTGTCGGGTGCGTGACGCCGCCCCCGCGTACGCGTGCGCTTGGGCAACCAACGCGCGCGTTTTCTCTGCTAAATCGCGAAAATCCACCTGGGCGCGCAGGCGCTCTACCAGATGGATGGCGGCGAGCTCCTCAGCATTAAATATGACCCGTTGAACACGCGCCAAATCGCGTGCGGGCAACGCATTCAAATCCCACGTGGCGTACGTACGGTCTTGTGCGACAGGCTTGAAGTGCGCATCATGCCTGGTCTTCGTATAGAGCACACCGTCAACGAGCATAACTTTTTCCCCTGGCAGAGCAACAATGCGTTTGACGAGAGGATCAGCTTTCGGCGCACCGGTGACAGGATCCACATTAATGTTCTTGCGCGTAAAGGTGAGCATGTACACTAATTGGGCTAAAAAGGCGCGGAGCTTATCCTGCGGAGTGTCAGGGTAATGAGGATTGGAAAAAACGACGATGTCTCCGCGCTTGTAGGTACGCCAGCGTGGCAAACGAAACGAAGAAAGCGGGAATACAGGCCCTGAGGCGGTCTTGAACACGAGGAGTCTATCGCCGACCATAAAGCTGGGGACCATCGATTCGCTCGGGATAACGTACAACTGGAACGCGAACAAATTCACCAAAAGCATGAAACACGCAGCCTGGGTGAGCGCGTCAACCCATTCGAGTACGACAAAGATTCCTCGCCTCCTTCTCACTGGCATATCCGGCAACACACTCCGCACGTCCGAAGACGCAGGGGGCGTGTGCACCGAAACCCCACGAGGAAAAAAGAGATGTACGTACTTCCTCCTCAGGCAAAACAACAGCGCACAGACACACAGAGTCAGCACCATCCAACTCATCCCCAAAAGGGAATCTAACCACGGCATCGCCACCGTAGGCGCATACGCGCGGGAGAGGACAAAGCACGCCATCAGCACAAAGGGTGTGTATTCAATGCATTTACGCACGACGCCAAAAGCGCCAGCACGCTGGCGCACCGTTAGCACATACGTTGCGACGCACAGCACACACGAGAATGCCGCTCCTGCAAGAGCAGCAAGCAGCGCAGGAACGCTCAGTTGCTGTACCGGGCACAGAAGGGAAAAAAGCACAGAACCTGCGGCAACTCCCTGCAGCACGATTGACATACCCTACATCCTCCTCCACGCGTCCAAGCCACGCGAGGGAAACATTATATCCGGTATCAGGGAGGCAAGACAGCGCGTTCTCATTTTCCCGGAATACAGTGCAAGCGAACACACAAAAGCATAAAATTTCTTACCGAAATACCACAGTCTGCCGAGATCGGGACGGGGGATTTATGCAGCAGTACAGCATCAAAAGCGATCCGGGAGAGACTTCACATTGCTCCATCGTAAGTCAAACAGAGGATGGGTATATCATCCGCATTTGCCGTGACCGAGACGGGTACAAAAAAGTGCACGAAGTGCACATTCACCAATCCCTTTTCGATCTCTGCAGGCGCACAGGCTTTATCACCGCGGTACGTCAGAACACCGACGCAGTTGCTTGATCCTCGTGTGATACGGATTACTGGATCTGAGCCGAGGCACTCGCTGCGCGGGTGTTGACAGGGGCAGTTCCGCTGTGCCACAGTTGCGCAGTCCATGAAATCGTTCTACTTCGGCAGGGGGGCGCTTGCCTCGACGGGCGGCTGCGTGGTGTTGGCGGTGGCGGCGCTCATGTTCGTGTTTCTCCCTGCCCTCAGCGGGGGAGGGCACGGCCACGTACGACTCGGTTCCTGGGGAGGGGTCGCGCTCACCAATGCCCCTGATAGTCTTTTTTCCCAGCAGTACTCTGCGCTTGCACAGACTGCGGAGCGCTATAACTTGTACCCCAAGGACGCTCAGGAACGCGAGGGGATGGATCGTCGTGTCTTACGTGCTGCCTTTCGCGCCGCGGTTGTCCAGCTTGCGGGAACCGAGCAAACAAAGCAAAGCGGCTTTACCCTCAGCGAGGAGCTGCTAGATCGGGAGGTGCTCTCCTTTTACGCTGACGCTGACGGTACTTACTCGCCGCAGCGCTATCAGGGCACCCCTGAACATGTCCGGCTTTCTCAGCGCAAAAAGATGCGCGACTCGCTCCTTTCCGATCAGTACCTTTACCACCTCTTTGGAAAAGAGACAGGACGCGGGGGCCTTAAGCTCAATAGCCGAGAACTGCGCTTTGTTCAGGACATGGCGAAGAAGGAACGTAGCTTCCGTTACGTCGTTTTGGGCGAAGAGCGGTTTCCCGCTGAACGCGTCAGCGCGTACGGGAAAGAGCATGCCCACCTTTTTACCCTGCATCACCTTTCCTTGCTCACCTACTCCTCGGAAGAGGACGCGCGCCGCACGGCACGCGCTCTAGAGAAACGGGAATTGTCTTTTGAAGACGCTGTCGCTACTGGCTCCACCAAAGTTGGTACCGATGCTACCGGAAAAATGACCCACTCCTATCGGAGTGATGTGAACGAATTCTTTCCCGACGCGCAGGACTTGGACACGGTGCTCCGCACGGCGGTGGGAGCCTTGAGTCCTGTAGTGAAGATAGAGCGCGGTTTTGCCATCGTGCGCACCGACGCTGAACCTAGCGCTCCGGACTTTAGTGACGCAGCAACGCGGGAGCGCGTGTTCGCACACATGGCTCGTGTGGAGCGGGGCACCATCGAACGTTTCCTTGAGGAGGAAGCACATACCTTTTCCACCCGGGCGAAACAGGGTGGATTCACCGCCGCCGCACAGAGCCTTAACTTAGACGTGCATACGAGTCGTTCCTTTCCCATTAATTTCGGAAATGTCGACGTGCTCCCTGCCCTTCCGCGCCAGTCCGACCCCCCGTTAGCGCGGATTGCATATGACGAGAAATTTTTTTCCACCGCGTTCGCCCTTCTCCCCGGGCAGGTGTCTGACCCACTTATTCTTGATAGTTCCGTAGTACTGCTCCAGTTACACGAGGAAAAGTCAGTGGACGAATCAGTGCTCGCTACTACCGGAGACAGCTATGCACACCATGTGCGCACTTGGTACCCGGGCTACCCGCTTGCGCTGCTAAACACGGCAAAGATGCCATGGGCACAGGAATCGGTCGTAGATACTATCCTGGCTCATCCCTCATTTAAGGATACATTTGACAATATCTTTCGGCGCTAGCCCTGTGCGTGGCGCGGCTGTGAGTGCGTTTCCCTTCTATGGGTACATCTGACGTCGCTGGCGTGCGTGGCGACGTTCCCTCGCTCCCGCCGCGTCTTATCAAGACACAAAACGGCTTCACCGTTCTTTACCGCAACACCTACCTTTACTCAAAGTATCGCGCACAGGATGCGCATGAGCGCGCCGTGGCGCGCTTAGCGGTCAAGCCGCATACCCTTGTACTTTGTTGCGCGCCAGTGCTTGGCCACGGCCTATGTGCGCTTCTTACTCGTATGCCTCCTTCCTCATTTCTCCTCTGTCTTGAATGTGACCTGCAGCTTATGCACCTTTTTATGCAGCACGCTCCGCGCCAGCTTATCACCGCACAGAATGTGTACGTGTTATACACCACACACATCACCCAAGTGCTGCATACCGTGGAGCGTCTCACCCGCTTCCCTTTCAAACAGATACTGAAAATTGCGGGATCCGGCGCATATGCGCAGTACCGGAATTTTTATGACGAAAGCGAGCAAAACATACGCACTCTCATCGACACCTTTTGGATCAATAAGATTACACTCATCCATTCAGGAAGGAATTATGCGCGCAATATATTCTCAAATTATATTACGCAATTACAAAATCCCTCGCACATACACCACCTTGTTCCCCAGAGTATAGACAAACCACTCCTTATCGTAGGTGCCGGTCCTGCGCTGGATGCCTGCCGTTCTTTTTGTGCCCGCATGAAGGACACCATCTTTTTACTTGCCGTAGATGTGGCGTGCAACGCACTGTTACCTGACATTGTTCCAGATGCAGTTGTCTTATTAGAATCACAGTTCTGGATTGAACAAGCATTCATAGGTACACTCCCGCGCACCGTTGCGCTCTTTGCGGATCTAAGCGCATTTCCCCGTGCGGTGCGTGCAGCGAACGTGCCTACACACTTCTTTTTCACCCCGTACACTCATGCCGCATTTATCAAACGTGCGCAGAATGCGGGCGTCGTGCCGCTTTCCATTCATCCTAGTGGATCAGTAGGACTCGCCGCGTTGCAACTTGCACTCCGATTGAGAAAAAAGGGAGTTCCTATTTTTCACACCGGTTTAAATTTTTCATGGAACAAGGGATTTACCCATGCGAGGGGAAGTGCTCCAGTACAAAGACTGTACCACAGCACAACGCGCCTCCATAGCCTATATCCGGACTGTGCGCTGTTCCCAGAAGGGATACGCTCCCTTAAGGGGAAAAGATACGCGGTACAAAGTATCCCCAACCTTGTGCACTATGCACACGCTTATCGTACCCTCTGCGCTGAGCACCCGCACCTTTACGATCTAGACCAAGAAGGTCTTGCTCTTACCACATCACACACAGTCTCGCACGCACAGGCGTGTGAGATCATCACCCACTGCTGTACGCGCAGACATAGAACGCATGTACCCATTTTGCACACACAAGACGCACAGATATCCTTTGCGTTTTCTCAAAAACCTGCAGAGGACTTTTGTCTACGCGTAAAAGAACTATTGACCACAGAGCGCGCAGCGTTGCTCCAGCTCAAGCACATGCTCACCACGGCTACACCTTCTAACCAAGACGTTATCCGCGCGCTCATACGGAGAAGCGACTACCTCTACTTGCATTTTCCCGATGGAGAGCGCGCAGAATATTTAGAATATAATTTCCTCTGCCGTGTACGTGCAGAACTTGATTTCTTTCTTAAGCTCCTCAGCCGCATCCCATCTTCTCTGGACTAAGGGCTAGCAGAACTTTCTCCGCCACTGGAGAAAACGCAGTACGTCGCGCAGCACCCACGCGCCGTAAAACATTTCTTATCGCACTATAACTTATCGACGAGCATTGAGCATTTCCCCGAGGGGATTGGGAGCGTCTTCTTTTTCTGTCCAAGGATGTTGAGGGTAAAATAGTAAAGTTTCTCGCTTTCCATATAGACTTCCCACCCCCGCACACTTTTTGAAGAGAGAATCGTAATGAGATTCCGTTTCAAGCTCAAATTCTCAATGCCCATCACCTCCAGGTTAGGGATAATCCAGTGCACTGTTTTGCGCGGCAAACTGATGGAAAGACCGATAACGTTTTCTATCATAAGCGTGATAGTAGAAAGCGCAGCGTACGCAAGATATTGCCTGCGCGGAAATCCTTCTTTCCCTGGCCATTGTGCAGGACCTTCACGCGTAGGCAGATACGCTTCCCACAGAACCCCACGCTTTGTTTGATCGTTCAATTGCAAAGCATCCAACACATAATAGAGATGACGGATAGAACACTCCCGCGCAAGATCCCAGCGTTGATATCGCTCCAACCCCTTAATCACCACAAAGTTCAAGGGAGGGAATACGCTCCCGCGGTACCCCATCCCCCGCTCATCAAACTCTGCTTCATCTGCAGACAAACTCGGAATCGGATGGTCCAGCCCAAACGTGTGAGGATTCACCAGATGCTCTGCCAAGCGCTCTGCCTTGTCTTCATTCGGTATCTCCCCAAGCATAGGCCAGAAGCCAGCAATAGTCTTATGCGGAAGCTGCTGCCCGGAAGCGTCGAGGTCGTGGTAAAAGCCAGTACTCGCGTTCCACATAAAATTATTAATACGTGTCTTTAGGGTAAAATATACCCGCTTATACTGAAAGCTCAGCTCCTTATCGTTGATAATATCGCCGAGTGCAGAAAGATAAAAAGCGCTCACGGCCAAGGCAGAGTTAAAATCTACCAGATAGGCAGCTTTTTTACGTGGAGAGTTTCCCATCTCCGTAGCAGCAAGAGGAACCCTATAGAGTCCGTTACTCCTTCTAAACTGTGTTTCAATCCACTTCATATAGCGCACCATCACGGGCATGATCTCTTTAATTCGTTTTTTATTTGCAGTTTTATGAAAGAGATTAAACTCTGCCCAGGCAAAAAGAGGCATGCCAATACCCTCAGGATTGGCGCGAGGCAAAACTGGCTCTTTGCTTGCAAGATGATACTTCCAACGAATAGCGCCGGACTCCTCCTGCATTGCATAGAAAAAATCAAGACACTGCGTGATGTCATAGTTCCGGTTCGAATACACGAAGAAAAAGGACGCAAATATGATTTCATGCTGACTGATAATTAATCCGTCTTTTTCTGGAAACACAAAAAACGATTCGCTTGTGTTTTTCTCCCCCGAAGCAGACAGCCAATACTCCTTTATCCAAGCCCACGTGCGATCATAGATGTCAACAAAATCCTGATCATAAAAATGAATCCTGGGAAAGTCTCGCTTATTCACCGCATCTCCTCACACATCACAGGCGACGGAGTGTAGCACATGCAGGGGAAAGTGAGTATCTACCTTTCCACCCTGTAAGCTACGCGATGTGCACACCGGCATCCAGACGAACTAGGATAGTAAGGTGTCAGAGGATAAGCTGGCACGTAATAATTCACGCGCCGTACGTTCTTCATCATACGGTTGCACGGTGTGCGCATAAATAATTGAATGCTCATGCCCCTTACCCAGCAGCAGCACAAGGTCCTGCGCACGCGCAAGAGAGAATATGTGCCGCAGAGCAGCGACACGATCCGGAATCAGAAACAGGGTTTTACCCAATTTCTTGTGCTCACAACCTGCCGCAATCATGCACAGAATACCCATTGGATCCTCTCCTCTCGGATCCTCATCTGTGAGCACAATTACGTGCGCATAACGAGAGGCAATTGCGCCTTGCATTGCACGCTTTTGCGTGTCCCGCTCCCCGGCCGAGCCGAACAATACCAACATGCGCCTCTTACGCGCGCGCACACGCGCTGCAAGCGGTGGCAAAATCTCCTCGAAGGAAGAGGGTGTATGCGCATAGTCAATGAGCACCTCAAAATCCTGTCCCATATCCACACGCTGCATTCTCCCCTGGATTGGCTGGACGTACTGCACGTGCTGTGCAAAAGCCGCAAGCGACGTACCAAGCAATCCATGCAGTACAAGAAAAGACGCTGCTATATTACAGGCATTGAAAGCTCCTTCAAGCGGCACCGATACATCATGTGCTCCGTCCTGTGCTGGTTGTGCAGGTTCCTGAACAGTTGACAACACAAACCTTAATCGCAAGGCCTGAGATATCTGAGGAAGTGTTTGCACCCATAGCAGGGTACACGGCATCCTTTCCAGGCAGGCTGCTGTCCTTTGCTCAGCGCCGGTTCCTCTCTTAAAGAAAAAACAGGGTTTGTGCGTCGCTTCGCGAAAATACACAGCCGATGCGTCTTCCGCCCAGAGTACTCCAAAAGAAGGAACGCGCCGTCCGTCTTTTATGTGATCATGCGCATCTAGCGCACGAAATACATTTGCTTTATCAAAGCGATATTGTTCAAACGAACCATGAAATTCTAAATGTTCATGGCGTACGTTCATACATACTGCCACATCAAATGCAACATCCTGCAAACGTGCCGTACGTGTGGAAAGCCCGTGGGACGACGCTTCAATTACTGCAAATTCACAGCTGTGCTCCCGCATCTCAGCGAGGAGCCGCTGTACTGTTAGCGACTCCGGTGTGGTTTGATGCTCTGCGTTCGGGAGAATATCATCTCCTAACGAATACTCCACAGTAGAGATAAAACCAACTCGTTTACCACATAAACGCAAAAGCTGCGCAATGAAACTAACCGTGCTGCTTTTACCCTCCGTGCCAGTGACCCCGATAACTGTCAAAGCACGCGTAGGAAAATCGTAGAAAGCTGCAGCAGCACTAGAAAGCGCACACCGTGCATCTGGTACACGAGCATAGTACACGCCGACGACATACGTATCTAATGGACAATCATGCACAATTGCGCAGGCGCCGGCATCAATTGCTGCGTGGATGTACTGCGCGCCGTGCGCATGCGTACCACGCAACGCAAAAAAAACCGAACCCTCACGCACTGCGCGTGAATCATACGCTATGGAAGAAACGTCGCACGCACTACCGTGCGTTTCTTGCACAGAACAGGAGGCAAGACAGACAGTAATGGGTTTACGGTACAGCATCGCGGGTCTGATTGTATCTGATTGCACGCCCTCGGGGAACAATCTATTGTCAATGCTTTTTCAAAGAAGATCGCAAACGGTGGGGAAAGGCCATCTCGTTGACAGCCTTTTAGTGATTAACTTACACTCCGCCGCATGAAAATTTGGCTCAAATTTTTTGTCGGCAGTTGCATTGGTGCACTGGTAGCCTACACTATCCCAGAAACGCTCAGCGCGCCGCTCATGCAGACCATTTCAGAATTGGTTGTATCCGCTGGGAGTTACATGCTTTATCCAGTTATTTTTTTTGGATTCAGTGTCAGTATTTTTGAGATGCGTCGAGAACGCCTACTCCTGCGTACTACCCTTATCAGCATAGGTGCATGTGTTGCCACCGCATTTAGCCTTTCTTTGGTAGGACTATTCTCGGTACTCGTGTACCGACCTGCGCGTATTCCCATTTTTGCCACCGGCACGCCGCAGAATCCAGGGTTTCAAATCCGCACCTTTTTTTTGCAATTGTTCCCTGCAAGTAGTTTTGAAGTATTCACAAATGGTGATTATCTTCTCCCTCTCTGCGTATTTGCCAGTTTCGTCGGCGCCGGCTGCGCAGTCGATCATGTCGCGGCAAAACCCGTACTCGCGCTTTTTGAGTCACTAACGCGCGTCGCACACACCGTGATGGTCTTCTTCGTAGACATGCTGTCTATTGGATTTATTGCACTTTCTGCGCACTGGCTGTTTAGGTTTCGACCACTCCTTTCTACTGGGGTGTTCACTGACCTTGTAATCCTACTGACACTGACAGCAATTTTTATCTGCAGCGTGCTCTATCCTGCCCTTATTAAAATTATGTGCCCTGAAGTCAATCCGTATCGAGTACTGTATGCAGCATTGGCACCAATGAGCACGGCGTTCTTTTCGCAAAACGTGCACGCGACGCTCCCTGTCTTGCTCTATCACGCAGAGGAAAGTATAGGGGTGCAACGCACAACTGCAACGGTGCTGCTCTCTATCTTTTCGATCTTTGGCAGGGCCGGGTCAGCGTGCGCAATCACGATGAGCTTTGCCCTAATATTAAAGTCATATTCCCATTTGGGAATCGGCTTCTTCGATGCGCTGTGGATTATAACTGCTGCATCATTTCTCTCCATTTTCTTAGGACGCTTTCCCACAGGAGGGGTCCTTATTGCGCTTGCGTCAATATGCGCGTGGTACGGACGAGGTTTTGGAAGCGGATACCTTGTCATCCGCCCTGCTGCATTTTTTGTTGGAAGCATCGCCACAACGCTGGATACCCTAAACGCCCTCATCTGCACCGCAATAAGCGCAGAACGAATTGGAACTGTGCGCCACCGCGCGGTGCGTTTCTTTATCTGAGCTCTAGTGATTGCACTGCAATAGCAGGAGACTCCAGCATTCGATGCGCCCACGCCCCCATACGCGCAACCGCTATGTGCGCACACGGCGACACACTTTCCATCGACTGAAACAGGTGCCACATCCCCGGCCACACGTCTAGGGTCACTTGTACCCCCGCCCCTTCAAGTATCTGCGCAAGCGCACATGCGTCTGTGTGGAACAACTCTTGCTCCCCACATTGCACAAACACCGGAGGGAAATCTCCAAAATTCCCAAAAAGGGGGGAAACCAGTGAATTGCGAAAATTATCCGCGTACGTGTACTGCAACGCACAGTAGCGGAACATATCGCGCGTCAACAGGAGTTCTTTCTTCTTAACTCCCTCCCCTGCAAACCGATCCTCAGTTAAATCAACCCAAGGAGAAATAAGCGCCAAAGCGCGCGGACACACCAGCCCCTTCTGTTTTAAATAGTGCGTCAGTGCAAGCATCAACCCTGCACCTGCTCCATCCCCACTGAAGATAATATCTTCAGGACGAAATTTCTTCTGATCAATAAGTGCTACATACGCATCATACATATTTTCTAGTGCAGCAGGAAAAGGATGCTCGGGCGCAAGCTGATATGCAGGAATATAAAACTTCGCGCCGACTTCATCCGCTAAAGATGCACAGAGCGCACGAGAAGCCATAGGAGAACCACTTATAAAAAATCCACCATGTGCGTACAACACTGCATGGCCAACCATTAGGAACCGCGGGCTCAACACATCTGTTTCGATATTAGCCAATACCTCACAGGAAACATCCACCCCATTGGGCACATACGGCATATAAAAAAAGTCATCATACCCCGCACGCAAGGCAGAAACCGATGTACGCGGGGTAAAGCGCATCTTCTTAAACAGTTTTTTCGCCATTCGGTGCACGTGAGCGCGCGAAGGTCCCATGCGTTTATCGTAACACAAAGAAACTGGTTCTGTCAGGCAACCGCTTCACGCCCATAAGAGCGCTTGACACGTCCGGCGCATTCCCGTTACGCTCGGCCCCGGTTTCGTTAGGGCAATTAGCTCAGCTGGTTAGAGTACAAGCATGACACGCTTGGGGTCACTGGTTCGATCCCAGTATTGCCCAGGAGCTCCTCTATTTCAGACCTGGCCCATTTTTTCTGTTTTTGGCAAAGCGGGGGGACGATAGCGGGTCGCCCGTCTCTTTTCCCCCTCCCTTTGAGGGGACCTCCCCGCTCGTAGAGGGGACGGGGTGCTCTCGCTCAACCAGGAGCCGATCGATGCGCCTACCGTCCATTTTCAAGATAGTAAATCGGCATCCGTTCGCATTTAACTGTTCTTTTACACGCGGGATTCGATTGCGTATGCTCAGCACATAACCGGCGATCGTGTGCACACCCGTGTGTGGCCGCGTCGTCCGCGCCAGAACCCCGAGACGATACATTTCGTTTAAATTCATCCATCCGCTAACGATCCAGCTACCGTCAGGGTTCTGAAAACAATCCTCACTATTGATCCCGTCGGCACGCGCATACTCCTGAACGCAACGCATAATCAACTCATCACGCGTTACCATTCCCTCAATCCCTCCGTACTCGTCAATTACAAACGCCATCTGAGCCTGCATCTGTTGAAAAAGATGCAACAGCTTACGCACACTTATTACCTCAGGTACAAAAATCGGCTGCTGCACTATACGCGCTATCACCGGATCTGCGATCCACACCCCCTGTCCTTTTGCATGAGCGTGCCGCCGACCCTCCATGTGAACATGCAATGCGCTTGCAACAGACTCTTGCTCATCCTGCTCACGAGAGGCTCCCGCGCTCCGTTCCATTTCAAGACATACGCGCACATACCGTTGCACAGAAAAATAGCCCACGACTGCGTCAATCGTACGAGCACACACAGGAAAATAGTTGTAATCGTCATGCTGCGAGATCATCGAGAAAATATGAGAAGGGAGTGCGCGCGCCTCGACCCATACAATATCGGTACGGTGCACCATGTAGCTTCCAATTCCCTGATCGAAACACACAGCACAATCAGCGTACGACATCTGCAGCATAGAGGCGCGTGCGCGTTGCCGCTGCCAGCTTTTCCCCATAAGCAAAGAAAAAATATTCGCTGCCCAATCCCACTTCATACGCTGGCCCACAAACCCAATTGTAATAAAAATTTCATACGGCTGCGACTCACACTTCTCCACCTCGCACCAAACGCTATTTTAAAAGGCGCGCTGCCTTTCAAAAGGAGAGTGCAGCGAGCACAAAGCAGCCGACCACGCGTTTTGGATACCCGTGTGAACCTCGCATGCAACGCACTGCCGGGTAAGACATATGCAACCAACTCTTCGTTATTTTCAAGAACTACCTACAGTTTACACGCGTGGCACCGTTTCCTCAAAAAGATATCTATGCCCCTGCCGCCGCGTCCGGTAGAACACCGTGCGTGTGTGTGCGCTATTCATTACGTGCAACAGAGCAAATCCTGCGTGCGAGCTTCCTCGCGCATGCTCGAGACTACCCGGATTGATTATAAGCACGCGGCTACTTACACACGCCCTTTGCACGTGGGTATGTCCATGCACCGCAATACTACAACACGCCTGCAGTGCTTGGGAAACGAGCACACTATCGCTCACATTCACCGAATGGGTGTGACCGTGCGCTAGAAAGAGCGTAACATCTGCCACCTGGATACGTCCACATAAGGGTATGTGCGAAGCACGATCACAATTTCCTGCAACCATAAAAATAACACCTGGAATACGCTCCCTCAGCACACGATTACGTCGTCCCCTTTGGCAGAGATACAACACATCCCCAATCCCGTCCCCTGCAAAAAGAAGGGCATCTGCACAAGAACCAAACTGATCTACCACCGCGGTCAAGGCCTCCGCGCTGCCGTGCGTATCGGAAACCAGCAACAAACGCGCACAAGACAGCATATGCAATGAGGCAATCGACTCCCGACCCCCTATCACTCCCGGTGCAGTCATCTCAAGCGTATTCACATTCTATCCCTTTCGTGTACGCTCCTTCCCGGACTGCCACCATACGAACGCACAAATCTGAACGTTTCTACCCGTTTTGACAGCAACACATGATTGTAGGCACGCACACCCGTCTCCGGGTCTACGTAGCATTCCATAGCATAGTCGGAGGAAAAAACACCCTGTTCCCGAAGGGAATCAGTGACATTCGCAAATGCCCCTCTGAACTCCTGCAGAGGACTTGCATGTGCTCGACGCGCGACACCCCTTCTGCGCACGATTTCACATGCTGCACGCAGGAGCGACTGGAGCTCCGCTTCTGTATTTGAAACCTCCGCCACTCCTTCTAGAGAATCTTCTTTTACCTGGAAATCCACGAGAATATCGCTACCTGCCTGCATAGGAAGCACCTCTTCCTCAGGCAAAAGAGAAACGATAAGCGTTTGCGCACGCTCGCGTTTTACCGCGAGCAAGTACTTACCACCTCCTACAGGCAATCCCAAACTGACAACCGCATCAGGCCGCATTTCATGCACGGCCTCGAGCACAACCTTCATGCGCGGCAAGGCCGAGAGGCGCGTCAAATCCCCGTACTCCACCACTCGCGCGCGCATGCGCCAGGCCTCGCACACCCGCTCGACGCAATCGACAAGATAAACGTGACCTGAGTACTTTTTTCCAAAAACGAACAGGACCTTCTGCTGAGAGGAAGGAGAGATCGGTACCACTCCAGACCTCTCCGTACTCTCCCGAACGCACGAACACGCCCCGAGAGAACACCAACACACGCACAAGAGACGCGCGAACTGTCCTGCACGGGCGCCCCTCCAACCCCTGCAGAACTTCATTCAGCACACGGGGAGACGCTGAGCGCTCTCCTCGCCCACGAAAGACACCGTGCGCGCCCGGTCCCTAGAACGGACGGTCCGCAAGGTACTTGTACTCTTGCCACTGTCTCCGCGCCTTCTCTTCTGCGCGCTTGAGCAGCATTTCAGCTCGCTCGGGATTTGCATTCTTAAGCGTCTTGAACCGAACTTCTTTGTACATGAAATCCGCAAGCTTAAAATCAGGTTCCTTACTGTCAAGCTGAAATGGATTTTTTCCTTCCGCAATGCGACGGGGATCGTAGCGGTACAACGGCCACAAACCACACGCGACGGCCTCTTTCTGATTAATCATGCCCTTGGACATATCAATCCCGTGGCTAATACAGTGGCTGTAGGCGACAATAAGCGATGGACCATCATAACTTTCAGCCTCTCTAAACGCCTTGACCACTTGACTCATGTTCGCTCCCATCGCGACACGTGCCACGTACACATACCCATAGCTCATGGCCATCAAACCAATATCCTTTTTACTGATCTCCTTCCCCGCCGCGGCAAACTTTGCGACGGCCCCGATAGGCGTGGCCTTCGACATCTGACCACCGGTGTTGGAATACACCTCCGTATCCATAACAAGGACGGTAATATTGCGCCCAGAGGCCAACACGTGATCTAGACCACCGTAGCCAATATCATAGGCCCAGCCGTCTCCCCCAAAAATCCACACCGAGCGTTTGATAAGGTGGTCAACGAGAGAAAGCATTTCCTTTGCAAGGGGTTCAGTACTCTCACTGAGCACTTTCTTAAGCTGATTAACGTAGGCACGCTGCTCTTCCACTGCAACATCGTCCGCCTGCTGGTTAGAAAAAATACTCGCAAACAGATCAGCCGCCACCCCTTTTTCCTGCAACTTGCGTCCAACCTCGCGGGCATACTCTGCAAGTTTGTCACTAGTCACGCGCATTCCGAAGCCAAACTCTGCTGCGTCTTCGAAAAGAGAATTTGACCAAGCGGGGCCGCGACCATCAGGACGCGTCGTATAGGGGGTTGTAGGCAAATTTCCCCCATATATCGAAGAACATCCGGTTGCATTCGCGATAATGGCGCGATCCCCAACAATCTGCGTCATCAAGCGGATGTAGGGGGTCTCCCCGCAGCCTGGGCAGGCACCAGAGAACTCAAAAAGAGGTCTTTTCATGGACGCCCCTTTTGGCAGACTCAAATTGAGCTTCTTCGCCTCAGGATCGGGCAGTTTAACAAAGAAGGCCCAGTTCTCAGACTCCACCGCACGGTGCTTGGAAAAACTTTCCATGTTGATAGCCTTACGCGTAGGATCAGCCTTATTTTTTGCCGGACATTGCTGCACGCACAGGCCACAACCTGTGCAGTCCTCTGGGGAAACCTGAATCGTAAACTTCGCCTCCCCAAATTCCTTGCCTTTGTAGTCACAGGAAGCAAACTTAGAAGGCGCATGCTCGAGCTCCTTACCATCGTACGCTTTCATGCGGATAACTGCGTGAGGACACACCATAGCGCACTGACCACACTGGATACAAACAGACGGATCCCAAATGGGTATAGTCTCGGCTATACAGCGCTTCTCGTACTGCGTGGTACCAGTAGGATAGGTACCATCCTCTGGTAGTGCGCTCACCCCAAGACTATCCCCCTGATTGAGCGCAATAGTACCTAACACGCTTTGCACAAACTCCGGAGCATCGGAACTCATCGCAGGACGACGCGTCACCAAACTACCGGCAACTCCCGGATACTCCACCAATCCCACCCCAGCGAGCGCCATATCGATAGTGGTGATGTTCCTCTGTACAACCTCCCCACCCTTTTTGCCGTAGGCCTTCTGTATAAATTTCTTAATCAGGTCAATCGCCTCAGCTTCCGGCAAGATACCAAAAATTTTGAAAAAAGCCGTTTGCATCACCACATTGATACGTGTGCCCATCCCCGCCTTCTGAGCGATAGAAATCGCATCGATGACGTAAAACTTCACCTCCTTTTCAATGATCTGACGCTGGACTTCTATGGGTATGTGATGCCACACCTCATGCTCACTGTACGGCGCATTCAGCAAAAAGGTCCCTCCACGCTTGAGCGTTTTGAGCATGTCAAAGGTTTCAAGGTACGTAAACTTATGACACGCTACAAAATCCGCCTGCGTAATGAGGTAGGGCTTACGGATCTTCTGCTTTCCAAAACGCAAATGAGAAATAGTAAAACCACCAGACTTCTTGCTATCGTAGGCAAAGTAAGCCTGCGCGTTATTATCCGTCGCCTCACCAATAATCTTAATTGAATTTTTATTCGCGCCTACTGTACCGTCCGAGCCCAGACCATAGAACACCGCCTGACACACATCTTGATCATCAAGCTGAAAGTTCGGATCAAAGTCTACGCTGCTGAACGTAACATCATCCTCTATACCGACCGAGAAGTTCGGGATCTTCTTCCCACTGAGGTTATCAAACACTCCTTTGGCCATCGCGGGCGTAAACTCCTTAGAACCCAGGCCATAGCGACCACCGAGCACGAGAGGGTAATGCGTAAACGGACACTTCTTCTGGCTCTGCATCTGGCCGATAGCGGTGCGCACATCCTCATAGAGAGGTTCGCCCAGAGAACCTGGCTCTTTCGTTCGATCGAGCACTGCAATCGCCTGCACCGTTTTGGGCAATGCATTGACAAAACACTCTGCGCTGAACGGGCGATACAAGCGCACCTTGACTAGACCACACTTTCCTCCCTGAGCATTGAGCACATCAACTGTCTCTTCAACGGCCTCAGAGCCGGAGCCAATCATGACAATCACCTTCTCTGCATCGGGTGCACCGTAGTAATCGAAAAGACGGTACTGGCGTCCGGTAAGCGCCGCGTAGCGGTCCATAGCTTTTTGGACAATGGAGGGCGCAACCGCATAGTACCTATTCACTGATTCGCGGACCTGAAAATACACATCAGGATTCTGTGCTGTGCCGCGGACCACTGGCTTTTCGGGAGTCAGTCCACGCATGCGGTGCGCATGGACAAGTTCGTCGTCGATCATAGCACGCATGACGTCATAAGAGACTTCTTCAATTTTCTGAATCTCATGAGAAGTCCTAAAACCGTCAAAAAAATGAACAAAAGGCACGCGCGCCTCGAGCGTCGCAGCATGAGCAATAACTGCGGTGTCCATGGCCTCCTGAACACTGTTGGAAGCAAGGAGCGCCCAACCTGTCTGGCGGCACGCCATCACGTCTTGATGATCACCAAAGATAGAAAGAGAACTTGTGGCGACAGCGCGTGCAGCAACGTGAAAAACAGCGCTCGTAAGCTCCCCTGCGATCTTATACATATTCGGGATCATAAGCAGCAATCCCTGAGAAGCAGTAAAAGTAGAAGAGAGCGCCCCCGTCGTCAGTGCGCCATGAACAGCTCCCGAAGCGCCTGCCTCAGACTGAAGTTCTACAACGGTGGGAACGGTACCCCAGATATTTGTGCGCCCCCGTGCGGAATATTCGTCTGCGATTTCTCCCATAGGACTGGAGGGAGTGATAGGGAAGATAGCAATGACCTCACTAAGCGCGTGAGCAACGTGCCCCACTGCGGTGTTACCATCCATCATGACGAGGTTCTTCTCAGACATACGACCGTCCTCTCTCTATAAAGTATCAGGGCAACCGGGTGCAGGGAAACACGCTCCATATCCGCCTCGATCTCCCCGTGTCCCGGCTATAGTAGCACACCCCGCCTGAATGTGCATCGGCTGCACGCGGGACTCACGCTTTTTTTCAAAAAACAAGCATCACTTCTCCCTGTTCAGAAAAAAAGAACACGCGCTTACTCCCCTGACAGCACACGTTCAAAAAGCACATCAAGTTCTCGCTCTGAATAGCGACGACACGCAAGAAAACTCTCCTTCACCGCCGCTGCCGTCTGTTCATCCAAGCTCAGACTTTTTGTATCCCGCAGATAGAGGACGAAATCTTCAAAAACCGAAAGCGGCAACCACGGAAATGCCACCTCAAAAATGCCATACCAGTGACCATACGCGCGCGCTTCTACAGACGCAAAAGCCACCCCTTGCTCTTTTAGTGACCCACGCATGTCCGGATGCACGGTGAATACCTTTTGGTTCAAGAGATCACAGTACTCCTGATCCGAAAAAAGCTTACCGGTTCTCCGGATAAGCCCCATCTTTTCAACCGCAGACACATCTGCAAGGACAGAAGCAGTAACAAAGTTCAACCCCTGATCCTGTACCTCATAGAGCACATACCGCGCGCGTTGCGCACGCTCCACACTCTGCTTTAACTCACCTTTTTCCAAAAGGGGACGCAAAATAACAGCGGGTTCCACAGCGCATTGTCACACAACCGACTGGAAAAATCCAGCTTGCCGCACCTCCTCCCCTGAGATGGTCTGGCAAAAGCGCTTATAAACTCAGATCAATTACCGTCCCTGAGTCCTCCCCGTCCTCATAGCTCACCAGCCCACGCGCCGCACGAAATTCATCGAGCTGCTGGCGCAAATCGCTGACCTGCGCACGGAGGAGGGCTCGGTTTTTTTCATTCTGCGCATATACCTGCTCCTGTACTCGAGACAGATCACACCGTAACTGCGCAAGCTCCTGCACACCAGACGCCTGCTGCAGACACAGCTGTTCCATCGGAGCCAACGCCTTTTGCACACGCTGAACATCTCCAAGCAACGCTTCTTCAAGTTCCACATGACGCAACACCGTCTCTGCGTCCTGCGCCTCAATGGCTACCTGTTGCTGCTGCAACACCACCAAATACTGCGCAAACTTTTCCCGCTGCTCCTGCAGCAGTGCCTTCAAGCGCTTGAGAGTCGCAACCCGACGCGCTACCTCTTCGTCTGATACCCGCGCACCGTCCATGCACCCTACCCCGCAAGGTTCACGTTATATGAAGCAGGCGACGCAGAAGTAACGGAGGATGCAGGACTCCTGACAATTTGAAACCACGCCTCGCGCAACTGCCTCATCATATCGCGCACGGTCACCAATTCATCAGCCCGCTTCTGGATATTCGCGTGAAACAGCTGCTGGTTGAAATACGCGTAAATAGAAAGCAAGTTCTGCGCTATCTTCTCCCCTGCTTCCATGTCCAACGACACGGAAAGCTCCGTAATTATCTCTTGCGCTTTCAAAATATGACGGTGCACCCGCTCAATATCAGAGGCGGGAATCTTTTGCACGTCCATAAGCTCAATCGCACACCCCAACTGCTTAATCCCTTCGTCGTACAACAGCAAAATAAGCTCACCCTGACTCGCCGTCTTCACATCCACCTGTCGATACGCACTCAGCGCGGGATCCTCATACGCCATAGCAGCCTCCATCGTAGCAAAACAATAGCGCCAATATCGACCACAACACTAACCCGCCTTAAGTACCGCCGCAGCCCCCTGCCTATCCCCTGATACCGTGCCAGACTGGGAGTGTACACTCTGAAAAACACTCCGCGCCTTTAAATACAGGATATCCCCCCGCATCTGCACCTTCCCCAGCACCCGAATTGGTTTTTGCGGGTCTACGGAAACCACAAAATTACAAAATACCGGCACAATCCCCTCAAGCTTTGTCAGTCGGTCATACCCAACAAGCAGATTAAAACTCACACTCCGCTCCGTCCGTTTGACGTTCGCCGCCATCCCTTGCCACACCACCCAGCAATCCAGGTATAGCCCCTTTTGCTCACGCACCTGCACATATGGATAATTATCTTCGTCGGGAAACGTATCAAAGGTCGGAAGCGCAAAATAGTCCATGAGCATACGTGCCCGGCGTTTAATCGAATGCGACGCATTGGAAGCAAGCAGCTTATTTATTTCCACCTGTGCTGCATTGTCCTTGAACGTCTGAAAGTATTTTTGCGCGTTGGCGTACGACTGCAAAACATCCTGCTTACTCAGCGTATACCGGTATGAACCGCTGCCTTCAAGCGGCCGTGCGTACTCCTCCTTCGTGAGCGTTAAAAACGATACGTCTGCACGCGAAGTCCGCGCAGTCCCCCTCCACAAACCTGAGTGCCACACACGCAATCCTGCTATACCCAACGCGCCGACTAACAGGGTACACAGGCATCCCACCCCTACCGCGCACACTACAGATCGGCGCCGATATTCGGCAACCCCAGGGCGTGGATACAAAGCCTTAACCTTTCCACTTTGAATAAAACCAGCAAGCGACTCAGGCGTATGGTGCGCTTTCAGCGCGTTCAGACCCTTCTGAGCAAGCCGATGTTTGGGATCCGCATCGAGCACCGCGATATAACGTTCAACCGCACGGTTCGTATCACGCCGCTTGAGTGCCAGCGCTGCCTCCGCACACAACAGCGTCGGATGCGACATCTTAATCTGCCGCGCGCGACCCAAATACGAAACCGCACCGGTTACTATTCCCTCATGCAAACACGCAAGCCCCAGGTATAAATGAAAGACAAAGGATTCGTGATAATCCAACACGCAAGGCTCAAGCAGTTTGATCACCTCGCCATACTTTTCCTGCGCAAACTTCCTCTTCGCTCGATCCAGTACTGACAACGCCATAAGTGCTCTGCTTTACAAACATTACCATAACTTGCACGAACAACCACTGTCGCGTGCAAGCACCACGCAGCAAAAACTAACCCCTATGCATAGCAAGAAGCAGTATCCCCGCAGAAAAACAAGCGCTCTAGTACCCTATGAGCGACAGGGTCTCCTTACACCTGAACACCTTACGCCCCTGAGCTGTCCTTGCAGAGAAGAGACCTCAAGGTACCGGAAAAAAAAGCAGAGCCTGACACTATCACATCCGCACCAGCGTCAAGCGCCTGCGGCAACGTGCGACAGTCGATGCCCCCATCAACCGAGATCATGTACGAATACCCCCGTTCGGTGCGCATCTGCACAAGTGCTGACACTTTAGAAAGGCAATGGGCAATCATCTGCTGTCCGCTAAAACCAGGATTAACCGTCATTACCAGCACTAGGTCCACGAAGGGCAGCACTTCACTGAGCGCAGCAACAGGAGTAGACGGCACGAGGCTAATACCCACCTTCACTCCCCGACCACGAATGGCATGGATAAGCCGGTGTGCATGCACCTCCGCCTCTATGTGAAAAGTTAAGAAGTCCGCGCCCGCCTGCACAAAATCCTCAATGAGGTCGGCAGGCCTACTGACCATCAGGTGAACATCAAACGGCAGGTGCGTTTTGCTACGCAAACAACGCAGCACCGGAGCACCAAACGTCAGGTTTGGCACAAAGTGCCCATCCATAACATCCAGGTGCACCCACTGTGCGCCGTGCGCTTCCAAATACACCAGCGCCCTATCGAGCGCAGAGAAATCTGCACTTAATAGTGAAGGTGCCAATGTAAAAGACCGCTCCATAGGTCCATGCTAGCAAACAAATCGAGCACCTGTAAATATGGATACTGGCGTGAACAACCCCAAACATTCAAGACAGTGTCCTGCTTATCCTGTTTTATTTGCGCCTAAACCGATAGAAAAATATCCTTCCCGCGGGTAGGCTGACCCCGTCATGGTGACTCCGAGCCAACACGCGCTCCTTGCAGAAGGCGTAGCACACCTAACGGACGCGCGCACCGCACCTGCTCTTTGCGCTCTCCTGAAACAGTATTTGGAAGAACTTATTCTCTTTAACACGCGCGCACACCTGGTGCATGTAACACACACAGAGGAACTTATCACACACCACCTATTAGACAGCCTCAGCGCCTGGCCACATTTCACCAACGCGCGCGCTATCGCCGACATCGGATCTGGCGCGGGCTTGCCAGGGATCCCGCTTGCCTGCGCACTCGCGTTGTATGCACCAGAAACAGAACTGACGCTCATCGAGCGGCGTGAGAAACGCATAGCATTCCTTGAAAATGCCTGCGCGCGTCTGGCGCTCCCCCACCTTCGTATCGTGCATGCGGACGCGCACGACCTCACTCCCTACACGTATGACGCAATCACCTTTCGCGCTCTGTGTCCCCTCAACCACCCAACGGTATATATGCTCCTGAACAAACTGCGCCCTGGCGGCGTAATACTCGCGTACAAAGGGAAGAGAAAACTCATCGAACAGGAAACGCGTGATTTCCTCCCACAGTCTTGCTCTGTCTTCCCCCTCCATGTTCCCTTCCTCCACGAAGCACGGCACCTCGTTGCCATACACACACCCTGCGCAGCGCCTCCCCAGTGACACAGGAGCACAGCAGAGAGGAGAACATACAAACGGCATGCCCATTATTTGGACGCTGCGGATACCCGTTTTCGCAGCTGGTCGAACTGCGCCTGATCGCAGACAAAACGCTTCGCTGCCGCACCACGGCGCACTATTTTGAGTGAGCGAATCGTATCTCCCGCTATAATTGCATGCACCACTTCCATACCCTCAACGACTTTGCCAAACACGGTATGCTTTCCATCCAACCACGGCGTAGCCACGTGGGTAATAAAAAACTGCGAACCGTTCGTTCCTGGTCCTGCATTCGCCATTGACAACACTCCTGGGCTGTCGTGTCGCAACGCAGGATCACATTCATCGGGGAATTGATAGCCAGGACCTCCCGTCCCATTTCCCTGCGGGTCTCCCCCCTGGATCATAAAATCTTTGATAACACGGTGAAACGTTAACCCCTGATAAAAAGGACGACCCTTGCACACCGCCAACGTTCCCTCTGCTAACCCCACAAAATTACACACCGTAAGCGGCGCCTTTTCAAAAAAAAGCGAGAGAACAATCGTTCCCCGATTTGTTTCCATTACCGCATATATACCGTCAGCGACCGCCAACCCTTCCTCGCGTACCATTTTTTCCTCCGCACACCCGATCCTGCCAACGAAGCAGAACAACATCACCCCCACACAGACGCGCCACACCTGCGTATTCATATCGCACCCCCGGTGTGACACACCCGCACCTGCTTGTAAAGCCCTTCCCCCTCACTTCTGGTCTCTACCCCACTGATCCCATGCAGCGTTGTATGAATAAGCCTCCGCTCATAGGGATTCATTGGCTCCAGCAACACCGATCGCTTGCTCGCACTTACCTGATCTGCAGTAGCATATGCCATGCGGATGAGCATTTCTTCCCGTCGGATGCGGTAATTCTCACAGTCAAGCACAACCTTCACCCCTTTAGCACCAATTTTGGTAAAAAATACATTCGCTAATAGTTGCAACGCATCGAGGTTCTTCCCCTTCTTTCCAATCAAAATTGCAGAATGGCTTGAGTGCAATCTAACCACCACCCGATCTGACTCCCGTACGAAGGCATCGATTGTCACCGCGTAGCCCATTGCGTGGAATACATGAGATAAAAAAGCACGCAGCTGCGCCCCAAGATCTGCAAACTGCTGCTCACTCAACACAGAAACCGGATCGTACTGCGCATGCGCCGCATGACCCGGCGAGGCGGTGACCGCCGCTACATGCACACGAATACGCGCAAAACCCTTCTTGAAAAGAGAGGATTTTTGTATCTCCAGTATCTCCACATCAAACTGATCTACTCCCAATCCCAGCTCTGCAGCGGCACGCGCAATGGCGTCCTGTTCTGTCTTGCCTTCAAACTCATACACCATACACCGACTCCTGCATCAGGTTTTATTCTTGTTAGCCGTACGCTTCATCACCAACTGCTGTACAAGCGTCACTCCGTTCATTGCCGTCCAATACACTAGAAGACCCGAGGGCGCATCATAAAAGAAAAAGAAAAAGAACAACGGCATCACATAGGTCATAATCGTCATGGATGTTTTTTGCTGCTCTGTGTGCGGTACCTGCGTCAACTTACTAAACATAATTTGAGAGACTACATACAAAACCGGCAGCATACGCATTTGAGTCCACTGTGTCACCGGCAATGCGAACGGCAGTGTCCACACGCTGTCTGCCAACGAAAGATCAGGAATCCAATACGGGATAAACATCGCACCACGGAACTCGAAGTAGTTATTGAATAACCGATACATCGCAAAAATAATAGGCATCTGTACAAGCGTTGGGAGACAGCCTGAAAGCGGATTGTACTGCGCTTCCCGGTAGAGTTTCGCCATTTCCTCATGTATCTTCTGCGTATTCCCTTTGTACCGCTCTTGGATACGCTGCATGTGTGGCTGCAGTTCTTGCATCTTTTGCATAGCGATAAAGCTCCTTTTCGTCAGCGGGAAAAAGAGCACCTTTATTGCAATCGTCACCAAAATAATTGCCACGCCCCAATTAGGAATGAGGGTGTAAAACAAACGCAGGAGCCACTTAAGGAGCACCTCAAGCGGATAGAGAATACCACCGCTTACTGCCACCGCATCGATATACGTGCGCTCAAGCCCATAGGGATTTCGAGAGGCAACGTTGTACGCACTCAAATACTGCTCTGCGCACGGGCCGATGTACACACGATAAACATCTGCAACCGCAGGCTGCGCAACAGCGCGGCGCACAAACGCGATGTGATGCTGCACAGCTGTTTCAGCTTGGGGAGCCGATAGCACTAGTCTTTTCAGACTGTCCGCATCATTGGGCAAAACGATGAGCGCAAAGTACTTACCCGAGACACTCGCCCAAGAGACAGGCGTATCTACCTGTTCACGTCCATCTCCTTTCAGAGCATACGTTTTCGCCTTGCCACCTGCACCTACCATGAAGGTGCGAAACTCATACTTGTCCGCCGCATTCCGCTCAGGCCCGATCTCAGGCGGTGTGCGCAGGGTATAACTTGCTGTCCCAAAGTCAAAGCCATTCGCCCGCGCAAGAACAGTAGTCGCTGGGCCAGCATTCGTCTCCGCCACCGCGCGCACCTTCGCCCCTTGCCGGCTGTCTTCCCGCTCCTCTAGAACGTCTGCACTCAGGGAAACGTGCAACTCAAACATATAATTATCAGGATAGAATACGTATCGCTTCGCCAGCACGAAAGGAGTCCGTGTACCGTCAGCATGCTGCGTGGCAACACTGCGGTAAAAACCTATGGAATGCACGCCACGCGCGCCTATCTCCTGCTTTACTTGGAAAAGTGCATTCACATTCGGAGCATACTCGTCCCCCAGCGCGAGCGAGAAAGCTCGATGGTCTGGACGTGCCTGTTCCACCATTTCTACGTACTCACGTCGTTGCGCCGCATAGTGCTCACGCAACTGATACGAAAGAATATCTCCACCACGATTGGTAAACGTCACTTGCACTAGCGGGGTGCGTACCACATACGTGCGCTCTACACGCTCTTCAGTTTCTGATTCGGGAAACACCAGCACCTGGCCGGAAGGATGCGCAGCAGGCTGCGTGGTCTCTTGCGTATCTGCTGCACCCCCGTGAGCACTTTGAGTGCGCGTCTCCTCAGGTACGGCCGACAGGGTGTGTTCCGCAGCAGAGTGCGAGGAGGATGCAGACGGATACAAAAGTTCCTGAAGGAACGAAGCTCCCACAAGCACTAACACCGACAATACGACTGCAATAAACATATTTTTTTTCATCACGAACACTCCTGCGCGTCTGTTTGCAATGGGAGTACGTCCTTTGTTGGTACTGGGTCGTAACCACCTCGAGCAAAAGGATGACAACGTACAACTCTCTTTACAGTAAGAAAAAGACCCCATACACATCCATGTACTCGCACGCTCTCATAGGCATACTGCGAGCAACTCGGATAATAACGGCACGAAGGCAAAAGATGAGGGGAAAGAGCGCGCTGGTAAAAACGGATCAGCGCGAGCAACAATCCACTAAATACCCATGCACACAAGCGACGCACACTCACGGCCTATTCCTGCCTTTCAGCGGTAAATTCAGAGAACAGACGCGCGCGATCACACAACACGCACAGCAGCCGCTGATACGCCGCAAGGCTGTCTTCCACAACGGAAACCAAGAGGACCAAATCAAAACCTGGAACGAGAGAACTTTTGAGTGCACGATACGCCTCTTTTGAAAGCCGTCGTGCGCGATTGCGCGCGACGGCTTTTCCATAGCCGCGCCGAAAAGTAGCAAGGAACCGACTATACGCACACCCGTTTGGCAACACAAAAAGACACGCGCGCCCGTAGCAAAACCTACGTCCCTGTTTGAACACTGCACGCACCCGGCAGGAACCGCGCAACCGTTCGCAGGCATCAAACGTAACGCGGACGGTGAAACAACGCGAAGAAACGCGTGAGGCAGCCACAAGGCCTAGTAAGGTTTTTTCTCGTCAGAAACGGTGAGCTTGCGTCGTCCCTTCGCACGACGACGCCGGAGTATCGCGCGCCCACCACGCGTTGCCATGCGCGCGCGAAAGCCAAATTTCCGCACGCGTTTCCGCCTGCTTGGTTGATAGGTCCGCTTCACCGATTTCTCCTCCCCCTGCTAAGAACACGAGGGTCCACTCTGTACCAAAGGTACCGGAGGCGTCAAGATCCCCTCTTGTAGGGGGAACCGGCTCCTCGGGAGGAGCCGCGTCAGCACCTTTAATTCGAAATGTTTTGCTCACAGAAAAAGGGATAGGAGTGTGCGCGCCCTGTTTCTTGCGATAAGTGAGGCTTTAAATTCCGGAACGGTCTCCCATGTTCATTAAATAAGGCGCGATATTCCTCTTCTTCCCGCAAAAAAAGGCGAAACCAGGCTGATATCAGGCGACGGTACAACGCGAACGATTCCACACTCAGCGTTTTGTTGTACGTAAATCCCCACACTTCAAAATATTTATCCGTCCCCGCCCCATGTCCCATACCTTTTAGCGACAAAAAGCACGCAGGCACATCCTGTGGTAAACTCTGAAAGAACTCATACGACCGTTCAGGATATGCCAACATATCCTTTGTTCCCGTCAGAATCAGCACCGCAGCACGTACCGAGCGCAAATCAGTTCCCAGTTGCTCGTTTTTTCCCCCAACCATGTTCACCATATCAGCGCCCCCGTTAAAGGGATGCAACGCAACTACCGTTCGAATACGCTCAGGGTACCGATTTGCATAGTGCAGGGCAGCTGTACCACCCATCGAGTGTCCCAACACCCCTACACGCGTAAAATCAACCTTTCGATACAGAGGAGAGCCCTCCTGCTCATTTACGCGCTGCATAAGTGCATAGACACTATCAAACGTACTCAAAAAATCGGGTGGCCGCCGCTGAGCTCGCGACGTAAACACCACCGTGACAAATCCCTGTGCAGCCAGAAAGCGCGCTAACGCACGCTGATAATCTTGCGTGCTATTCCATCCGCGCGAAAGCATGATAAGCGGATACGTACCCTGATGCGCTGGATAATACACCGAGGCAGGATAACGCAGGTGCACTCGGTCAGTGAGTTGCTCATCAAACTGATTATCACGCACAGTACGCTTGTGCATTTTATTCAGAAGGGAGACATCATCGTTACACGCCGCCACTTCGAAGACTTCTTGGAAAGTAAGATCCTGCGCACGCAAGAAAAACGAGAAGAAAATACTAAATGCCAACCCACACCATTTTTTCATCACACACCCGCACAGAAACAAGCATAGCAACGCCGCCGCTTACACGCCCGCTCCGTTTGCCCGTGACTGCTCCATCACTTTACACGTGCTGCAGCACGTCCTTACCGTCACTTAGCGAAACAGATTCATCAGCAGCATCGGCACTGAAATTAAACTGCCAATCATTGCCCCTATGCTTGAAAGCACCACCACTAACAGTACATGCGCAAACTTATTACGATACCAGCCACGGAACGTAACAATATCGTCCGCCAGGCGCTCCATATCCGCCACTTGCGGCCGGCACACCCACGCCTGCGCAAAACCCGTAAACAAACCCACCCCGATTATCGGCGTGAGTACTGCAATTGGCGCCCCCACAAAACCCACCACTATGCTGAGCGGATGTCCGAGTGCACACAACACCCCCAGTGCTGTCATACTCCCGCTCCACCATAGCCACTGCATCAGTGCATCGCGCGATGCGCCTACGCCGCCAGCAAAAAAGCATGTCACCACTACCCCCATCAGCAGCAACGGAAACAGCCAACCTAACAGCTGCCCCGCATGCGGAGAACTACCCACCGTTTCTAGATTCGTCACTTCAGCCGTGCGTGCTCCGCACGCAAACTCGTACAAACACCGTTGCACACCCGCCACGCTCCCTGCGCTGACTACTGCCATTACCACTTGGCTGTCCACCGCCCAAATTTTGGAAGCCAGATATTGGTTCCGCTCGTCCACCAATACCCCCTTTACCGCCGGTAGGAACGAGATAATCTCTTGCATTAACCCATCCATCGCGCCGTGCGCACACAGTACCGCAACGCGCTGCTCGCTCAACTGTTCCCCAGTAAACGCCACACTCAGCAACACTGCCAGCAGCTTTGCTCGGCCCCAGGGATTTAACACGCGCCAGGCACGTCTGAGCGTCACCTCAATAGACCGATCGATATACGCTACCTGGGCAGAAAGCTCCGCTGCCACCTCAATTGCCGCTTTCACTTCATCCCCAAGTCTTACGCCAGTACCGGAACTCAGACGTTTCTGAAACGCAGACAGGGCTAGAGTACTGAGGAGAAAGAAGCCTTTCCCTTCACGCAAAACCCGCGCAAGGTCATATTCCTGCCACTGGCGCATCCCCAAGAGGTCCTGCGCACGCGCATCGTCCACTTCCACACACACACACTGCGGACGCCTCGCACGAATCGTGCGACGCACGCACTCAATGGCTTCCTGAGAAGTACAGGCTACCCCCATAAGCACCACACGGCGAGACCCGAACTCAAGACACGTCAGCTGGTGATCCATAACCACTTTCAAAGGGTAACCTTTACCCGAGACTCACGCCATCAACCAGTCGCACCTTGCCGACTGTCCCTCCCACACACGGTGGCGCCCAAGACGGCCTAGGGATTCGTACGCAGCGACGATGACCTCCCTCGTAAACGCCCAAGAGCACTCACCGCAAGTCGGTGCTCAAAGGAAGAAGGAGCACGCGCCGATTCTACTTCACCGTAATGTTTCTCGGCAAGCAGATGCCGCCCCCCGAGTTCGTAAAAAAAGGCAAGGTAAAACGAGTATCTTATACGCTGGGGCACTGACTTAATTTTAGATATACGGGAAGCCATATCCTGTTCCCCACTCAAATCGACAAACAAGCGACACAAAAAATACTCCACTTCCCGTCGCGTTCTATCTACGGTCCGAATAAACGTCCGCATAAAGTGCTGCGCCTTGTGTGCCTGGCCCATCTGACACAAACACAGCGCCGTCATGAGCGCATACGAGATATTCGTTGGGGCGTAGGTAAGCGCAGTTGCAAAAGCCTCACGCGCCTCTTCCCACCGCTGCTGCTCCCAAAATAGCACTCCTAAGCTTTCGAAAGAAAAATGGTATTTCGGATACAGCTGCACCGCGCGCTGATAGTGCTCAATCGCTTTCTCCGCTCGCCCGAGCTCGTCGTAAATTCCCCCCAGATAAATGTGGGCAAAATACGCATCAGCAGAAAGCGCCACTGCGCGCTCGAACGCCGCTGCCGCACGCTCCTTTTTTCCCGCCTGGGACAAATACGTGCCGAGATCTGTCCAATATGCAGGATCATGCGGATCAAGCTGCACCACACGTTCCAGATCCCTAATAGCTTCGAGCACTCGGTTCGTTTCCGCTTTCACCCGCGCACATTCTGCAAGCGCGCGCTCATGTTCAGGCGTATCCTGCAGTACCTGTCGGTACTGTGCCTCTGCCTCTTGCATCTTTCCCTGCAGATAGTACACCTTCCCCAAACCTACCCGCGCGTCCTGCGCACGCGGCTCCACGCGCAGCGCGCGCGAGAAAGCCTGCACCGCCTGGGCATAATCATTAACACTTAAAAAATCGTAACCGCGTTCAGTCAGTGCCCACAGATCGTGCGGATCCTGCGCAAGAATCTTTTCTACATACTGTTTCTTCTTGCGCACATCTCGTTTCGCTTGCGCTATCATTGCGTGTGCGTACCACAGTTGCACCGTTTCAGAAGCCGTAGGACCGTCCTGCCCAAGCTTTTCTGCAAGCTCCTGCGCGTGCGTCAATTTCCCTGCGGAAATGAGCGTAGAAAGATACAGGTATTGGATGCGCTTTTCGGCACGATGCTCAGGGCTCAACGTATCGAACAGCTGCAACGCCTCTTCCCACCGCTGCTTTTCCAACAACCCACTGAGCTGAGCTGCAAAACGGATATTAGGATTTTCGCTTTTTAAAAGCTGTGCCCGCTCGCTCTCCCGAGCGCTGTTCGATCCAGTACTAACACAAGATACAAAGAGCGCACCTAAGAGCACACTCACCTTAAAAAGAGTGCCATACCGCACACCGACCCCCTGTACCGCACGCTGCCGACACCCGCGCGTCGCTGAATTCTCGGCGTCTTTCTTTTACCTTTTTATTTAAATCGCAGAGGAACTTTCCTGGAGCTCCCCCACAAGAGCCATGCCCTTGACCTGAGAGGGAAAATCAGCTTATGCTTCCGCCGATGGCGTGCGGGGAGTCCTGGGAAGAGCTCAAATATCGTGAAGTTTTTGAGGAAGAATTGAGCGCGCTCGAGCACCGTCGCCAGCGCGATCCAACGTGCAGCGTCTCGGATATCGAGGCGGTTCTGGAAACTCTTTATCTCATGGATGGGAATAATCAGGATGGGCGTGGGAACCCCCGTCAAATCGGTCTGGACGCTACCATAGCCGCGTACGAGCAGTTTCTGTGCGAGTGGAGACGCCAGCTGAGCACTGCCTCGCCCCTGAGCATGGAAAAGAAATGAAACACCCCTCGGTGCGCGTATGCTGCTTTGCGTTCGCATCCTGTCTTCTTTGTGCAGGCTGTTCACTGAAAAGGCTCGCCTTTTCCTCTCTCTCCCACACGCTCGCTCCCTTTCCTGAGGGGGAACTGGACGCGCACCTTTCGGACGCCGATTTTACGCGCGTTTTCACCGAGGAAGATGATCTTGATTTAGTCGCCCAGTCCCTCCCACTGGTGCTCAAGGTGTACGAAGCGCTGCATCTGCAGAATCCCGCGCACAGAGGACTATCCCTCGCTGTCGGCAGGCTCTATATCATGTACGCTAATGCTTTTGTCCAGACCCCTGCTCAGTATTTGCCAGAAGACGAGTTTGAGGCGCAGAACGAAGCCTATTCGCGCGCGAGGAAACTGTATTTGCGTGGCGCGCGCTATGCGCTCTCCTCGCTAGAAACCGCATATCCGGGCTTCACCCGTGAGGTATTCTCCGGGGATGAGCAACGGTTGCACAAGGTACTTTCTCGCTGTACGCGTGTGGATGTGGGCACCCTTTACTGGGTAGGTACGGGGTACGTGGCGGCGTTCGCCCTTACCCCTCTGGGAAGCGCGCTCCCAGACACCGTGCATGCGGCGGTGATGATGCTTGAGAGAGCCTGCGATCTGTGGCCTTCGTATCAGGAAGGAGCAGTCTGGAACGTACTGACCAAGTTTTACGCCGCAGCACCAGAGTCTTTCGGTGGGGGGATGGAGAAGGCACATACCGCGTTCGAACACCTTACGCGGTACTGCAGCGCGCACGACCCTGATCACCACATCACATACGCTGATGCGCTGTGCATACCCCTTAACAATCGTGCAGGTTTTGACGAGGCACTCGATCGCGCTCTTGCCATTGACCCTGAGTCGGTGCCGCATAATAAACTACTGGTGATCCTTTCTCAAAAGCGTGCACGTTGGTTAAAGGCGCACGTGCAGGATTTTTTCTTGGATTGAGAATAAGCAGAATTCGTGGTGCAGGTAGTCTCCCTGCACAGGACGCGCGTTCTTGTGTAAAAAATTACTTTTTGCAAAAGGAATATCTGTATGCGAACGTACTTTTTCATGAGTGTCTGCTCGGTACTCACCTGTTTTGGCCTCTATGCAAAAGAAAAAGTGGTGTTGAAGATCGCTTCCATTGCCCCTGCACGCTCCATCTGGGAAACAGAGCTGAAAAAGCTTTCAGCAGAATGGAGTGAAATTACTGGCGGTCTGGTGTCCATGAAGTTTTATGACATGAGTTCGCTCGGAGGAGAACGAGAGGGAATTAGAAAATTAAAATCCAGTCGTCCTGGTCAGGCAGCTCCTCTTGATGGAGCTGTTTTCAGTTGTTTAGGTCTGAGCGAACTCGCGCCAGATTCCGGTATCTATACGCTCTCGGTCCCCTTTCTCATTCAAAATGAGAAAGATTTAGAACGAGTTCTGCATGAGCTGCGCGAAGATTTAGACAGACCCTTCCGCGCAGCAGGTTTTCGCGTCATCACGTGGACGAACGCCGGTTGGCTTTCTTTTTACACACGCGCGCCGTACGCATCGTTAGGACAATTAAAAAAACAGACTATCGCCCTTTCCAGCCTAGACAGCTCGGTCCTCGGTACCTGTTTTAGAATATGCGGTTTTGACATCAAAGATGCACCGAACGCGCGCCTTGCACCGTTACTGAAAGCAGGTAGCATCGACGGTTTTCTTTCAGTGCATTTGTTCACCTGGGCAACCGGTTTTTACCGGTACATTTCGTACGCGCTCGACACTAAGATTTGTCCTGCGGTAATCGGTATGCTCATCTCAGACGGGTCATGGGCGCGAATCCCATCGCGCTACCACGACGCTATGCTCCAGGCAGCTACACGCGTAAGACAGCGCCTAGCTAATAACCTTGAGACACTTGATCGCGAATGCAGCAACAATATACAGAAAGCCGGGGTCTCCATCGTCCATCTTACCCCGCAGGAAATACAGGAATGGCGTACCGAGTTCGCTGCAGACGTCAAGCGCATCCAGGCGCGCTTACCTGGCATGTTGAACATGACTTTGTACGAGAAGATCAAACACCTCTTGTACAGCGCACAGCGCTGAGCTTAGCCGGTATAAGAGGGAAGGCGATGTCATGAAGGGTACACGGGGACAACTGGTTTTGCGCAGCATAGCGCTTCTGCTCATTGGGACGCTCATGCTGCTGCCGTTAGTGCTTTTTTTAATTGAACGGATATTCGGTTTTCTTACGCGGGGCGTAGGTTCCGAGGTGTTCTCCGCGCACGAGGACTTCATTTTCCTTTTTTTCTCCTCCTCTGACGCCGCGGTTGCACAGTTAGCCTTCGTGTTTTCCTGTGTTGCAGGCATTTACGCTGCGCGTGAACGTAAACACTTGAGTGTCACCCTGTTCTCGTGCGACGTGGACAGACCGATGCACCGCGTTCTTTCCTTCCTCTCTGCGATCTGTACGGTGGCAGTGCTCAGCGCTTGCTTTTTTGCGTCTGGACCGAATATCGTCGCAGTTTTTCGCAAAGAAGAAGCTGTGTGGGGAGTGCCGTTACGCTGGATTTTTACCGCGCTGCCATGCATGTACGGCGCGCTTCTTTTTCACTACGCACGAGAAGTCAAGTGTCGTACGTGCGTCATCGTTGGACTTTTAGTTGGCGTGCTGATAAGCACAGGATCCATCGCCTCTGTGCTTTTCCATCTCTTTGACCTGACCGTACCCCTGCTGGATAGTGTCTTTCACGGCTGGGTAGCAGTGGGTACACGACTCTTTTGGCCGTTCGTGCTTCTCCTTCTTCTGCTCGCTGCACAGGGTCTCCCGCTTTTTATTACGCTGCTTGCCATCGCGTATCTGGCGCTGAGCGTCGATGGAGGATACGTGGATACCCTTCCTCTCGAGGGGTACAAGATCCTCACGGATACGGGAGGAATCGTAGCGGTTCCGCTTTTTGCCACTGCAAGTCTGCTGCTTGCACGCGGCAGTACTGGAACGCGTCTGCTTCGCTTGGTAAAAGAAGCGGTGGGCTGGCTTCGTGGAGGAGCAGCAGTTGCCTGCGTGGCAGTAGCGGCGCTGTTTACGTCATTAACCGGTGTATCGGGGGTGACAATCTTGGCCCTAGGAAGCTTATTCAAGCTGATTCTCACGGGTAACAAATACCCCGAGCACGATGCAGAAGCGCTCATTACCTCCTCTGGCGCCATCGGACTCCTATTTCCACCCAGTGCAGCGATTATCATTTTTGGCGCAACTAACATTCTTACCGTACATATTGTGGATTTGTTCAAAGGTGCATTGCTTCCCGGGACATTACTTGTGCTTTCTGCCATGTGCTTAGGGGTGGCAAAAGATCGCACACAGGTCCGTCCATCCTTCTCCTGGCAGTTGCTTGTCCATGCCGTAAGAGGAAGCGTATTTGACCTTGCCCTGCCAGTGTGTATTAGCCTGGGCTATTTTTCCGGTACGCTCAACCTGCTGCAGTGCGCGTCGCTGACAACTCTCCTGGCTTTTGTATTAGGTACGTGGGTGCGCAGGGATTTCACCGTGAAGGAAGCTTGCGCAACCGCCCTTGAGAGTCTGCCTATCGTCGGTGGCATTTTAATCATTGTCGCAGCAGCGAAGGGGCTGTCCTTCTACCTGGTGGATGCAAACGTACCGGACACCCTCATCGCGTTTCTGCAGCATGCAATTTCATCAAAGTATGCGTTTTTGCTCCTTTTGAATGTACTGTTGCTGGGTGTCGGGTGTATCATGGATCTGTATTCGGCGATCCTGGTAATTTCTCCCCTAGTGTTACCCCTTGCAGTGCATTTTGGGGTACATCCGGTGCACGCGAGCGTCGTTTTCCTGATGAACCTTGAGCTAGGTGCGCTGACCCCGCCGATTGGAATGAACTTGTTCATCGCGAGTTTTGCATTCGAAAAACCGATTGTGTATCTCACGCGCGCTATTGCACCCTTCTTGCTAGCACAACTGGGAGTGCTTCTTCTTACAACTTACATACCATGGCTCAGCACTGCATTCCTGTAGCACCGCGTTCCGGCCACAAGTCTGAAAAAGTTGAAAAGAAACGCCGCAGGCATGCTGCGATCCCCGTTTTATGCGCCGGGTGCAGCCTCCCTGCGGGGATTCAATTGTCTGTATACCTTTTCCGCCAGGCCGAATCCACCCTGCGCGGCTAGCTGCGCACTAAAATGCTCATAGAGGGCGTCTTCGTATAACCTTCCTGAAAAACTCCGTTCACCTGCAAGCGTCTGCCCGCTCAACGTCTCGCGCATAGACTGCACCATCACTCTCACAAACAGCGTTTCAAGCTCCCGAGCTTGAGTGTACAGCGCATCATTCTTTTCTGCAGAACAGGCAGCACCTTGCTGCGCAGCGGACAAGCGTGCCGCGAAAGAACCACTACCTTCCATTTTCCCTGTCTTAGACAGGGTAACGGAAGGAACAGACTGCATCCCCAATGACAATACACGGTGCACGTTCACCTTTCAGTCTCCTAACGCTTGAGCGCCACTGCTGTGCCGAGCATGTTGTCACTCGTTTGAATTGCTTTTGAATTAAACTCATACGCACGCTGGGCGACAATCATGTTCACCATTTCACTTACTGTAGACACGTTTGACATTTCCAAAAACTTATGCTCAACCTTTCCGAATCCTTCAAAACCCGGCCTTCCGGGAATTGGCTGGCCGGACGCAGGTGTTTGGGTAAACACATTCCCCCCCTCTGCTGCAAGCCCCGCATTGTTCGCGAAGCGATACAGCTCAAGCTGTCCTACCTCAACCGGATCTCCCTGTTCCCCGACTCGCACCGTAACGCGCCCATCCTTGCTAATAGCGATACTGTGTTCTACGTAGTTTTCGGGAAAAATAATCTCTGGAACGAGACGCAACCCGTTTGAGGTCACCAATTGCCGCTCCGCATCCACCTTGAACGAACCGTCGCGGGTATAAGCATAGGTTCCGTCATATTGCAGTACGCGAAAAAACCCCTCACCCGCAATAGCCACATCTCCGCTCACACCCGTGTGCTGGAGCGAACCTTGTTCGAAGAGGCGCTGCGTTGCAGCGAGTTTCACCCCGTGCCCCATCCGTACCCCAACAGGGGTAAGTGTGTCCTCAGTTGCAGGCGTACCCGCGGTGCGTATGGTCTGATACAACAGGTCCTCGAACTCCGCACGCTGTCTTTTAAAACCAGACGTATTCACATTCGCTAGATTATTCGCTACCGTATCGATGTTTGCCTGCTGGCCGTTCATCCCCGTAGCAGCGGTCCACAAACTTCGTACCATTCACACCTCCCTCTCACTCCGCTACACGCTATGCTCGTCTATATCTTCTTTACATTCTATAAAACATGCGGACAACTACTTTGCACGCACCACTTCGTTCCACAATCTGCCCATCATTCCATCTTCTGCTTGAATAGTTTTTTGGTTCGCCTCATACGCGCGATTCACCTCAATCATACGAACCATTTCATTGACCACGTTTACATTCGACGCCTCAACAAAACCCTGCACTGCAGCCGGACGTTCAGGACCTTCCGCAGCAATAGGGGCCCCTGAAACAGGAGTTTGCATATACGTATCAGCACCCTTCTTTTGCAGGTAACGAACATTTTCAAACGTGACAATTTTCAGCCGATCTAAAAAAAAACCGTCAACGTCTGGCCTATCTATGGGACGTACATAAATCTCCCCGTTTTGATTGATCGTATAGTATCGCTCCTGCAGAAAAAGTGGACCATTTTCTCCCAGTACTGGATACCCATTTTTAGTCATAAGGTAACCTTCTACACCGACTAGGAAATTCCCATTCCGGGTGTACTCTTCTCCCTGTGGAGTCCTAATCACAAAAAAACCCATCCCCTCAAGCGCAATATCCGAAGGACTTTGCGTTTGTTTAAGCGAACCCTGCTCAAATTCAGTGAACAGTTCATTCACCTCAACACCGAGGCCTAACTTTCCAACTATAGGAGAAACGTCCGAAGAACCGAAAGGGTTCTTCACCACACCATCGTCGTTTACACGACGCAATAGGAGCTCTGGAAAACTCTTGTGAACTGCTACATCTCGCTTGTAGCTTGTTGTGTCTACATTCGCTAGGTTTTGCGCAATAGCATCCAGCCTGCGCTGCTGCGCGCTCATGCCACTGGCTGCGGTATACCACCCTCGGATCATACGCCCCTCCGCTCCCCCTGGTATCGGGAGATAGAAAAGGGGAATCAAGAAAATTCTTTTGTCAGTGTGACTACTTTTTTGATATTCACTGAGCAAGTGCAATAATAGGATCGAGTCTTGAGGCCTGCAGCGCTGGTTTTAATCCAAAGAAAATCCCCGCTCCCAATGACATAAAGAAGGCTGTACGCATACCCGCAGTGCTCAGACTGAAAACAACTGTTATCCCCTCTGGAGAAAACACGGAAAAGAGCCCATAACTGAGCACCATCCCAAGAATAAGGCCACACACGCACCCCGCCAGGGTTAAAAGCACCGCCTCGAGCAAAAACTGCTGAACTATTGTTGCGCACGTCGCACCGACGGCCTTGCGGAGACCGATTTCTCTGCGACGCTCGGTTACGGTTACTACCATAATGTTCATGATATTTATGCCACCGACAATCAGCGAGACTGCAGCCACAACCGACAGCACTACACTCACCATACTCAGAACGCTGCGAAAACTTTTTATTTCCCCCGCACCGGACCAAAGGCTCACAGAACCCGATTTGTTAGAGAAAAAGTCCGAAAACTCCCGGATACGTTTTTCCGCTGCGGCAATAACCTGCACATCGCGTACGCACACCTCCACCGCGTCTGCCACACGACCTGCACCCATTTCTAGAGAAATAAACTCACGGGGGACAAAAACCCGATACGAAGGAATGCCACTAATCAAACTCCCCTTTTCCTGCAAGACGCCTACGATTTCAAATGGGAAAGACAGTGCACGTTCTGCACCCGACGCCCGGGAAAGTATGGTCACAGTCATACGTTTACCCAATGCATTCCCTTCAGGAAATAATTCTTGCGCAAGCAAACCGCCAATCACCGCACAGTGACGATGGGTCTTAAAGTCCGCTGGAGAAAAGAACGTCCCATACTCAAGCTTAAAATCTTTTAACTCCAGCCACCGCGGCTCTACTCCCGTAATGTTCCGTTCCTTTCCCCCTGTGTGAGGAGAAGAAATAAGTGCCTTGAGGGAAGAATTGTAAAACACTCCCTCTATATCCTCGCTACTTTGTACAAGTCGCGTCCGATACGACTCAGTCGGCTGAAACATGATTTCGTTCTTCACATAATCCCACTCTGGCCTGACTCGAATGAGTCGGCGCTCGCCCTCGCCAACACTCTGGGCAAGACTCGCGTAGAGAGACTCGCCGATCGAGGTAATTACCACTACCGACGCAACCCCTACCGCAATACCGAGGAACGAAAGGGTCGTCCGCAGCACACGCTGCCTGAAATACAACAGGGTGTTCACGATATCTTCAAGCATATCCCTCTTTGCAGAGCCGTGCGCTCTACGCGCGCGCCTCTCCCCTCCTACAGAAACCTGACTTCACGCACATGGCAACGCCACAGGACAGGCACGCGCACACACATCGCCTAGCGGTCTTCCAAAGACTGGATTGGGTCAAGACCCGCGGCTTGGAATGCTGGATACGACCCAAAACACACCCCAATAACTACTGACCCTGCAAAGGCAATAAACATGCCGACTACGCTAGGAGAAAACGTCATTTGAAAATCAAACGCATTCAATCCGGCGATAACAATCACGCTCAGTAAAAGGCCAAGCACAACGCCGCACAAACCACCTACGAACGTTAACGTGGCCGATTCTACCAAAAACTGATGAAGCACGTGCATGCGCGAAGCACCCAGTGCCTTCCGCAACCCAATCTCCTGGCGTCGTTCGGCGACCGTCACCAGCATGATGTTCATAATACCGATGCCACCGACAATCAGTGAAATAGCTGCGATGCCCGTCAAGACCATATTCATTGCCCGGAGAAAACTCCGCATCTGTTCAACGATAAGATGGAGGGAAGAAACTTCAAAGGCCTTCTCGTTACCGGTCAGATTGGTTAGCACTGACTTAACTTTGTCCTCAACATGCGCGATCGATCCAGAATCGTATACTTTCAAATCCATTGCATCGGCAATACGCCGAGAGAACTCTCTTGTCAGCACACTCCGTGGAATAAGCACCTGCGCTGCGGAGGAGAAACTAAAATCATCCTTTTCTTTGAGCACTGCAGCAACGCGCACGACCATCGGCAAGACCTTGTTTCGGCCAATAGGCACGTAGAGCGTTATGGTCTTTCCCACCGCATTCCCCTCAGGGAAAAGCCCCTCCGCCGTTTGTTTACCAAGAATAACGCTGTGCGTGCCCACAGCGTAACCAATAACGCTTACGTCAGAGCCATAGGAAACCGTAAGACCGGAGGCGGCAAGCCAACCGTGTTCCACCCCCAACACACTGACGGCTCCCGCGTGCAAGCTCCGCCGACTCGCAGAAGCCTGCAAATAATTCAGATAAAAAAACCCCTGCACTCCTGCCACGCGCTCTTTAAGATGGTGGCGGACGTGCTCGGTGAGCACAAGCTGCCCGCGCGGCACCCCATCGTCGTGCGCGGCTACGGGCGCAACAGATATTATGTTGTTATTGTCTTCCTCGAACAACTTTTCCACGCTCGCTCCCAGCGAGCTCCCCAACGTTGCCACAACCACCACAGAAGTGATACCGACTACAATACCGAGAAGCGAAAGAACAGTACGTCCCCTGCGCGCATTAAAGGTGTGGAGTGCATACAAAAAATCCTCACCCACCATCGGCTCCCCCGTGACCCCGCACGTGATCTCCTACTATCTTGCCATCTTTAAGCGTGAGAGAGCGAGAAGCCAGAGCTCCTACTCCCTGATCATGCGTGACAATGATAACCGCGGTACCTTTTTTATTAATTTCGATAAACAAGTCGAGCACAGAGCGACCTGTTTCTGAATCAAGGGCACCGGTAGGTTCGTCTGCAACGATAATTTTCGGCCGCGTGACCAGCGCGCGCGCGATCGCAACGCGCTGCTTTTGCCCTCCTGATAGCTCGCTGGGCCGATGAGCGAGCCGATCGCTCAGGCCAACCTTGGCGAGCTCGTCTTCAGCGCGACGCCTACGCGCAAAATACTCAACTCCCTGGTAGCGAAGCGGGAGCATCACATTCTCTAAGACGGTAAGCGTTGGGAGCAAAAAATATTGCTGAAAGACAAAACCCACCGTCCTATTGCGCAGGTGTGCAAGTGCACGTTCGCTCATGCAGGCGGTGTTTTCCCCTGCAATGAACACGCTGCCTGATGAGGGACGATCGAGGCACCCTATCATGTGCATGCAGGTACTTTTGCCAGAACCCGAAGGACCAAGGATAGAAACAAACTCCGCCGGGGCAATTTCAAAGGAAACGCCGCGTAACGCATGGACAACCGCATCCCCCATGGGGAACACCTTACTTACGTTACAGACGCGAACAACGGGAGTCACTATTTCCTCGCTGCACTTTGGTCTTTGACGCGGTCCCCCGCCCCCAGCCCAGAAATTATTTTGACAAAGCCAGGAACATACGGCTCCACCGTAACCGGCACAGACTTTATCTTACCGCTGGGGAGCACTCGGTCCACGAACGGAGCACCCTTCTCGTACCGGAGGCCGTCTTGCTTCAGGACTAAAATTTCCTCCTGCTCCCCGGCAACAATTGCCCCGCTGAAGGAATAACCCGGCAGTATTTCTGGCAATTCATCGATCCTGATGGAGGCGTCAACCACGGTGCGCCCGACACTGGTAACGCGCGCGATGGACGGATAGGAAGTGACACTCCCCACCGCTTTCACGCTTGGTTCTGCGGGAAAAGAAATTTCAACGCGCTGCCCTACCTTGAGGCGCGAAGCGTCCACCTCAGGAATCTCGACATTTGCCTTGAAGTAAGAGCGATCGATGAGAGTGCCAAAGTAATCTTGAGGTTTCGCGTACTGTCCGGGAGAGAGCTTAAAAGCGGCAACAACGCCATCAAACTGGGCAGTGACGTAGCGTTCCCTCAGTCTTTTTTGGAGCATATTTCTCTTTAGCTTCATGATCTCCATTTTTTTAGAAACACCGTTAATTTCTTCTTGTTCGATTGCAAACTCATGCTCGGCAAGGTCAAGCTGCTGGTGAGAGTTTTCAAGCGAAAAGAGGAGTTGCCCCTTCTTCACCGTATCTCCCTCTTGCACCCGTACGGTGCGCACGATTCCCTCACCAGGGGACTCAAGCTTTTGGTGCTGAGCCGCTTCGATGTACCCCGAAATCTCAATCCTATTGAGCACCACCTCCTTACTCACACTGAGGGTAGGCGGCGGAACCCGACGCAGCGCCCGCACCAAGCGGGGAAGAACAAATAAGAAGGCGAGAATTCCGACCACCATGGCGATGGTCGATTTTCTGTGTAGGAGTTTCTGTGCTGTGGTCATACAACTTCCTTCTTGGGGTATTCTTTAGAGTACTGGTCTGAACGAAGACGCAGTTTCAAGGTTAAACTTTAGTATTTTAATGTTGATCTTGGCCAACGTGATGAGCGCCTGTAGGTACGCGTGCTGGGCCCGGGCGTGCTGATGCGCGCCGATAGCTCCTCTTTCCAGCCACTTCTGGTGCGTTTGCGCACTCCGCCTGAGAATATTCAGTTCGGTGAGTGCCGCCTCTTGTTCCCAGCCGAGCGACTCGGCGGTGTGGCGCAGGCCAAGCACCTTACGCTCAGAAGCTTCGTACGCGTCTTGAAGCTTAAGCGCACTGAGCCGCTCATGAAGCTGCAGTGTCTGCCGTGAAAGCTCCTGATACTTAATGGAAAGCGGGTCCCACGTGAGCCGAAATTTTACCTCCACACGGGACCACTGCGGGTACGGTAAGTTCAATCCAAGCCAAAAGCCACCGCCGGGAAAGTCCATTCTGACATTTGCCAATATTCTCTTCAATGACTTACCCTCAGACCCCACCCCAGACTCCACATTAAACCCGTACGAGATAGCATCCACTGCACGCGCTTCAGCCTGAGTTTCCAAATCTTCCCTGTTCTTAAGAAACTCCCAGTCATTTTCCACTGAAAGCAGTGCGGTAGAAGATACGGGCTCCTGCGGAACTACCTGCGCAAGATGGAGCATGAATGTTTCCGGATCATTTCCTTCAAAGGCCCCGCACTTGCGCACAAAATCCTGATACAGGGCGGTGAACGTCTTGCGCGCACGACGGGCAACTCTCTCTGCGCGTGCGTGCTTGAGCGTTGCGGAGCGCAACTTTACCGAATGCGCTTGGTAGCGCTGTATGCGCATCGTGCGCACTAGGCGCGTGCACTCCTGCTCGGTTACCTGTGCTTCAAGCAGCGTGCTGTATGCGCTTAGCAGCTCATCGAGCTCAGCCAGGAACGCTTCCCGCGCAGCGTGCTGCCCCCGCAGGTGCGCCGCAAACGCGTCAAGCATGCTATTGCGCGCACGCCGCACCTGCAGCTGATGCTGCCGCCGCACCTTGGAGTACAGATCCATACCAAAGAGCGCGGTCACGTCTGCCGAAGGGGTGTTGGTCTTGATCGCAATATCCGCTTTTAAACTCAAATTCTGATAGGTCGGAAAAAAAAGATGCACGTAGGGAGAAAGCGTCGGCGTACCGTTTGCCATACCCCCGGCCCCGTTCCCATTCAGGTTGTGGTGTATGTGTCCAGTCCCCATCCTCAGATCCACGATGGACTTTACCAACGCAATGTCGTAATTGTTCGCGGCAATTTCGTAGGCCATTTGCGGCGCCTGGTGTTCGTCACCGTGCTGCACGCGCCACTGCAGCAGCTGCTCCCACAGCCGCGGACCGACTGTGCCGGGCGCTGCGCGTGCAGCCACTGCCCCTCCAGGGACCGGCAGAGCCGTGGGGACAAGAGGAGACGGCTGCTCCCCTTCCGCACGGGGCTCTGGCGCAGGAGGCACCGCTTCTGAAGCCGTGTGTGCGGGAGGAGCCGGCGTCCCCGGCGCAGGCACTGCCTGTTCCTGCGCACCGACTGCTGGCACCAAGGCGGCAAGCGCCCCACACAGAGCGCACACCACGCACGACGGCCCCCACGGGCGCGCGCAAAGCATCCTGCGTGCGATCACCTTACCCCCCGTTGGATTGCAGCATAAGATACCAGACTCCCCATGTTCATGTTTGGGTTCCAGAAGAAAGAAAATCTACGCGCGCGTCGATGTTAAAAATGAGCGCGTCTACATTCGCCTTCGCCAAATTGATAACCGCCCGTACGTAGTCCAAATGTACTGCCGCGTAGCCACGCGCGCCGATAACTCCCCGATCAAGTCCTTTCCTGTGCGCGCGGGCGCTTTCTGCGTACGTGTCCCGCTCTGCGCGTGCAGTTTCACGCTCCCAGAGGATATCCTCTGCACGCTGTGGGAGGTCTGCGATTACTTTCTCCTGCTGCTCCTTTTTCTGTGCATACTCCCGTGCCCCTAACGCATCGTGCAGGCGCTGATTTTTTCCTCGCAAATGCGCGTACCGGATTTCAAACGGATGCCAGTCCAGAGACCCGCCAATGCTTTTGAGCGTACCGGTGTAACCTATGGCCAGGGCGCTGGTTATTTTGACGCTTGGAAACGCAACGGAAAGCTCCCCGGTTCCTTCATCTAGGGTAAAGCGGGTGTCAAGACGAAGCGCCACGGGAAAGTTCTGTACCGCCCGTTCCTCGCGCTCGTTATCTGCTGCCTCACGCGCGTTGCGCAGAGGGCGGGACGTATCTGCCTCGCAGTGCTCGGTGGACACCAGCGGCATTTCAGGAACGCTTTCAGCCAGCGCGAGCAGAAAGCGCTCCTGATCCGCACGTTTTTCTAAAAATTCCTGACCAGCAGAGATGATAAAATCCCGGTACTCTCCGTCAAACGCGTCTTGCGCCACCTTGAGCGCGTCCTGTGCCCGCTCCCGCTCGAGCGCTGCTGCGCGGTACACAATGGAGCGGTCCGTGTATCCAGCCACCTGCACTGATCGCTCTGCGTTCTGCTTTTGCGCAAACGACTCCTGCGCGTGCAACAGCTGCACGTAGGAATCCAACATCCGGCGCATGTCCTCGAGCACCTGCTTCTCACTTACGTGCGGCTCACAGGCGAGCGCTTCTTGCGCATCACGCAGTGCCTCGTACTTGGTGTTCACCGCAAACACATGGCTGCGACGCACCGACGAGTACAAATCAATGCCTGCCCCCGCGTCGAGCGTCTTTTGCCAGTCGCCTCCTCCCCCTCCTCCCCCTCCTCCCCCGGCGGCACCGTTCGGCTGCGTTACCGTCATACCAAAATGGGTGGTCAGGTTATAAAAAGAAGGGAATGCCACCGACGCCTTGGGCGTAATGCGAAACTTTACCCCATCGGCGTTCCACGCAATGTCCCCGGCTGCGATAGAAAGGCGCACCAAGGAATCAAGCCGCTGCTTATCGTACTGGCTCTGTGTTATCGTCTGCCGTCGGACAGCCTGCGCCGCCGCCGTACTGCGCTGCAGCCGATAGCGCACCACGCGCTGGTAGAGGTCGGTTCCCGTTTCTTGCGCGGCCGCCCGGGCGCTTGCCGCCGGCGGTGCGCCGGGCGTTAACTCGCTGGCGGTGAGCGCAGCGCCGCCCATCCCACCCAACACTGCATGATGCCACAGCACGCTTCCGGCGAACACACGCACGGCCGCCCGGCGCTTGCCATACGAACCACCCCGCGGACCGCTCACGGCGCCACCTGTGGCACCAGGCCAAATGCGCGTACCACTCCCAGATTAAAACGCAACATATGCAACTTCGCGCACGCCGCACGCAGCTGCGCCACGGCATACTCACACCGCGCACGCGCGAGGCGATTTCCTCCCACTACCCCGCGCGCCGCGGCGCGCTCCACCTTGGCAAGATCTAAACGCAGCGCCTCGCGCGTGCGCAAGGCGGTTTCTTGTGCTGCAAAAAGCTGTTTGCCCTGCACCTCTAACCCCTCCATCTTCCGCGTTTCACGCGCCAGGGAATCTTCACAATACTGCTCCTGTTCTTGCTCTTGCGCCCGCTCCTCCCGTCTTTCGAACACCTTATAGGCAATTTCAAGCGGATTCCACTGCGACTTCCCGTACACTCCCACCTTGTCACGGGAATGCTTACCCCTCTCCGCGTAGGGCACCTTTACCTCTACCTGCGCGTTCACGCTGGGCATATGCAGCGCCACCGTCCCGGAACCTTCAAGCGACTCGGTTCCGTCTCCCTTAAACAGAATGAAAGTCTTCCGTGTACCCATGCTCACAACAGCGCCCACCCGCACAGCGTACAAATCACGCTCCGATCGCTGCGCGGCGCGTTCAAGCAGTGCCATCTCCTGCGCCGCCGCAAGGCTGTGCGCATCTGTAGCATGCAAGGAAACGAGCGAGAGCGGTACCTCGCGCGGCACCGCCTCTGCAAGCTGCAGCAAAAAGTCTCTCCGCGCTTCATCCCCTCCGCCCACTGCGCAGACGGCAGCGAAGGGATCACACACCTGCGCAAACAGGCGCTCTTCTTGTTCAAACTCACGCTGTGTGCGGTCGTACGCCAAACGGACGCGCCGGGCCTTTTCAGAGTGCTCAGAAAAACCTGCCGCACGCGTGCGCAGGTGCACCAAACGCGCATCCCCCATATGAAACTCTCGCCGCACGAGCGACTGCGCGCGGGTAAAAAGCACTTCCAGCTCATCGATGAGCGCTAGCTCCACCGACGGCGATTTAATTCGTTCACCGTTCTGCGCCGCCTTTTCTTCGTGCTCTGCACGACGCATACGAATGAGCTCGCGCCCCCGCACGTTAGAATACAAATCCACCCCTATATCCGCGTTTATCCGGGATATATTCCCTATGCTAGTTACCCTTGCGGTGTCGATGGACACGACCAGGTTATTGTAGCGCGGACTTCTCACGCCGATAATGGGCTTTATTCCAAAGCGAGGGAGCCCAAAATCCCCCGCCGAGTGTCCTCTGATTTCAAGCTCACTGCCCAACACGTACGTACCTGCTGAGCGCAAGCGCGCCTTCTCATACCCACAGTGCGCCACATCAAACTCTATTTGCGCGCGGGCACCCGGCCGCAACGCTTCCAGGCGGTGGCGCAATAGCTGCTGGTACGGATTGGCCGCCGCACCGCGCGCGAACACACAGCACGCGGCAATTGCCGCCCTGCGCATACGCCGCGCCGCGCACATTCCCCTTTCCTCAAAAACAGGGAACGCCCCAAACTCAGAGCACCCCTGAGCACCCTCAGCGCACGTAGGAGCTACGAACCTACACGAATGCTGCGACACGTGGACGAACGAAGACCACCTCGGGCCACGATAACTTACGCTCACGAAGACCTCTCTTTCTTTTCTTCAGCATCCTTTTTCTCAGAGACCACCATTTCCTCTTGGGTCAACTGAGCGGCGGCGGCGTCCGCACCCACCCCGTAGGCACACGCAAGGTCGGTGTTAAAAATAATCGCCCGCGCCTTTGCCTCTGCCACAGAAGCAAGCGCCAGAAGATACTCCGAACGCGCTGCCTCGTACTCCAGCCTTCCGATGATACCACGTTCCAAGCGTTCTTTCTGCAACCGTGCCTTCTTGCGCGCGTTATCCAGTGTCTGCAAATCCACCCCGCGCAGCACCAGCACTGAGTCCCCCTGCGCGTCTATAGCACCGAACAACTTATTCGACCGATCACCCTTTGCCTGAAGCTCAACTTCGTCAAAGACACGCTCTGCGCGCTCTGCCGTGTAGTCCAGCGAGCGATAGCGCGTGCGTATCGGGCTCCACTCAAAATTCGCTAGGATCCCCGCCAGCCCTTTACTATTCTGCACGGTAAAACTGGAATCCCCGCCGGGAAACGCCATGTTGAACGTGCCCCCATACGTGCTCGTAGTGCTAGGAGCAGCTGGCGCCATGCCGTTAGTTAATTGCTTGTTTTCTTCCCCATCGGTAAAGTACACGCGCGCGCTTGTGCGAAAGGGGGAGTAATCTGTACCTCGCTGGGCAATGACGCGCTCGCAGCGGTCCTGCGCATCACAATACTCGCGCCCCCGCTCCCCTGCGCACTGAGTCACCGCCATCGCCGGCTCAAGCGGCACTGCAACCGCCAAATCGTGTAAAAAACCGTCGCGCTCATCGTCCTCGTAGGCCACCCCGTTGCGCGCTGCAAACCGCGTGTACTCAAGGTCAAAGCGCTGCCTGGCCTGTGCCCGGGCGCGTTCCGCCCGCACCTGTGCAAGCTGTGCGCTCTGAAAATACGCCGAATCCTCTTGATATCCCTGTCTCTTTACTGACTCAAAACGCAACCGCGCGCGCACCAACTCCAAACTTGCGCGCACCTGGTCCGCGTAACTACCGTACAGACGCTGTACTTCCTGCAAAAACTCCCGTTCCACTAGCCTGCGCCCATCACGCAGCGCCGAACCGCTCTTCTCCTTCTGATATGTCTTTTCCTTGAGGGAGTTCAGGTATGTTGGACGAACGGAGGAGTAAAAATCGGTAGTGTAATCCACCGACACGGTGGAGGTACTTGTGACACCGTCAAGCTTGCGGGGGGCAACAAGATTCAGCCGAGAATTTCCTATAAAGGGGGACGCAATACTCAAATGCGGCGCCATCTCCACCTTGTAGCCGTTAGCACCATTGCCATTCTTCTTGTTGAAGAGCACGTCTCCCGTGCCAATTTGCACACTTCCCGCCGTCTTTGTCCGAACTTCATTGTGCTCAGCTTCGTCAACCTGTGCCTGCGCAAACACCCGCGAAAACTCCCGACCATTTGCAATGCGGTGCTCGAGGAGTTGTTGGTAGGTGTCCCCCTCCCGCATGTGCACCACACCCCCGCACCCGAACCCCAGCGCCACCGCGTACACCAAGACTTTCATACCCGCACTCACGACACCCCCCCCCGTTCTGTACACCGCACAACCCCACGGAGACAGAAGAACGCGCAGGAGAACTTTCAAAAAAATAACTGCGTGTCAAAACCCACACCCTCAAAACGGACCCGGCGAGCAGCGCCACGCACTGCACTACCCGCCTGTCTTACTGAACAAAGAACGCCCTTATGCGCGCGCACCCTCGGACCTTCTGAACGTCCCTACCACTGAGGCCCCTTCCATTCAAAATCATCCCACTCTGCAACTAATGGCTCGCTCCAGAACCTTCCGGAAACCCCAGTTTGCTCATCAATATGTAGCGAGTACTCATCATGCGAGGGTGCAGCGATCTCGAAACGTACCTTGTACGTACCAAGCCCCTCTTCAAACTTCACGTTCGCCCCATAATGCGGACCGTCCCCTGCGTTCATGGGCGCAAACATCACCTTTTGCACCTTCTCAGAGCCATGCTTCTGGAGGAAAGCAACAACTCGGAGATACGGCACAAAATCCCCGACTCCATACCCTAAATCTTTACCCGCCTCATTTGCGTGGATATCCGCTTCTATGTGACAGTCCGCCTCTTCCTTCGACGGCTGTGCTCCTGGAGCCGGATGCATCTCAACCGGCTGAAAATACACCCCTCCCACATGCAAGGGCCCCACATCCCGATCCTCGCCTATAGGAAACTCATCAAAACCGGCCGCCCCCTCTGCATCTGGAGCAGGAACGGCGGCCATCATCTCCTCACCGTGCTGATGCTCTCCACCGCCCCCGCACGCGGAAAAAACCAACGCAAAAATGGCTGCGCTCCCGAGCAAACTCACCCTCTTCATTCTTCACTCCCCTGGGGCGTCACGCGCCCCTCCTTTTCAAAACGCCTTCTCCCGTCCAGCGCTTCTTTTCCTCACCATTATAGAAAAACAAATGGAAATCTCCACGGCGCAGCACACACCCGGCCCCAGTAGGACGCGACACAGCCGTCCCAAGCCTACGTGCTGGATGCGCCACGGCAGAGACCACCACACCACCATACCGCCGAAAGCACCACCAACGCCACCACAAACGCTTGAGGGGCCAGACCCTCATAGGTCGGGTAGATGCCCAGAAAATCAAAACTCCACCCATGCATCCACGGTGCCGTACTTCGACTGACCACACCTGCCTCCTGCAGCTCGCTGACACCCTTACCCACGAAAGAGAAACATAGCAAGTACATCACCGCGCCCGTGGCAACAAAAAAAGGCCTCAACGGAAGTCGCACTGACAGAAAACGGATCGCCACGAACACACCCACCAGAACCAAGGCAGAAACAGTAACCGCTGCCCACACAGCCAGCCGCCCATATGGCCCCGCAACTGGGATGCCTCGAAAGAAAAGAATAAGCTCCGCCCCTTCCCGCGCCACTGCGAGGAAGGCAGTGGCCACGAGCGCCCACTGATTACCCCGAGACACCGACCGCTCAACTTTCTGACGGATATAGCGATCCCAAGCACATGCCCTCGCCTTGGACAACATCCAGTTACTCACGTAAAAGAGCATCGCCGCTGCGAAGAACATACCAACACCCTCGATAATCTCCTGCGCCGCACCACCTTCCGAACCCAACACCCGGACTATCATCACCGCAAGCACGACACTGAACAGAACACCCGCGCCCGCTCCCGCATACACCGCAGCGCAGCACCGCTCCTTACCAGTCTTCACCAGATACGCAACAATCGCTGCGATAACCAAAATTGCCTCAATTCCCTCGCGCAGCACCAACACGCACGAGGCAACAAACGTGGCGATATGCGCCGCAAAGCCCGCCCGACCACGCGCAACCCCATCCAGCGCACGCGCGTCCTCATACAACATGGTAACCAGCTTGTCCCTGCAGAAGGCAACGCCCGCCAAATCACGCGCACCCCGCACCGAACGCCGATACGCGAAAAACGCGTTCTCCACCGCCGCCTTACGCGCACCGGACAGATACCCCATGGTGATCTTCTCCATGCCCTTCGCCTCATAGTAGCGAAAGTACGCCTTATCTATCTGCTCATAGGCGCGATCACTATCCCCACTCTCAAAAAAGGTGTACGCCGCACGTAGATGTACCTCCATGCGCTGCACAACCTGGCGCCAGGAACTTAAGCGTTCCTGAGCCTGCCCACCCGACCGCGTGCCCTCCGCGGCGGAGACCGACCACGCAACGCACATAAGCGCCACACCCACCCACGCAGACGCGCGAACCACCGAGCGAGCAAAAGCTGCGGGCATCCCAGGAGCAACCATGGTGCAACCCATACCATAGACGGGCACACCTCTGTCAATACCCTCCCAGGATCGTTCCATCTATTTCTCCACACTACGGCAGATGTACCCTGATGCAGAACGAAAAATTGAGAAACAGCCTACATCTAAACGGCGCGAAAATACGTTATGATGCCGCGCATGACAGGTAAAGCCGATCTGAACACGCTTGTGCACAAGCTGCATCCCCTTGAGATCAAAGTCCTCAAGAACTGCGCAATGGATGAGATCCTTTCGACTTCGTTGCTCATCTCCCGGCTAGGCTTTAAGGAAGGACACGCAAACCAAGCGTTTTCCTGGCTTCGGGCAAAGCGAATCATCGAAGAGCACCAGCGGGAACAGATGCGGTCCTTTGAACTCACCCCCTGCGGCTATGCTGCCGCTAGCGACGGTACTGCAGAGGAGCGTATGCTCACCTTCTTGTCTTCCCCCCCTTCCCTTACCGCTATTGCAGATGCAGCCGAGCACCTACACCCTCGCCCCCCACTTTGCAACGGGCTCAGTCTCCCTGAGCTTGCCCATGCGCTCACGCTCGCACCAAAGGATGTAGGTTCAGCGTTCGGTATCCTAGCGCAGGAGGGTATCCTCCGTATGGACGGTGAAAAACGCATACACATCGTTTCACCGCACGTAAGTGATCGCATGTCCCTCACGCGCACCTTGCTTCAGCGCGCCGCTGCACGCGTCGCTTCCCCGTCAGAGGCCTCGGACACTCCTCCAGGCACCCTCTTTGAATCTGAGCTCTCTGATGATGAGCGACGTGTAATGGAACGCATAGCAAAAAAGCGGGGCGCAAGCGACAGCCTCTTCAAAGTCAGTGTACGCGAGAGGGTAACGTTCACCTTTACCCCCACCGCCCGTGCCGTGCAGGAGGCGCTGCATACCGCAGGGCTTACCGGAAACGAGATAGGTGCACTCACCGTCGAGTGCCTAAAAAGTGGCGCGTGGAAGACACAACATCTACGCCGCTACAACGTTCACATTCCCCCTGCCCGCATCATCCCCGGCCGATCTAATGCCTACGCAGATTTCCTCGAACACATCAAAGATCGTCTGGTGGCACTTGGCTTTCAGGAATTTGACGGGCCACTGGTGGAAACAGACTTCTGGAACGCGGACGCGCTGTTCATGCCACAGTTCCATCCTGCACGGGACATTCATGATGTGTATTACCTCAAACACCCAACGCACGCACCTACAATCCCAGAGCCGTTCCTCTCCCGCGTTGCGGCGACGCATGAACGCGGAGCAGATAGCGGGAGCCTCGGCTGGCGCTACTCGTTCGATCGGGATTTTACCCGCCGACTGCTATTACGCAGCCAAGGAACAGCACTTTCAGCGCGCCACCTGCCAACCGCCCACATACCGGGTAAGTATTTTGGGATCGCACGCTGCTTCCGTCACGACCAAGTGGATGCGACGCACCTTGCAGATTTCTACCAAACAGAAGGAATCGTACTGGGTACGGATGTGAACGTCTGTACCCTTCTAGGCATGCTCAAAATCCTCGCAACAGAAATCGCCGGTGCACAGGAGGTACGCTACGTGGGCGGGTACTTTCCGTTCACGGAGCCCTCTATCGAGCTACACGCACTCCACCCCGCACTCGGCTGGTTCGAACTGGGAGGAGCAGGTCTCCTGCGCCCAGAAGTGACCGACCCGCTCGGCGTGCACGTCCCCGTCATGGCCTGGGGACTAGGAGTAGACCGCATGGCGCTCCTGGCGCTCGGTATCTCAGACGTGCGAGAACTGTTCAGCCCAGACATCGAGAGCGTCCGCCTGAGGGTATAAACACAACAGCCCGTACGCCCTCACCCGGACCTAAAAAGCCTGCCTACAGGCTTATAAATTCTGCTCCTCCAGGAAGCGCTCCACCACGTGGGACAGCGCCCGCTCCAGATACGCAGGGTCTGCAAGCTTCTGCTCCGCAGCTGCTATTTTGTATTCACGCACATCAGGCGCAGAACGTACCGCCTCCAGGGCCAAGTACAACTCAGCCTTTTTCTGGGCTTCCGCAGAGACAGTAATCTCATCGCCGGCTGGAGCACGCGCCACATGCTCAGACGCACAAGAGGCGCGAAGGTTCTGAACCGGATCAAGTCCACTTAGCTTATCGATCATCACAAGAGCCCCACCCCCGCCCCATTATCGGAAATTTGTAAGAAAAATAAAGATCTAAAATTTTTCTGCAGAAACCAGCAACACGCATTCCCCCCGCACGCGCGTCCGCGCACAGAAGCTCTCCATGACGCGCAAGGCAGTCCCCACACAGAGCTCCTCATGCACCTTGGTCAATTCCCGACCCAGCACCACCTGCGACTCCGGCGCCACCGCCACCAGATCCTCTAGAAGCTTTTGAACCCGGTAGGGACTCTCGTACAGAACAAAAGCTACACGCTGCGCGCACAATTGCACCAGGCGCGCACGCCTACGACCCGGGTGAGGTGAAAGGAACCCCTCGAATAGCACGGTCTTGTCTCGCACGCCTGCAACACTCAGCAAAGTAGTCAGTGCAGAAGCACCGGGAATCGGTACCACCGTGTGCCCAGCATCCCGCACCGCGCGCACTAAAACCGCTCCCGGATCACTGACCCCCGGCGTACCTGCATCGCTAACATAGGCTACCTGTGCGTGCGGCGATCCACACACTTCCTGTTCCCCCGTTGCTTCTGCAGCGAGCTGCAGCGCAGCTGTCCCTACCGTCTCACCCGGACGTGCACGCGTGCGCCGCGCGCTCTGCCTGCCCCTCCCCTTCTCTGGAGAGAGAAAAGCAGAAATAGGGGTGCTCAAAAAATGGATGAGTCGACGCGCCGCCTGCGCCTCATTGTGTGCACGACAGGAAACAAGACGCTTATGGATCCCAAAATGAGACAGGAGCGCACGCGTCCTACGCGTGTCTTCACAGGCAACTACATCCACCGTTCGCAATACATCTAAGGCACGGAGGGTGATGTCTGCCAAGTTTCCAATCGGCGTTGCTACCACGTACAAGGTACCCACCGCGCAAACCTACCACCACCTGTTCCCTTGCGCAACAAGGAAACAGGTGGTGCTCACTCAGAAAAACTTGGTAAAGCGTACAACCGAGTCAACCGAGACGGAGGCCGTGTCAGATTTGCTTGTCAGCGAGCTACTCATCCTCGGTTTGAGTCTGCCGGCGCTTCTTCGCCCCTTCAGCCGACAAAGCAGAAAGATAAGCGCTATCCCCCTGCTGCCAGTGCTTGCACTGAGTGTCGGTGCACTGACAGTCCTCGGACAGGGTCTGACGTTGGACCTTACCTTGAGTCTAGTCTCAAGTTCAGTGGTGTGTCTCACGGAGTTGCCGCGCCTTGTCGCCTTCAGCCAGGGAATTCCCAATGACCTGTACAGTGCAGGAGCACGTATTGCGCGGGTCCTGCTCCTCGTTGCAGGTGTTTTCACGCTTGTGATTGTCTGCCTCTGTGCCCCGGAGCCCGGTTATCGGCCCAGCCGTAGCGTAGTGCGCAGTTCCTTTTCCCTTCGGCTAGGTAACACGAAGGTGAACGCAGGGCTCCTGCTCTCCCTGGCCAATCCCTACGAAACATCTCATCTGGATAACCCGTCTGCGCCACACCCTTCCGAAAACCCGCAGTCGCGCGCGCACCCGAAACAAAACCCAGTCGGCGTGAACGTGGTTGTTCTAAAAAATACCCCGCAGTCTGCGCACCGGGCACACCCTGAAACGCTGGAACTGATGCTTGCCGAACGTGGCTATACCGTATTTGTTCCTTACCAGGATGCGTACTCCCCTTCGTACAGCGCCGCTTCTCTTGCTGCTCCTATGCGCACTTCCCCGGGCGTTGTGTTGCTCTCTAGTGCACTGCGCGGGGTACCATTCGATGTACCGACCCCATACGTTTCCCGTCGGGCGAACACTATCGACGCTGCCACCTTTGAAGACGCTCATGTACCTGCATTATTTCCCGCGCTCTTTGCGCTTTGCAGGCACGCGCCCACATTCGTGTACGCAGAAAGTGCCCATGAGGTGATGCTCAGCCGTTTTCTGCAACAACAGCCACATGCATGCGCCGGTGTCTTTTTTGTCCTTCCTGACTCTGCAGCGCGCGGACCACACCATGCTCCTGCCGTGCAGGGCGCACCTCCCCCCGTCGACACAGCGGGCGTTGCGTCTGCTGTCCGTGGCGCCAGCCGGACACTACCAGCTGTGTATCGACAGTATGTTCACGCAGCAGAGGCAGCGTGGGCAGAGCTCGCATCCACCGATATACTGGCCGCTTACCTTGCAGGGCTCCCTCGGGACCGCCACAGAACGCGCCTTCAGGCACGTGCTACGCAGGTAGACCAGTGGATACGCGCCCAGCTGCATCTATCAGAACCTGTCCTTCCGCACGCGCAAGCGCTATCTCATCACACTGTCCATGCGGGAGGGACCTATGACCGCACGTGAGTTAGATGCGTACTTTCGTAGTTTTTTGAACTTTGGACCGTTCGTCTCCTGTGATGTCGCTCTCAACGGCCTGCAGGTAGCAAATAGCGGTGCCCCCGTGCACAAGGTTGCCTTTGCAGTGGATGCGTGTGCACAGTCTATCGACGCAGCCGCCCGCGCCGGTGCACGCATGCTCTTTGTCCATCACGGTCTTTTTTGGGGACGCATAGAGCCGCTTACCGGTATGCAATACCGACGCGTACAGGCGCTCCTGACGCACGACATAGCGCTGTACGCAGTGCACCTACCACTCGATGCACACCCGCAGTACGGTAACAATGCGGGCCTTGCTGCGCGAGTCGGTCTTAGGCAAGGTGGTCCTTTCGGTTTTATCCGTGGAACTGCCGTAGGACTCTGGGGGACGGTGGCAGAAAACACCACCCCCTCTCAGGAGGCAATGCAGCAGCATGCAGCGTGCACAGCACCCGATACCCACCGCGTGACGCATGCGAATGCAATATCGCCGAGTGCCGGGCTATCTCTCCAACAAGTAGTACATCGCCTCTTCCCCGCAGAAGAGCAACCCGTGCGCCTGTTACCGTTTGGGAAACAGCGTATCGAGCGCGTGGGTATACTGTCGGGCAAAGCAGGCACGTACCTTGCGGAGGCTATCGCGTTAGATCTGGACCTGTTTATTACCGGGGAGATTGAACATTCTTGCTATCACACCGCGCGCGAGCACTCTATCTCGGTAATCGCAGGGGGACACTACCAAACAGAAACCGTAGGGTTGCAGCTGGTGGCGCGCAAGCTGCAACGGGATACAGGCATAGAAACGCTTTTTCTAGACATTCCCACGGGGATGTGATACGCTCGCGCCCGTTAAGGGTGGATACAATGAAACTCACACGGATACAGAAAGAAAAGTGGATCCCGCTTTTTGCCGCTGGATTAGTTGTTGTTCTGGATCAGTGCGCTAAATTGTTGGTGGGTGCTTATGTGCCTACAAACACCTCGGGCGTTCGCGTGCTCGGTGATTTCGTGAGAATTGTTCACGTGTACAATGTTGGCGCCGCTTTCAGCATTGGCCATCAGCTAAATCAGGTTCTGCGTACGCTCGTGCTCGGTATCGTGCCGCTAATCATTATGTTCCTTATTGTTTTCTCCTATTTTCGCACTGACGCCTTCTGTCCTGTTCAGCGCTGGGCCGTGTCAGGGATTATCGGGGGAGGGATAGGGAACTTAATCGATCGCTTCCTGAGGCCAAACGGGGTGCTCGACTTTATCGACGTAAAGTTCTTTGGCATCTTTGGCTTTGAGCGCTGGCCCGCTTTTAACATTGCAGATGCGGTCATCATGACCTGTGGTTTGCTCTTGATCATTTCGTTCATAAAACAAGAAAAAGAGATCAGCTCCCAACCCTCCTGCAATGAGACGGGGGGCGTTTTTCGCACGTAGAGCTGGGCCGTGCGCGCATGTCCGCGTCGGCCGTTCTAGTTCGCGTGCCCCTGTGCCCGCAATGGTTGCTTTGTTCTCCGCAAATACCGCGCGTGTGTGCCGCGCGTTGCGCTTCCGGCGTACCAGGGCGGTACGCGCGAGCGCCTCACAGCACTCAGGATATTAGCCCATGCAGATCTTCGATACTCACGCCCACATCGGTCTTATTCACCCAGATCCCGTAGAGCGGCTGCGGGTAGTACAAGAGGCACGACGAGCTTCTGTCACCCGCATCATGAGTATTTGCAACAGCCTTCATGACTTTGCCGCCGTATACGAGACGCTCCAGTTCTCACCCTCTGTCTATCACGCCGTAGGTGTCTCCCCTTCTGAGGTCATGGCCCCGGGGAAGGATTGGATAGATACTATTCAAAAAAGCCTACAACTCCCTCAGGTAGTTGCCTTAGGCGAGACCGGATTGGACTACTGTAAAAAGTACGGTGATAAACGCTCCCAGATTGGGCTTTTTATCACTCAATTGGATATTGCTTCAAAGGCAAAAAAACCAGTTATCATCCACAACCGTGGTGCGGGCCAGGATATCCTGGACATCCTCAGCGAGCGCATTCCCGACCAAGGCGGTGTGTTCCACTGTTATTCTGAGGACGCAGAGTACGCACGTATGGCGCTGGATTTACCTGTGTACTTTTCTTTCGCGGGGAATTTAACTTACCGGAATGCACGAAATCTCCATGAGACTGTATTGGCCCTCCCGCTTGACCGAATTCTAGTGGAATCCGAAAGCCCGTTTATGTCCCCCGCCACGTACCGCAACAAGCGCAACCGACCGGCGCACACAGTTGAAACCGTGGAGTTCATGGCTGAGCTCCTTGATATGGACATGCTTGAGCTTGCCGACCAGCTGTGGAAAAACAGCTGTGCGTGTTTTCACCTTCCTGAGTGAGCAGCAGATGCAACAACACGCCTTATATCATCCGGTTTCTATTGGCCCGTTGTCTCTCAAGGGGAATGTGTTTTTTGCTCCCGTTGCAGGCTATTCTGACAGTGCGTTTCGTTCAATTGCCATTGAATGGGAAGCAAGCTTCACCTACACCGAAATGGTTTCGTCTGAGGCGATGGTGCGCGATTCACTCAATACCAAACGTTTGATTCGGCGCGCGTCAAATGAGACGCATTACGCTATCCAGATTTTTGGTTCTAATCCTGCAGTAATGGCAGAGACGGCAAAACTAATCGTCGATAGCGCGCAGCCGTCCTGTATCGACATCAACGCGGGATGTCCTATGCCTAAAATCACTAAAACAGGAGCCGGAGCCGCACTCACCCGAGAACCGACGCGCCTCTATGAAGTGGTAAAGGCGGTCGCCGATGCTGTGTACGCGCAAGACGCGCGTATCCCAGTGACAGTAAAAATTCGTGCTGGGTGGGAAGAGGCACACCTGACATGGAAGGAAGCTGCGCGTGCGGCAGTAGACGCAGGAGCACAAGCGCTTGCGTTGCACCCGCGCACCTGCGCGCAGTGTTACGCGGGAGAGGCAAACTGGGACATAATCGCAGACCTCGTGCAGTGCGCGCGTGGGTGGGGAGAGGTTCCCGTGTTCGGCTCAGGGGATCTGCATGCGCCTGAAGACGCACGGGCAATGTTAGAACACACCGCATGCGCGGGGGTTATGTTTGCCCGCGGTGCTATGGGCAACCCGTTTATTTTCAGACAAACCCGTCAGCTTTTAACTGAAGGATACTACACGCCCGTGACGTTTGAGCAAAAGCTACGCGCAGCCTGGCGCGAGCTTCACCTTCTGGCACAAGACGTGGGAGAAAGCTCAGCCTGCAAGCAGATGCGCAAGCGTTTTGTTTCGTATGCAAAGGGTGAGCGGGGTAAAACGCAATGGTGTCAGCGCGCGGTGCATGCGTCTTCCTTCGCAGACTTTGCAGCAGTCATTCGTGACGCGTGTCCATGTATTGGTTTATAAGTTGCACGGCTTTTCAAACCGCGTGAAAAACGTACGCTTCCGGCGTACCCCAACTTACTTTGTCCTACAGGACGCGCAGCTCCCTCGATAGAAAGCGTGACTATATCTGTCCTGCGTGCAACTTGTACAAAGCCGGTTCCTGTGCCAGAATCGTGCATCCGCGGTGGCAGGGAATCCTGGTGAAAGAATGTGTTTCTAAAGAAAAGCGAATCTATGACCTCAAGCAGCTCCTAGAGATTTCTAAGAGTTTGAATTCTCTCCTTGAGTTTACTCACCTGGTAGAAGCCATCCTCTACGTCGCGATGGCCCAGACCAAGACGCTGGGGGCAGCGCTTTTCACCAAGAAAAACGCCGGTATGAAAAAATTGTCTTTGAGCCGCAATGTGTGCGGCTTTGACGTTTCCCACCATGCACAGCTGATAATCTCGGAAGAGGACCCTATTCTCAGACTTCTGGACGAAAAGGCCTGTTGTCTTTCTCCCGAAGAGGTACAGAGCGCGCTCGCCCCCTCAAAGAGCGTACGTTCGCTCCTTGACTTGCAACCTTCGCTCTTTGTTCCACTAAGAGCAAAGGACCACCTTGTTGGTCTTATCCTTTTAGGCAAGAAAATCAACGTACACGAAGCCTACACTCCCTACGATCAGAGCATCATCATGGATATTGCACAGCTTGCTGCTATTGCCATCAACAATGCGTTACTGCTTGAGCAAGCTACCACTGACATGATGACCCAGATGAAGCTCAAACACTACTTCTTTGCCATGCTCACCGCGAAGCTCGATACACTCAGTACACAAGAGACCGTATCTGTTCTCATGCTTGATATCGACTTTTTCAAACAGATCAACGACACGCACGGTCATCTGTGTGGCGATCTAGTTCTCCAACATGTGGCAGAAATTATTCGATCCTGCACCCGTCCATGCGACATCGCCTCTCGCTATGGGGGAGAAGAATTTATGCTCATGCTATCCAACAACTCGTCTCGGGAAGCTGCGCACGTTGCAGAACGCATTCGCGTGGCAACCGAGCAATTGACCATCCCCTACCATGAGGTATCAATTCGAGTCACTGTTTCTGCAGGCGTCGCAGAATACCTTCCTAACCAAGAATCCGCCGAAACACTGATAAAGCGTGCAGACAGTGCGCTGTATCAAGCCAAACAAAATGGCAGAAACAAAGTCGTCATCTCAGAGAAAAACATGTGCTCATCTCAGGAATAAACCGATACTGGCGGCATGAGTGTGATCAGGAAGCCCTTCAGGTACTCGTACACCAATGTGACCCTTTCCCTTGTGCTCGCGAATGGGGCGGTGTTTGTGATCACGTCGTTGGTTGAATCACTGGGTATATATCTGGCGCTCGTGCCAGGACTCGTACGTTACCACCGTATGTATTGGCAAATATTCACCTATCAGTTCGTACACAGCGGCGTGTGGCACTTGCTTTTTAACATGCTAGGACTAGTGTTTTTCGGGCAGACGATAGAAAAGAAGATGGGATCTTCTGAAATGCTGTTGTTTTATTTGCTTGTCGGTACACTCTGTGGTGCGGGTGCGTGCGCGGCATATCTGTGTGTCGGTCGGTTGAACGTACTGCTGTTGGGGGCGTCGGGCTCCATCTTCGCAATACTTTTTTTATTTTCGGTTATGTTCCCCACTGCGCTCATTTATCTATGGGGTGTTATTCCTATCCCCGCTCCTCTGCTCATTGTAGGATACATTTTGTTTGAAATTTTTGATCTATTTTTCTCTCGTGATAATGTTTCTCATCTTACCCACTTGCTCGGTGTCCTTTTTGCGTGGGGATATATCCGTATCCGGTTTGGCATCAAACCATTGAAAGTGTGGAGCATTGTCCCGTAACAGTCGAGGCAGTGGGAGATATGTCTTCGTCGTGCTAGCCTGCGTATTTGGTTATACGCGCGCCGTGCACGCTGAGGTTTATACGGACCCCAGCACATCGGGACATGTCACGATTTCTATTCCCATATGGGCTTTTGTCGAGCCCCAGCCGGGTGTCATGACCCAGCAGGCGGAGTCCCCGAGGACTCCGCCTCGCCAGACCTTGCGAGAATTAGGGGCGTTCGTATTAGGCGGTGCTGTGTATGGGTGGCGGTTCTCTTATACGCCAAAAGAAAAGAAGCGCGCCGTCATGGAGCACTTTACCCTCACTCCCATTTTCCCCCTACCGCCCGATAGTCCTCAGATAAGTCTGCGTCACGTACGGACGCCGTACCCCTACATCCACTGCCGTGCAGAGTACTCATTAGACGCCAGGCACGCGACACACATGAGACAGAGCAGAAACCTAACGTACCAACGTGCGCAGGGCAGAGGAAGAGGAGAACGGAAAGAGGAACTAAAGGGAGTATATCATGCATATCACCGCGCGATTGTAGACGCACTACGGAAAACGGTTAGAAAGACACAGAAAAACAAGCCAAAAGAAGTAGAAGGAATGCTATACGTTAAAGACAATCCCCGCCTCTTTGTAGAGGCGGGGGAATTTGTCGCAGAGCTCTCACTCAGTGTCCACTTCACAAAGATAACGCCCTATAGCGTATACTAGTAGCACGCACCGAGTCCTGACCGCTACCCGCGTGCGAGCAGACGGTTCACCCGCTTCACAAAATCAACCGACGAACCTACGTCCATGCCTTCAATGAGCAAGGCTTGATCCAGAAGAACAAACGCAAGATCTTCCACAAACGCCTCATCCGTACTTTCTTTTAGTTTTTGTACCAGCGTATGACTTGCGTTAATTTCTAAAATTGGCTTTATCTTTGATTTATGCGTTTGTCCCGTGGCGCGCATCAAGCGCTCCATCTGCACCGTGGGATCATTCTCATCGATAACAATGCAAGACACCGAGTCAGAAAGCCGTTTTGAAAGACGAACTTCCTTCACCGAATCAGACAGTATGTGCGTCAACCTTTCTAGTAGCGGCTTAAAACCCTGTTCCCTCTGCGCGGCGGCGTCTGTTTCTTCGTTGGGACGCAACTCCTCCTCTGAACCTAAACGATTAATTGCCCTTAACTCCCACTCCTTGTATTTCGAAACAGAGGGCATCACGATACCATCTATGTCGTCTGACATAACGAGCACTTCAAAACCCTGCAAACGATAAGACTCTGCATGGGGAGACTGACGCAGCACACGATCGTCGTTTCCCGCAATGTAGTATATCGCCTTTTGATCCGGTTTCATGCGAGAAACGTATTCGGCGAAGCTCGTCCATCCGTCTTCTGGAACAGACTCACTTAGAGTCCTGAAACGAACAAGTTCCAGCAGCTGCTCACGGTGCTCGTAGTCGCTGTATAAACCCTCCTTCAAGGGACGATTATACTGCGTGATAAACTCATCGTACTTTTTCCCGTCACACTCCGCGAGTCTCTTAAATTCCCCGAGCAACTTTTTCACCGAAGCCGACTTGATTGCTGCAAGGACTCTATTTTGTTGCAGAATCTCACGGCTTACATTCAGGGGCAGATCTTCGCTGTCTATTACACCGCGGACAAAACGCAGATACACTGGCAACAGTTCCTTCTCGTCATCAGTGATGAAAACGCGCTTAACGAAGAGCTTTACCCCCGGCTTATAATCTGCGTGAAAAAGGTCAAAGGGCGCTTTTGCCGGCACATAAAAGAGCGTGACGTACTCCTGTGTACCCTCTGCCTTCGTGTGTACGTACAAGAGAGGCGGAGTACTGTCGCGAGTCAGCGTTTGATAGAAACGATGATAATCCTCCTCCTTCAATTCTGACTTCGGCCTTTTCCACAACGCACCCGCGTCATTGACTTGATCTACTTTCTTCTGAGTATCCGTTACCGCTCCATCCTTGTCGTACTCCTTCTGCAGGTAATGCAGATAGATGGGAAACGCGATATGATCAGAATACTTCTTAATTACCTCTTCAAGACGCCAGCGCGTTGCAAACTCGGAATTTTCCTGGCTCAGGTGCAACACAACGCAGGTACCGGCACTACCCTCAGCAACCCCTTCAAGTACTGGGAAGGCAGCCGCATCAACCTCATCCAAGGTATAGGCATTTTGCCCTTCAGACGTCCACTTCCACACGGTGTTCTCTGCAGCTTTCTTGGTGATTACTTCTACTTTGGAAGCGACCATGAAGGCAGAGTAAAACCCTACGCCAAACTGGCCTATCAGATTGGAATCCTGTTTTTGATCACGCGTCAGCGTACTGAGAAACGCCTTTGTACCGGATCGCGCAATGGTACCTAGATTGGCCCTCAGATCTTCTGCGTTCATGCCAATACCCGTATCACGCACAACAAGCCGTTGAGCATCTTCTTCAAACGCGATGTCTATACGCGCTTCGCAATGCAACTGCTTGTACGTACCATCAACAAGTGCCTCATACTTCAACTTATCTAACGCATCCGACGCATTAGAGATAAGTTCCCGGAGAAAAATCTCTTTATGGGAATAGAGAGAATGGATAATCAACGTTAGCAGCTGACTCACTTCAGTTTGAAACTCGTACTGAGCCATGTATCCTCCCAGAGGTTAAAAAAGATTCCATTACGCCGCGCACAGACCGCGCGCGAAGTGTAGCACAGACTATGCAGCACAGTAAACCAACCGGAACAGGTGGTACACGCTGCCCGATGAACACCAGACAAAAGAACCCGTGATTGTATAGCGCTCACACCCCATGGTATGATGGGCAGGTCATGGATTATCCGAGAAGGACTATAGCTTGTGGCGAGCTGCGCAGGTGCCACGTCGGAACGGTAGTTGTGCTCAATGGATGGGTCCACCGAAAGCGGTCGCACGGAACCGTTAGTTTCTTTAACATGCGCGATAGGTCCGGAATAGTGCAGGTTATAGTGAGCCAGGAGGAAAACGCTAGCCTGTGGTCCACGGTAAACCGCATACGGTTGGAATGCTGTCTTGCAGTCGAAGGCGTGGTGCGAGAGCGACCTCCTTCAATGATAAATCGCGCCCTGCATACCGGGGAGGTGGAGGTGCACGCTCGCACGCTGTACGTTCTCTCGGAGAATGCTGTGCTTCCGTTCCGCGTTGATGATGTTGTGCATGCGCACGAAGATATACGCTTAAAATATCGCTACCTCGACCTGCGCTCTCAGCGCATGCAGGAGCGCATTGCACTGCGCTCACGCGTTGCCCTGGCCATACGGCAGTTTTTAAGTATGAAAGGTTTCATCGAGATCGAAACTCCCACCTTCATCTGCTCTACCCCCGAGGGGGCACGTGACTTTGTTGTCCCTTCCCGAGTGTGCCCCGGGCGTTTCTATGCCCTGCCACAGTCCCCCCAGCTGTACAAGCAGCTTCTGATGGTGGCAGGGTTTGACCGCTATTTCCAACTTGCCCGTTGCTACCGAGACGAGGATGCACGAGGCGATCGTCAGCCAGAATTTACCCAGATAGACCTTGAGATGAGCTTCGTTTCTCGAGACGATGTTATGCGGGTGAACGAGGATATGCTTCGGTACGTGTTTAGAACCAGCATCGGTGTCGAACTGCCTACCTTTTTTCCTCGGCTTACCTACGCGCAGGCGCTAGACCAATATGGAACAGATAAGCCAGACATGCGCTTCAAACCGGTCCTGCAGAATGCAGACTTTATGGGAATGCTTGGCACGTTCACCCCGTTTGAAGAAGTCGTCGCACAGGGTGGCAGCATCAGAGCACTCGTTCTTCCGGGCAAGGCACGTTGCTACAGCCGTAGGCAAATCGAAGCGTTGGAGTCTATCGCTCGAGCACATGAGGCGCACCACCTTTTTTGGCTTAAGGCAACCGGTGGAGGCCTCGAGGGGGGTATCGCAAGGTTTTTTGCAGGGGTAGAGTCCGAAGTACGCCGGCGACTTTCTGCTCAGGATGAAGACTTGTTGCTCTTTGTCGCCGATTGCCGGCACCGCGTGTGCTGCGTCGCACTCGGCGCAGTGCGCAGCGCTCTTATCAGGGACGAGTCGTTCCCAGAGAAGGAGTTGTTTTCTTTCGTGTGGATCGTTGATTTTCCCCTCTTTGAATGGAACCCAGCGGAAAACAAGTGGGACCCTGCTCATCACATGTTCTCTGCTCCTCAGGAACAGTATCTTGAGACGCTCGAGCAAGATCCCGGTTCGGTAAAAGGTGACCTCTATGATTTGGTGCTCAACGGGTATGAGCTGGCTTCAGGCTCAATTCGTATCCACGACACACAGCTGCAAAAACGCATCTTTAAGATAGTGGGATTAGATCCTGAAGAAGCGGGGGAAAAGTTCGGGTTTCTCACAGAAGCGTTTAAATACGGCGCGCCGCCGCACGGCGGCATCGCACACGGGTTGGACCGCCTCGTGATGCTCATGACAGGAAGCGAGTCAATTAGAGACGTCATTGCTTTTCCTAAAAATACACTCGCCGCCAGCCCCCTGGACAATTGTCCTAGCGTGCTCGATAAGCGTCAGCTTGACGAGTTACACCTCACTGTACACGTCTAGGGGCATCGCTACTCGCTCGTCGGCGTAAAATACCTACCAGGGGGGGGAGGGGTACATGGCTTTTACTGAGAAGCAAAAGGGTACTTTGTGCCTAATGTGCTCGAGTTTTTGCTTTAGCGTGATGAGCGTCTTTGTGCGTCTTGCAGGGGATCTCCCCTCTATTCAGAAGGCATTTACGCGTAACCTGGTCTCAACGCTCATCTCGGGATCTATGCTCTTTCGTGCGCGTACCCGCGTCCACGTGCAGGATCTCCCCATGCTCTCCTTGCGTACCGTGTGCGGGACGCTAGCAATCGTCGCAAACTTCTACGCAGTAGAACGCTTAACATTGGCAGACGCGTCGTTGCTTTCGAAGCTCTCTCCGTTCTTTACCATACTGTTTTCTTGCCTTTTCTTGGGAGAACGCATTGCGCCGTATCAAGTCGTCGCCCTCTGTGGTGCCTTTGCTGCAGGCACGCTCGTGGTCAAGCCGAGTCACACCCTTTCTCACCGTGTATTTCCCGCGTGTATTGGCGCAGTAGGAGGCATGATGACGGGAGCTGCGCACACGTGCGTACGCTACCTCTCCACCCGTGGCGTAGAGAAGTTCTTGGTTATCTTTTTCTTTTCCTTCGGATCGCTGCTATTGCTGCTCCCTGCATTTATATGGCAGTACCAACCGATGAGCTCACCGCAAGTGCTTACGCTGTGGGCCGCAGGAGTGGCAGTAGCAGGTGCACAGTTTTTTCTCACTGTTGCGTATCGATACGCGCCAAAAAAGTCGATTCCAATTGACTATACCCACATCTTATTTTCGACGGGCATCGGTTTCTTGTACTTTAAAGAGGTGCCCGACCACTGGACCGTAGCGGGCATCGGTATCATTCTCGCCATTGCCCTGTACGTGTTTGCGCGCGAGCGTGAACGGAAAGAACCCACCGTGCCGTCGCACACACGCTAGAGCCGATGGCACGCACGTACGCGAAGCACATGGTCTACCCCATGCTTAGATTTTTCTCGGTAAAAGAATGAGGCAGGTGCGCGTGACGTGCACAGGAACTTCCACCGCGTATTTGCCGTCGTGCGGCGCGTCACGTACAGCGACAACGTGGAGAAAATCCTTTCTCGCAAGCAGCCGCCCTGAGGGGCGCTGGTACTGAGTAAAATCGTAGCTCACACCTATAACACGACGACCACCAAGCGGTACCGTAATGCGTCCGTTAATGTCGGTACGGTACGTTTCATGCTCTGCATGCTCGAAATGGACAGTGCAAGGCAGCGCTTCGTACGAGATGTGGAACATATCCGCCACGAAGATATGCACGAAATGGGTATCTGCGCGCGGCGCGGTTTTACATGCAGCGACACACACCCCCACCGTAAGCGCCACAGCCAGAAAAAATGCTGCACGCGCGCTGTACCCACACAAGGTAACGGAGATTGCCGCACGCGAGGTTCTTCTCGTATACTCACCCCTCGTATGAGTACTTGGACACACATCTGGTCTACTGCGTTTACCTTGCTGTTTATTATCGATCCGATTGGGAACATACCGGTGGTACTGTCTGTGCTGCGCACCGTGCCAGCTGAGCGTCATACCCGGATCATTTTTAGAGAACTGCTTCTAGGACTGGTGCTCATGCTCTCCTTCCTTTTTTGCGGAAAAGTTTTCCTATCTTTGTTCCAGCTAGAAACGGGAGTAATGAAAATGGCCGGAAGCGTCATTCTCTTTCTCGTTGGCATCAAGATGGTATTTCCTGATCAACACGCGCTCCCCTCCACCACAGAAGAGGAACCGTTTATTGTTCCCATCGCCACTCCCATGATCGCAGGTCCTTCGGCGTTCACCACGCTGGTAATTATGGGAGAGACGAAGGGGACATCCCGTCTCGCCACCTGTGCTGCGCTGCTTGTTGCGTGGACGCTCGCGTGTCTTATTATGATAAGCGCACCGTGTCTATACCGTCTTCTTAAAGAAAAGGGAATTACCGCGCTTGAGCGAATCACAGGTATCTTGCTGCTCATTCTTTCCATCCAGATGTGTGTTGAGGGAGCCCGGGGCATTATTGCCACTTCCTAGCAAGAAGGAAAACTACCCGCTGCGTACGTGCGGGCTTAGGGGACGACGACAACGTTCGCGACTCTGCCATCTGCCAGGTATGCGCGGGCGTTGCTCTGGGTGTCAAAGGAAGAAGTGCCATCTTTGACGAAGGCATAGAGCCACCTTCCAGGCGGGAGGGGAAGCTCTAGCTCGTAGTGGCCGGGACGCACCTCTTCCAGAGAGTACATGAATGGATCCCAGTTGTTAAACGTACCTGCAAGGTGGATAGTCTGTCCCGCTGCACCCTGGTACACAAACCGAGTGCCCGCGGCCGTATGCTGGGTTTGATACGATTCGTGAGACGGCACATCGAGGTAAGAAATGGACATGCCATCGCGGTGATCGTAGCTTTCGAAGCTATTTTCAGGATCGGTAGTCCACAACCCATCAATCACAAGCCGGTAACTTAAACGCGAACACCCTTCAGGAATAGGCGCGATATGGAAAAGAACGGAGCGTTCAGTGAGATTCTGGGCGCTCTCTTGACTGAGGCGCACGAACGAGTATATCGGGCGGTACCCTTCGTGCTCAAACGCGATACCCACGTGGCGCGCTGCCCCTGACGCAGTAAACACGACGCAGCGCCCCTGAATCCGAGGCGCTTCCACGCGGGAAATAGACTCGATAAGCGCGCGGCGCTGCGTCGGATCAAGTCCAGCCGCGCAGAGTCCGACAGCACCAGACAAAACGAGCATGACACCAAGCGCACATCCTCTCATCGAGTTTCTCGATCCTCCCCGGCAAAGCGCACCACCACGAACACACCCCCATACCACCGGTCCTGGCGAACTCGCAAAAGCGCGGCACACCCGAAACCCATACCGCGCACAGCTTCGGGATATGCATGCGCATGCTAAAGGGAAACCTGTCCTCCTGGCAGACTTCACTCCTCCACAAAAAAAACCGATACGAGGGCGGGGAGTATAACGCGCAATGCCGAGTGCACAACACCTGTCAGAGTTTGCTCGCGAGCTCAAGACTCTTGGGAATGAGCCAGACACCCTCAAATCTTGGGGTACTCTGTACGATGACCTACCACCTCCTGAATCTACCCCCGACGGGGCACAGCCTGCGCCCACGCCTGAGCGGCAGTCCGCGCCTGCATCCGCGTCAGCTTCTGGCCCTGTGTCCGCACATGGGCAGCGCCCCTTTGAGCCTGACACAGAAGCATCGAGCGTTGCCTCGGGAGAGGAGGTCGTGCAGGAAGATGCGCACGCACCACAGACTCGAATGCATGACTCCGCACAGGAGCCAGCGGCGGAGATTTCTCTCTTTTCTGAAGAGCGGACACCGGAAACTATGCCGACTGCTGCCTGGAGTGCACCACCGGATCCTCTTTTTGAAACCGAGCATGCTGTCCCCCCCCTACCTCTTGACCCGGAAGAAACACCAGTGCCCGGAGAAAAAGGTCTCCAGGAGTCCGCCGTGCAGGAGGAAGACGCCGGATTTAACCAGATGCCTGCGACAGGAGGGCAAACCAGCGAGAATCAACAACACTTTGACGCATTGCTCGCCTCTCTTGATCTTGATTCGGCAAATGGCGAACGCGTGGTCCCCGAGAATGCAGATGAGTTCGCCGCTCAGGTACCTGAATCCCTTCTAGAAGGGTTGCATCCAGAAGACCAAGAGACGAAACGCTCGCAAGAGGAACCTGTATCCTATGACTTCCCTGCGTTTGATCTGGACCAGGTAGCGCCTCCTACACCAGACGCCCCTGATTCTTCTAACTCTGCTCTCACTGAGATTGAAATCACCCCAGCGCTCTCTGAGCACCCCACGCAGACGCAGGAAACGGGTACCACCTCGCCACAATCGCAGACTGTGCACGCTGATGCGTCTGCCCTAGGGCCTAGTGCCTCTGATCCTAATTTTTCCCCTGGGTCTGCGGATAACTTGGTCGCCCAATTCCCCATTGAAGAAAGCGTGCAGATACCTCCTTTCCCCGCTGATGGCTTTGAACTTCCCGGTAAATTCCAAGAATTTGCGAGAGAATCTGAGAGCCCCTATTTCAGTCCTGATACAACCGCCGACGCAGACCAAGCACAGACCATAAGCGAAACGGAATATCAACGCTTTCTCCAGCGGCTCGACGCCCTCCCCCTTCCTGTACGTATTGCGGTTCAAGAATACCTGTCCTCAGAGGAGACCTCGGACAAAGAGGGTTATGCGCTCATTAGCAGCATTGCAAACAACGCCTCGCCAAAAGCGGTTGCTACTCAACTCGAGCACATTCTAAAAAAGCCGCTGCATATTCCCAGAAAGTTTGAACGCAAGTCAGCTGCCGCACACGAACGCGAGAAGTCTTCCCTTCCCTACATCGCGAAACACACGGTGCTTCCCCTGACGGCCAGCTCAGCGGCCATACTCATTTTCATCCTTTCGCTTGCAGTCCTCTCCTGGCACTTTCTGTACAAACCCCTTCATGCGCACCTGAGCTACCGCGCAGGGTACCATGCATTAGAACTGGACCGCTACGAAGATGCACACACTAACTTTGAACACGCCAAACAGTACTGGAAGATAAAACACTGGTACTTTCGTTATGCGCGTGCCTTACGTGACAAAAAACAATATACACGTGCTGAACAAATTTACACCGAGTTACTCTTTGATTTCCGGCATCCCAAACAGGGGAGCATTGAATATGCGCACATGCTCTGCAATGAGCTGCGCAAATACGAACAGGCAGAAACGACACTGCGTCGGCAGGGACTCGACCATCATCCAAATGATCCTGATATCCTCAGCGCACTCGGAGACGTATATCTAGAGTGGGCAGAAGAGGACCCTGCTCAATACGAGCAGGCTCGAAAAACATACCAATCACTCATCGCTTCCCACGGCACGCGCGATGCGTATCTTGCACGCATGATGCGCTATTTTATCAGAACAGATCAGCTCGCGCAGGTACTTCCTCTTAAGGCACACTTTACCAATACGCGCGCTAGGATCGCTCCTGAAGATTTGACAGAACTCAGTGGATACCTTTTAGAGAAACGCTATGAATCTCAACCCAGTGACTCCCTTACATTGCAGTCAAAGATTGAGGATCTGCGCGCATTACTTGAGCGGGCCTTTAAGGCGGATCCTATGTCTGCGGATGCGGCTTATTACCTTGGAAAATTCTTTGTCTACAATCACCGCAAGGACAGCGCGCGGGAACTCCTTCAGCAAGCTGTCAACCGTTACCCGCACATGCCACATTCCACAGTCAGGCGTACACTGCGTGAAATTGACGCGATGCGCCTGCTCGGTACGTTACTCCTGGAGGAAAAGGGACACGCTGCTGCCCGCGAAATATTCACCCAGGCACTTACGCGCTATCGCAGCTATATCGTAATGCGTGACCTACCGCCGCATCGGACTATTGGAAAACTGTACCGTGACTATGCAGATATGGACTACTTTATCTACAAAAACTATGACTCTGCGTTGGAGCACTACCAGCATGCGCGGGCGCAGTTACTTGATACTCCTGAGGTTCAATACAAAATAGGGTATATTCAGCACAAAAAAAACAACTACCCCGAAGCGATTCGGGCAATGAATGCAGCGTACGAGCACAATCCTCAGGATAAGCACCTTTTATATGGATTCGGCACCCTGTTGTGTAAACGTGGTGACTACTTTGCTTCCCAGGGGTACTACGAGCAGTTACTTGAACTGTTAGATGCGCAGCGTACAAGACGCGGTGTCATGCTCCCCCACATAGAAAAGGCGGACGCCGCGTTTGTTGATTTGTACATGCGCACGTGTAATAACCTGGGCGTAGTATTGCACCGTTTGGCAACGACTCATGGAGATTCGCGGAAAAATGCACGGGCGTTAACTCTGTTTGCAGAATCCTCTCGTGCATGGGACGCACTCACCCGTCACCCTGAAACCAGGGTGCGCTCACAAGCTACCGGTCTTTCATACCTAAACGTCCATCACATGACACGCCCCTACACAGAGTTTCAGCCAGAACTGTACGACGACATTCCTCTCCTACTTGAGCACGAAGAACCGCCCATCCAAAAGGAACAAGAGAACTAGCCAACGGTGCCCGCTTGCCTGCATGACCGAAACAGGGTAGTCTCCCCTGAGAGGAGGCGACTGATGGGAACGTACATGTGTGATTTGTGTGGCTGGGGATACAATCCAGAGGTAGGGGATGCAGACGGGGGCATTCCCGCGGGTACTGCGTTTGAGAACCTACCGGACCACTGGGAGTGTCCACTCTGTGGGGTGGACAAGACAAGTTTTGTGAAAGTGTAGCTCTTCTGCCTAGAGGAAAGGGGAACGATCCAGTGAAAAAAAAGGACGCTTTCGTCGGTACGATCGGCTACGACGGTCAACGGGCAGTAGTGGACAGGGCCCGCGTGCTGAAGCACAGCAGGAGTTCCCTGCAGGAACTTCTCAGTGCGGGGGCCTTCCGAGAGGCGGCTGCCTGCGCCGTTTGGGAACGCTCGACAGAAGCACTGGAGGCCGTCGCCTCCGCCTACAACGCCCGCTCAGGGAGCAGGTACAGCGCGCAGGACATCGCAAAAGTTTTCGGCATTGCCTCCGAACCAGGGGAAAAGGCGGTTGTCCTCTAGCCGCCTCCTCCTTTGCTGAAGATCCTGCACCCCCTCAGGCTTAGCCTGAGGGGGTGCAGGATTTCCCACTACCAACTTTCCTGGCGGATAACGTAATCGTGAAACCTTCCCCTTTTCAGCGCGTGCTTTACCCTCTCTAGGTCCGCGGGGCGTATCCCCGGCAGCACCACGCGCACCGCGTGCTCTGTTCGCTCATATGAAGGATCAAAGCCCGCCTCGCGCAGCTTAACTACCAAGCGGAGCGCATTCTCCTCACGAACAAAGGCTCCCAACTGTATACGCCAAAGCACCCCCCGCGTTTCCCCCGAATGGGTTGGCGTATACACCGACTTCATCCCTGACACCTTCCCGCCACCAGCTGCGTAGGGAAGAGGCGCAGCAGCCGCATAGGAAGAAGACGAAGGAACAGGCTGCGCGTGCGAGTTAGGTGCAGCGGAGCCAGGCACGGCCGTCCCATAGGGAACCCGACTGGGAGTCGAACCCGGTGCTGCGTACGCGACAGGCGGCGCACCATACTCCGAAGCGGGGACATCCGTTGTATTCGCCACTCCCGGCACACCCGGAGTTCCAGCCCTCCTTCCGACAGGAGCTGGCGGTGGATTATGAGGATCCGCATACATGACAGGCGCACTGGACGTGGGAGCAGTAGGCGGAACACCAAAGGAATCTTGAGGTAAGACACCAGGAGAAGTCTGCCTATCGTTGCGTTGCTGTGAAGCGTGCGCATTCGGATCTGCCTTGTGTATGGAGACGCGCGCCACCCCCGCGTTCAGCATGTCTAACGCAACAGCTGCAGCCTTTGACACGTCAATCTCTCTATTTGCAGCGTAAGGTCCCCGATCATTGATGCGCACGATTACCTTTTTGCCGTTGTCCAAGTTCGTCAACTCCACAACCGTACCAAAGGGAAGCGTGCGGTGCGCGGCAGTATACGCGTTCATGTCAAAAATCTCCCCACTTGCGGTAGGTCTTCCGTTAAAAGACTCCGCATAGTAGGAAGCATACCCTTCCGGAACGATTACCTCGCCGGCTGCAAAAAGCATCTGCACGTTCCACAATACTGCAGCCACTGCAACGACACGCTTGTCCATCATTCAACACTCCTTCCAAAGGCTTCACCCGAGCAAAACGATGCTTCACAAGACACCCCCGACGCTTATCGGAATATGGACAAAAAGGTTGAAATCTTTTAAGGTAGGGGCGCAGTGGGTTGCTGGAGACGAGACTTGAACTCGTACGACCGCTGCCGGTCAAGGGATTTTAAGTCCCTGATGTCTACCAATTCCATCACTCCAGCGTTGTGCGGCCGTGCTGCCACTGTAGCGGGTAAGTAGCCGGGAGGTCAACATATACAGTGATTCGCACTGCCACCTTGCGCTGCTTGTAAAGCAAAGTGAGGATCCTCAATCCCTCTTCAGACAGCTGGACCTTGCACGCTTCCCGTTTCTCATGGAGGTCGGTACGCGCGCAGGGGATTATCAGGAAAGAAAGGCTCTGCTCCTGCAGGCCTGCGCGGGGCGCTCGCTTCCTTCTTGTCTGCACTTCTCTGTAGGGGTCCGGCCTGCGCCGGAGCCCATTGCGCATCCTGAGACAGCCCTTTCACTGCTTCGGTCAGACGTGCGTGCCCTGTGCGCAGAACAGGCGCCCTACCGAGCCTTGGGTGAATGCGGTCTTGACCGACACTGGAATGGCCCTCAGGTAGCGTGCAAAGCACGGAAAGGATCTGGTGTGCGCGGTACACCAGATCTTGATGCAGAGGAGTATCTTTTTAAGGCACAGCTCTCTATAGCGAAAGCTCAGAACCTGCCGCTCATCATTCATTCACGGGACGCTTTTGAACCGACACTCCGTTGCCTGGACTCAGTGGGGTGGAGAAAGGGTGTGATGCATTGTTTCTCGTACGGAGTCGTTGAGGCACACGCTTTTTTAGAACGTGGTTTGTACATCTCTTGTGCAGGCACACTTACGTACGCAAAGACGACATCCGAACTTCTCGCGCGCGATGCGCTTATTCGGAGTATCCCTCTGGATCGTCTATTGTTAGAAACGGACACTCCCTACCTCGCTCCAGTACCGCATCGAGGAACACACAACAGACCCGAGTATGTCCGACATACCTACGCGTTGGTAGCAAACATCCTTGGTATAAGTGAGAAGGCTTTAGCACAGCACGTGTTTGCAAACTGCTGTGCCCTTTTTGAAGCGCAAGAACCGACAGAAGCATGTTCCCAAGCGCATGCCCCCACACGATATACCTAATGCGTAGCCAGATCTCATTCTCGAATGATAAGTCAACCGATGATTACCGTGGCTCGATTTCTATAACAAAGGATTATGAGTATGAGCAAAATACCTCTTATCAGTACGGTTACGTCTACCATATCTGCCATTAACGGTGCGTGTACTGGAGAACGCGTGGATATACACATTCAGACGCTCTCTCGTCTGAATGAGATAGCATCCGTTTTTCGCTTCGAGATGCCTGAGATTAAGATTATTGATTTTGGTGACCCAAACGTCGACAGCGAAGCGTGTTTAAAAATTATAAAGGATGATCCTTGGCTTCTATTTGGTGGGGTGATTGCTATCACTAACTCGATGGAAGAAAAAATAAAAATCGTAAATCGCAAAGACCCGAATTTCCTTTCAGTTTCCACGCGGCAGGAATTTGAAGCGCATGCCTCCCAGGTTGTGCGAATCGTGGACAGAAACCGACACTTTCTTTCTAGTCGCAGCCTCGTGCACCAAGCACATGGACACGAGCAGGGAAATTTTATCTGCGACACCGATTCCTTTGAGATTACCTTTTACGCCAGCTTGATTAGTTCGTACCTGTACAATACCAACCGTATCAATGAGCTTGAACGCACTTCGTTTGAAGGCGCAATGATGGAACTGTTACTCAATGCACTGGAGCACGGAAACTGCGGCATTAGCTACGACGAAAAAACAGAGTGGCTCGAACAGCGCAAGGATATCTTTGATTTGATTGCTCTGCGCAAGCAGGACCCGCGCATTAGCGCGAAAAAAATCTATATTTCCTATGACATTACACTGCAGCGTACACGCATTACCATTCGTGACGAAGGCACAGGCTTTGATTGGAAAAGCCGCATGGCAAGCGCGTGCAAACCTGGTCTACACGGTATGGGCATAAAAATGACAGAAATTTTTGTCAAAAGGCTCAGCTATAACGACGTGGGCAACGAGGTGACGTTTGAAATTGACAACCAGGAAAACGTCGCGAACCTTGTGCCTTCAATTTTGAAAAACCAACAGGTACTAACGTTCCGGGATGCCCAGGTGGTATGTTACCAGAACGAAGAATCCAGTTCCCTTTTCTACATTTCGTCGGGGAAATTCGCAGTGTACGTGGATAACAAGTTCATGTCCATGCTGACCCCATCAGACATATTCATCGGGGAAATGTCGTTCTTGCTCAACAACCGGCGCTCTGCAACGATTGTATCAGTAGGCGAAGGCACACTGGTAAAGATATCAAAGATGAAGTTCATCTCACTGATTGAGGATCATCCTCACTATGGGATCTACCTCGCACGCCTGCTTGCAGGTAGACTTGCCCATCAATCGCGCGAGAGCGCGAAGCTTAAAAACACCCTGACCCTTCTCGGTCAACGAACACCCGACACCGGCGCACAAGCTATCCCCTCATGACAGGACACCAACCGATTCAGGAGAAACTATCAATAGCCGTCAGATACCTGGCGATTGGCGTCCTTCTGACAAAGCTCTTGGTACACAAAGGACTTTGTCTTGAGTTCGTCTTTGATTTTTTGGGGAAAGGGGATGTAGCGCCAAAAGACATTGCGGACCTCTTTGTCCAGTTTCTGGATGCCCTCGCTTTCCTTCAGGAGCCAGGTCGTGTAATCGGCAATAAAATACTCCTTTACATCACCCCTTAATTTTTGGGGTTGAAACCACTGATAATAATTCCCCGTCAAGCCCTCTTCCATCCAGTAATACGAAGCCTTTTCCTTTGCAACCTGCCAACGTAAATCCGCCGTCGCGGTAATAACTGCAAGCTTCAAGCTCCTTCCATACATAGGCACCGCAACGCGTCCACGGCTTGTCACGCGATTGTAACGATCAAACGGCTCCCAACAAAATCCTATGTCCCCATAAGAAGGCAACAGCACCACGAATGGCGGAATCCTGTTTACCTGCTGCTTATACTGACGGCAATACGCTTCCGGATCCAGACCTTCAATCCAAGCCATAATTTTCAATACATTTTCCCGCGTGCCAATCTCATGCTCCGCAGAACGGAAATACTCTCTGGACAAGAGGGGGAAATGGTTGCCCTGGCGCCCGCAGCTCATCTTTATCATTTGGCGCACGGTATCGTACTCCGTACTCACTGCTGAACTGTTCTCCGCATTGGGCGCATCTAGTTTCTCTCGCAGGGAATGCACTGCGTCTTGTGAAGCGCGGTAGCCCGCATATAACCCATTAAACTCCCGATCTATACCCAACAACTTTTTTAACAATTCATGGATCTCCGAGATTCCTTGCTTCTGCGCCTCGTTGAAACCTGCTGTCACCCCAGGGAGACCTTCAATGGATTCGTGCACGAAAAGACGCGAAATTCTGTTCTTCACCTCCTCTTCCACACGGGCACGCTCCGCCGACCTCACCTGCAACAGACGCTCAGAACTCTGCAACTGCCCGCACGCTTTATCATACGCCTGCCGTACGCGTGCGACATCGTCTTTCCTTTTTACTTGCACTTCGTCGGTGCTTGAAGGGCGAACCTTTCCAGAACCAATCGCAATCAGCCATTCATCCAGATAATAAAGAGGCTGCTGCAAACTATTCGTCTCAATAATCCGCGCGAAGATATCTTTCTGGGATGCGGTCAACAAGGTAGGAAGCAACAGTCCATAGCGCAATGCGTAACGCTTTTCCATGCACGCCGACCCACCGCCGATTTTCCCCGATATCTGTGCCATTAATTGCCAGTAACTGCTAATAAGCTGCTGCCGGCACACAGAGCGATCCTTTAAGTCAGTGGTGGACAAATAGCGCGCCAAAGCCGCATGCGCACGCTGCCCAACTTCCAACTCATCCGAAACGACACGTTTATAAAACTCTGCTGACTCAAAAAACTGGTGCGGGGTCTTGCTTTGAAACTCAGTAACCAAGGGAAAACTACGCTCAGAAAGATCAACGTCACTCGGATCTCGCGTCCCGGTAGGCGACATCGCTGTACCCTTCCCTGCAGAAGAATGCTCAGACGGCACACCCTGCGGCGTATCTTGCAGCAGAGCTAACAGATCCGGATCTAAACCTAAATCAGACACACCCCCTCCCTCACACACGGCGATGGAGATGAGGGGAATCGAACCCCTGACCTCTTGCATGCCATGCAAGCGCTCTAACCAACTGAGCTACATCCCCAAAAACCGGCGCCAACCGTAGCAAACAACGCTGCGCTCGATCAAGCGTAGCAGTGCCCGTCAACGCCAATGCAAGCGCAGCGGCTCATATACGTAGGTGCCCTTGCTTAGGTCAAGCTGGAGTAACTCTCCAATGATCACACGCTCTCCAAAAGCAAGACTTCGTTTCTGCAGGACATCCCACAGGGACTGCAGAAATTCTTCACCGTACGTGGCGCTCCGCTTCAAAACTCTCACCGAATACTGCCTGCAATGTGATTCTTTCGCTGCATGTGCTACCGCTTCATCTAGTCCGCCTAGCGCATCAACCAAGCCTAGGGAAACTGCGTCCTCCCCCGCGTAAATCCTACCCTCTGCAACCGCCGCCACCCGATCAAGGGTAAGGTTACGCCCGGCAGAAACAACCGAAAGAAAAGTACGATACGTCGCCATCACATCAAGCTGCATGCGCGCGGTGTCTTCAGCCGTTCCACTCCTGAGCAAAGAAGGTTGGCGAACGCCGTGCACCTGTACGCTATCGACAGTGATCCCCGCATATCGCTCTAAAAACGTTTCGAATGTCGGTAGTACCGAAAGCACCCCTATGGAACCAGTGATGGTATAGGGGGATGCGAAGATGTAATCGGCTGCAGAAGCAACCCAGTACGCACCAGACGCAGCAATCGCACCCATCGATACTATCACTGGCTTCTTGCCTCGACGCTTTGCCCGCGCAAGCGCGCGGCGGATACGTTCAGAAGCAAACACCTCTCCCCCACCGGAATCAATACGCAACACTACTGCCTTAATATCCGGATCACTCATCGCGACATCCAACAAAGCACTAACCTCGTCGCTGATCGTTCCGCCGAGTTCCGTATCCCTGTGTGCAGCAATCGGTCCTGCAAGATGAATAATCCCCACCTGATCCTGCACCTGCCGCTGTGCACGGTCACGATTATAATCGTCTAGACCAACGAAATTTTTTGCAGATTCGTAGTCGTCTTCTTTTAAAAATTTGAGCGCAACGCCAGCTTCATCGTAGGAACATACGCGCGTTACTAACTTTTCCGCCAATGCGGTGCGCGCACCGTCTCCGTTATACTTCTGCAGGAGCTCAAGGCGACGATCCGCGTAACGGGCAAGATGCTGCACCTCTAGTGCTCGATTACGCGAAACATCACTGAGATACTGCTGCCACAGACGCGCAAATACAGACTGATAATTTCTGCGAACCTCAGGAGAAAAATCCTTCCTAGAAAAGATCTCAGCCATGCCCTTGTACACCCCAGCATGCACGACGTTCCAACGCACCCCAATCTTTTCCTCCATACCTCCGTAAAAGAGAGTTTCCGTGTAAAAGCCCGACAGATCCACAGACCCCATCGGATCAAGGATAATTTCATCAGCAAAAGAGGCGATGTAATAGTCAGCCAAACTGTAAGAGGTAGAAAAAACGTAGAGCGGCTTTTTTGACTTTTTATACTCAGACAGAGCGGATTCCATTTCCACAAAATGTCCGCTCGTCCAACCACTCATATTGGACAGATCGAAAAAAACGGACTCAATGCGTCGATCGGTGGCTGCGTTGCGCAGCGCCTGGGTAATATCAGAAAGAAGGATCGCCGATCCCTTTGGGTTCAAGAACACGGTGCCCAAATTAACACGCGGCCGTTGCTCAGTAACAACGCCAACCGGTCTCATCAGCAACACGGTCCCAGATTGTACCACCTTCTGAGACGGCCTTCGGCTACGGTCACCAACTAGCACTTTGAAAAACAAGAACAACAAAAGAAAGAAAATGACGTTCAAACTGACCAACCGAACGGCATTTAACCCACGAAGCAGCCTCCTAAAGAGAACTCTCAATGAGTACATTGTAACCTCCACCTCATGTGTGTTATGCCTCGTCTACTCCCGGCAGGCCATCTTTTCAGGAAATACCAAATGTTCCTGAAAGAAGACTGGCACATTCCCAGCACGATATTGCTTGCGATAGTCACGCAGTAGATACAACGCCACCGGATGCAGTGTCACGATAGCAATCAGGTTGATGACCGTCATAAATACCATAAAAAGATCCGCAACACCCCAAACAAAATGAAAACTCGCATGCGCACCGACAAATACCGCACTGACACAGGTAACTCTGAAAACACTCAAAACCATTTTATGGTCCTTAATGAAACGTACGTTTGACTCCGCGTAGTAATAGTTACCCATCAGTGAACTGAATGCAAACAGAAAGATCGCAAGCGTCACCAAGTGCACCCCCACGGGGCCAACTTGCTTGGACAGCGCTTGCTGCACGAACTGCATTCCGCTCACATCCACTGATCCTGCAACATCAGAGAGCAGCAACACAAAAGCAGTCACACTACAAATTAGCATCGTGTCTATAAACACCGAGAGTGCCTGCACCAGGCCCTGCACAACCGGGTGACTCACTTCTGCAGAAGCTGCAGCGTTAGGCGCCGAACCCATTCCTGCCTCGTGAGACAGCAAGCCACGCTTTATTCCAATGACCACCACCGAACCGAACGTACCACCAGCAAACGCCGTGAGGCTCAGTCCTTCCCGGCAAATTTCAAAAAAGAGCGCAGGGAGCCTGTACACATTGAGTGCCAACACCCACAGCCCGAGGAAAACATAACCCACAGCCATCACTGGTACTATCACCGAACTGACAACACTAATGCGCGCGACCCCCCCAAAGATAACAAACGCAAGGAGAAAAGACAGCAACACCGCTAGGATCTGGACCCACAGAGAAGAATCCTTTCCGTAGTAAGAGAGAGTAGAGACAATATTATAAGCCTGTAGTGCATTGAACCCGTACGCGTATGCAAAGACAAGACACAGCGCAAAAAGCACCCCCATGGAGCGACTTTTCAGACCCATTTCGATGTAATAGGCGGGACCACCTCGAAAACCACACGCAGTACGCGTTTTGTATGCTTGGGCGAGCGTACTTTCGACAAAGGCACTTGCAGCGCCAAAAAAGGCACTCACCCACATCCAAAACACTGCCCCTTTTCCTCCAAAGGCGATAGCCGTAGCAACGCCGACAATGTTCCCAGCCCCCACACGGCTCGCAGTGGAAATCATAAGCGCTTGAAATGATGAAACTCCTTTCCCCCTCTTTTCAGCCAGCGCTGCAAACGCAGGCTTCAGAAGACTAAGTTGAACACAGCCAGTCTTTATGGTAAAAAAGACACCGCAGACGACAAGCCACCCGACGAGGATATAGGAGTGCAAAGCATCGACAAGGCGGATAAGCAGCGCCTGAAACGCGGTCATGGAAATTCCTTCCAACTTCAATGGGTAAAATAGGCGCAAAGCACGCCCGTCCAGTGTAACGCAAAGCATCTTACCGTTACAAGATATTGGGTCGCGCCTGTTTCCTCCCCTCACTCGGCTCCTTCTGTCGGGGTCGGTAGCCTGCAGGGCGTGCAAGCTAACAGATTAACTGTTCAGGACAATGCATGGAACGATCCCCTTTACCTAGAATTATCGCTCTTACCTTCGGCACACTGCTATTCGTCAGTGCAGTGCTCCTGACCCTGTCCACGTTTCTTCCCCTTTTTACCTTGCACCGAGCATCACACTGGTTCTTCGTACCTGGCACTCTCCTTTACGAAACGTACGCTTTCTCCTCCTTGCTCGTGCCGCTGTTACTCTTGCACACAGCGCTCCTCTTGTTTGTCGGCGGACGTTCGTTACGGGCAGAAAGCGCACTTGTTGCCTTCCCACTCTTGTTCATTACTGCAGTGTGTGGAGAACACGGTCTCTACGCGCTACGACGCGCACTCGCTGCACGGTCAATTTCACCGTCAACGCGGGGAGGGATAGACATCGTATGCGTCCTTTGCCTCCTCGCATTGCTGGGAGCAGAGCTCTATGCTGCACTCATTTACGGGGAAAGGTGTTACGTATGGTTTCATGCACGTATCCCTCGCGATTTCATCGCTGATGGATTCCAAGACCCCTCCTTCCCTCCCTCCACCGCCGATCATCCTGACACCGTTTCCCCTCCCCCCGCTCCCTCCTGCGCCACCGCAGATGTGCAGACGCCCGAAGCAAGCGCGCCCCCAGAGGGGCAATTCTCCACGGAAGTTCCCCTCCAGGGGGGAGAATTTTTGATTTCTGAGGCAGAGGTGCAGCCTGCCACGCAGGTGGCAGCGTGTGGCGGTGTGTCCACGCCAACTGCTTTGGCGCCATCGGTGCCTTCTCAGGCTCCATTCCCCCTGCTCCCAGCGCCCGGGCTCATTCAGAGTAACCTTCCCTCAGACGTTCACGCCCCCGCGTCACCCGGGTCTTTGCCGTCTGTCATCCCTGCACAGGCACCGTGTGTCATGGCCCTCTCTCCTATCTCTGCTCCCTCAGTCGCCCCCGCTGAAACCCTTATTCCTGCGCAAGACGATGAACAGGGACCACCGCGTCCTATTCCTGCCTCAGCAGCTCCGCTTCGGCACCCTTGCCGCGGCTACCAAGTACCGTACGACTTGCTTGACCAGTACTCAGAGGACACATATGAAGGAATTGACGAGCTCACCAAGAATCTTGCACTCCTGCTTGAGGAAACATTCTCTGAATTCAACATTCGAGTAGAAATCACCGGTATCAAGAAGGGTCCTGTAGTCACAATGTTCGAGCTTCTCCCTCCACCCGGCATCAAACTGTCAAAAATTACAAATCTGCAGGACAACGTTGCGCTCAAGCTTGCTGCTTCAAGCGTGCGCATCGTCGCTCCCATTCCTGGAAAACACGCCATAGGCGTGGAAGTCCCTAACAAAAAACGATCCCTCGTTACATTCAAAGAACTGCTCCATACGCGCACAGCTGGCAGCAACCGTATGGCCATCCCTGTCATCCTTGGCAAAGACGTTACCGGCGAACCACAGGTTATCGACCTTGCCCAAACACCTCACCTGCTCATTGCAGGCGCAACTGGGTCGGGTAAATCAGTATGCGTAAACGCGCTCATTCTCTCTATCCTGTACCACAAGTGTCCTGACGAAACCAAACTTCTGCTCATTGATCCAAAAATCGTAGAGTTAAAGCTCTACAACGATATCGCCCACCTTCTCACTCCTGTCATCACTGAGCCCAAAAGAGCACTCCAAGCACTACAGTACATCCTGTGCGAAATGGAGCGACGCTATGCGCTTCTTGAGCAATTAGAATGCCGCGACATTAAGACCTACAACAAAAAAATACAGGAAAAAAGCATCGCCACGCAGCCTCTCCCATTCATCGTTATTATCATTGATGAATTTGCAGACTTAATGGTTGCCTCTGGCAAAGAATTAGAAACGAGTGTTGCGCGTTTGTGCGCGATGAGCCGTGCAGTAGGCATCCATTTGGTACTTGCCACCCAGCGACCGTCAATCGATGTCATCACCGGCCTTATTAAGGCAAATATTCCAAGCAGAATTGCCTTTATGGTTTCATCTAAAATGGATAGCCGTATTATTTTGGATGAGATGGGCGCAGAAAAATTGCTGGGACGAGGGGATATGCTGTACATGAACCCGAGTCAGTCTTTTCCTACGCGGATTCAAGGTGCGTATGTTTCCGAGCGAGAATTAGCGCGCGTGATCGCCCATGTACGCGCGTGGGGAACGCCTGAGTATCTTGATGAAGAAATTTTCTTTGACGATGACGACGCGAGTATATCTGGAAATTTTGTGGATGAAAGCGATCCTTTATACGAGCAGGCAGTGCAGGTAGTGCAATACGCGGGTAAAGCGTCCACATCGTATGTGCAACGTAAATTGAAGATAGGCTACAATCGCGCCGCGCGCCTAATCGAAGAAATGGAAGCAAGGGGGGTGGTCGGTCCGCCGAATGGATCCAAGCCACGTGATGTTTTGCGTTCGTAGTTGTTGCACATCTGCGTGTAAGAAAACGACGAACGATTGTTCAACGGACTTTTTGAAACTGCGCAATTGGGGTATGTGTCCACGGGTAAAAAAGGTGAGGCACGATGCACCGGAGGCTGCCGGAAGGGTAGTCAGTGACTGCGCGATGCGCGCCTTCTTCTCAGGAAGGGCGGCAGAATGCAAGCAGGCGATACCCTGCCCTTTTATTCCAACGCCGATTACCAGCCTCACAGGAGGAAGGGTGTCTGCAGTGCGGCGCACCGCGCGGATGTACAGCGGGGAGAGACAATGATGAGAGAGGACGTACGGATGCACGTATTGAGAAGAAGGATAAGTTTCCATTACCGCGTAGATCCACTCAAAGGCGATAGTTTCGAGAACAACTGGGCAAACAACAGTTGTGATACAATGCAACTACAGGATAAAGCGGGACGGGTGCTGTATGGCGCGATGGTACAAACCGTGGCGAATTATTGTTTCGGGCGGATGGCACCGGGGTCTGGGGTGGCACATGGGGAATCGGTTGCGCCGGGGGCATTTGTAGTGCGTTGCTTTGTGCCTGCCCGCGCGTTTCATGGACGGATACACGCAATCACACGCACATGGGATATGGATGGAGAGTGGATTGATCGGGAAGCGATGCAAATATCTACAGAAGGATATCAGACCGGTCGGTGGTTAATACACGACCGGTGGTCAGAAAAGTTAGGGCGCGACACGAATTATGCGTGGAGTGCAGGGTGCTTCGTGCTTTCAAGTGAGGATCTGCGACGGATGAACGAGGTGTTGGACAGATGGGGAGTATCCTGTGGGCAAGAAATGGCAGGAATTCTTGAGGAACTCGAATGATCAGCGTAGGAGAAGGGATGTGGACACGCAAAAGCGGCCGCTGTAGAACCCGACAAGCTTTTGGTTTCAGAGCAAGCGCCAAGACCTAAGCAGGGTGCCGACACGATCAATTTGCTGAAGTTAGCAGCACCCTGAAGAGCTATTGATTTGGCAACCCCATCGTTGCTTTTTTTAGCACAAAACAATCTGCCGCAGATCGGCCTGCGCCCCGTTTGCGCTTTAACGCGATACTCTTCGCTGGCGTCAAATCGCACTGAAAAAAGTGACTCTCTCTTAGAGGGAAGTGCTCGTGCGTGCTCAGCCACGCCCCTTGCTCCAATGCAAGCCGCGAGGCAGCTTCAATTTCTGGAAAAGCCCAGCGAAACGTCGGCGCCTTTCCCTTTTTTACGTGGGTATTAAAGAATAGCAGCGCATCCTGTATCTTTCCGTTGGCAGATTCTTTCACTACGATTGCGTTTGGGTTACGCCCTGGGATTGAGCGTTCCTGCCCCCAAAAATCGCGTGCACGCGCACAGGCCTGCGAACCTGCCGATACCGTTTCAGCAGACAGTTCATCACACGAAGCAGGATCCTGCTTACGCCAATGTAATACCACACGCTCTCCTACCCGCACCTGGGCTGCAGGAAAATGATAGTCGCAGCGATTCCCCTTGCCACCTACATTTGTGATAGTAATTCCCAGCAAATTACCGGATTCCACGACAAGCAATTCCACAAATTCCGAGCGTTTATTCCCATAAAGGGGACGGACTTCGCTGATTTCTAAACGCGCAGGCTGTGTATTTATCCCCTCAAAAGGAAGCACAAAATCATGCTTCTGGTGCGCCACGTCCTGCGCACTACCACGCAATACCACCTGCTGCCCCACGTGCGGCTTTTGTAAAAAGCGCACTGCGAAAAACGAAAGGCGCTCACGGGCTGCATCCACAGACTCCTGATACGCTGCAGGCACCGCAATGCGTGAAAGTGCAGAGGGGATTTCGTCTGTAAAGGACTGCAACAGCTCATCGCTCATTTCCTCTGAAACAACACCCTCTGCGCGATATACGCGCGCAACTACATCAGATACCTCACCGCGAAAACCAAACACAATGCAATCACCTTGCAACGCGTAATGCACAAGCGCCACTTCATTGCCCGCAGTTTTCATAACGTGTACAAAGTCCCGCGCAGAAGAACAGCCGCCGTAGAGCAGCACACTCAACAACCCTGCGCATAAAGCACGATGCAGATCCCACATGACGACATGCTCCCTCACCAAAAATAGGCTAACGCCCATTATATCACACGTAAGCCATACCCCACCCTCGTACGATTGCAAGAACCCATAACCGTTACAGACGACACGCCTCTACCATGTACCGAACTGATGCTCCATCAGGGGCATATCCGTGCTTTTCAACAACAAAAATCAAAGCGTCCTGCTGCTCATTAATAAGTACTTTTTTTAAGGCGTAATTTTTCACCCCCGGTCGCACATAGCCGCGCTGCCCCACCACACGCGAAACTTTGCTTCCATTCGGTCTTGTCATTTCAACCGTCAAATAGAACGACACACCCAGCTCTGTTGTCCGTTCTACATGCATAACCACCACATATTCTACATTCGTTTTAAAATCTCGAAACAGTAGCGTCTCTTCCCCCATCCGATCCTCAGCCTGCACGTACAGAGTACGCCCCAAACGCAGCGCAGAAATATCTGCACGTTGCAAGAGAGATTGCGCGCGGTTCTGCAACGCAAGAAAGACATCCATGCTTCGTTTGCCTTTTGTTTCTCGCGTCGGCGTTGTGCGCACTACCCCTCCCTGCACAAAACGGTTTGATTCTACGTCCACCACATAGATATCCGCATACGCCTGATACAACCCATCAGTTACCCCGTGCTGTCCAAAGGCAAATGTCTTTCCGTGCGCAGAAAATCCCAAATTCACAAAGGTCGCGATATCTCCCGCCATGGCAGACTTCGTACATAACGTCAAAAACACCGCTGCCAGATAGCACACCCATGCTATTCTCCTTTGCTTCTCGCCACGCGCACGCACAGTACCTATCCGTTTGCATCGATTACCCACACATCCTGTTCTACCCATACGTCCTCCGCGCCCGCAGCTTCGGCACCTTTCGCCAATCTCCTTAAGAAGACTCCTGATCGCAGCACAACTTTACATAACACGCATGCACCGCCTACAATGGCCCGGTGACCATCGCTGGACGAAACAAAGTCGTCGCGTTCTCCATCGTACTTTCCGCCCTGCTGTGCAGCATTTCCCTTTTACAGGCCGCGTTCGTGCTATCTGGTGGTTCACTCCCACAACTTGCCGTTGCGCGCGTTCCTCCCCTGTTACACACCACTGGCCGTGCGTTCATGCATGTGCTCACTTTCTTGCTACCGGAAGCAGCTGCTCGCTCGCTTGCTGCGGTGTCCACCGCACCCTCAAATAGCAGTACCTTGGTGGCAATCCTCGGTACGGGTCTTTCTGCACCACTCTTGCTTACTTACCTCCTTCGTCGCTTCGAAAAAACACATGCGGTCGAGATATCCTATTTTTCTCTTTTTCTGTGCGCACTCAACTTCGAAGGAGTCCGTCTTTTCCTCCCCATACTCTACACAGGCACGCTTACCACATACGCAGGGAATGTTCCCATGCAAATCGTCATGTTCTTCCGGAGTCTGGCACTGCTTGCTCTCTTTGCAAGTGGCATTTTTGCGAAAAAGACACTCACACGACAGGAAGGGGCCGTTGTCTTTGTGCTGTGCACGGTGGCGTTTCTTATTAGCCGATACACTACGATACACACTATACACGCATATCGTCCCTCACAGAGCACACAGGGAGCTATACTGCTGGCACAGCCGATCTCAGAATCCGGATCTATCATAGATAGTACTGGTGAAGAAAAAACGCTCAAAGTGCGCAGCTCCGCCCACAGAAAAACACGGATCCTGGTGACCCCACAGAGGAACTTCACGTTCTACTACGGGAGTCACGCGTGGCACCGGTGGTTTTTCTGGACAACGGCAGTCCTCAGCGCACTTTCTTACGGGGTGCTCGGCCACACGTTGCAAATCTCCCATTACTACATCGCGGCGGCAGCATTACCTTTTGTGATTGCAGGTTACCGATTGCTCACACACGGACTCACGTGGAGCGCCTGTATCGTTGGACTCTTCTTGCTGAACACCGCAAGCGTGTTCTTTATCCGCAGCGTCCACCGGGTACACATATGGCAGTAGTCACTGCGGTAGAGATCATGCTCTAAGCCTCCGAGCAATCAAGTGGCCGGCGCCCACGCAGGCTGTGCGCCAATGTCGTTCGGTCGATATATTCTAAGTCCCCCCCTACGGGGATACCAGACGCTAGACGCGTTACTATTACCGGAAAGTTTGCAAGGATTTTTTGCACATACAAGGCGGTGGTATCCCCTTCCACGGTGGGATTCAACGCCAGAATAACTTCCCGTACTGAACTCTCTTGCAACCGTTTCAGCAACGCCGCAATACGGAGCTGGTCAGGACCGACCCCCTCAAGCGGTGCAATGACTCCTCCTAACACGTGGAATAAACCCCGATACTCCCCCACACCCGCCATCATTTCCACGTCCTGCGCACGCTCCACTACACAAATGATGCCTCGGTCCCGAGACGCATCCGTGCACAACGCGCAGGTCCTCCCCTCACAGAAAGCACCGCAGCACACACACCGATATACGCGCTCATGCAAACACGCAATCCCGCGCGCAAGAACCTGCGCTTCAGCGGGGTCACGTTTCAAAAGGTGATAGGCAAGGCGCGTCGCCAGCTTTACTCCAATACCCGGGAGACGAGATAAATGCTCCACTACTTCTTCAATCGCCGGTATCATCACACATCCCCTGGTACAAAATCCCCATATTGAACTGACAGCTTTCGCACTCTTCCTACCCGTCTGTCGCTACTCAATACGGAGTACGCACAGCCCCTGCTATTTTCCCCTCCCCAGGTACACACCGTGCAGTACCTTCATACACACGCACCACGTGCCCTTGCACACAATCACAGAGAAGCTTCACCTGTGCAGGCAGATCTCCACTCACCCTATCACACTCCTGCCCAGAGATAAGCAAAGAAGTTGTAAAGAGAGCAGATGGGGCAGGACTCTGAGGAAGATGGGAGGGCGCGACTTTTGACGAAGGCACCGAATCCAGAAGTACGCGAACGCATACCTCCCGTCCCAGTAATTCTGACGCATACTCCTTGAGCAGCGACGCGTGCTGAGAGATAACGCTGCGCTCATAATGCGTGCGTACGCACATGCACACAGAAGTATCTTCCTCGCGCCAAGAATATGAAGAACCAAGCGCTGTTGCCAACATCTGGTGTGACGCGCGCAACTTTTCTACCAAGGCATCTTGTAACGCACGCACGGTACATACTGATGTTGACATAGGGGGACGTATACCGTGTGGGGAGACGACACCTGTTTCCCCATCGTCCGAACCTACAGACGCAGAACACACCCCGGGAACTGCATGCGTGTCCAGTATCTGCTGCACACTATCCAATGCAACGCGTACTTCTTGAATTGAGACATACTCACTCAACCACGCTAAACGCGAAATTGCGAGCTCCAATTCATACCGCGGATCTACTGAAAAACGAATGTCGCGAAACAGTTGCAGTAACAGTCCAAGCGCCCGCTCAATCTGCGACGCATTCCATGTGGTACGCACGTACTCAGGCACTTGGTTTGCCGCTATTCCTACCAGTGACTCATTTGTAATTCCCTGCGTGAAAAGCAACAGTGCACGCGCATAGCGGACACAGTCGATTACGCACTGTTCAACGGAGACACCAGAACTTACCAAAGCATCTACCAATTCCAAGGCGGCGCGAGCATCTTTGCGGCAGCAATGTGAAAACAGTGCTGCAAGTGAGTCGTCAGTCATTAGCCCGAGTTTTTTTTGAATGTTCTCAAGTGTTACCGGCCCTGCGCAAGACACCACGGTTTGATCGAACAAAGTATATGCGTCTCGCATGCTACCGGCTGACTCACGCGCAATCCAAGACAGTACTCCGTCTTCAACTGCAATCTGCATCTGCTGGGCAGCTTGCGCCAACGCACAAACAAGCGTCTGAGTATCTACCAAACGAAAATGAAATTGTTGACAGCGACTTTTTACCGTTGCAGGAATCCTGTGCACCTCCGTTGTTGCAAAGATAAATACCACATACGGCGGAGGCTCTTCGATTGTCTTCAACAGTGCATTAAAGGCACTGTTTGAAAGCATATGCACCTCATCAATAATAAAAACCTTGTAACGCGTCCCATGAGGTGGAAAGAGAATCTCTTCCTTAATCTGACGTACGTCGCCCACCCCTGTGTGTGACGCACCGTCAATTTCGATAACATTTAAATTAGTACCGGTGGCAATCTCTCTACAAGACGGACACTCTCCACACGGTTCAGACGCTTCTCTTTGCACACAATTCAATGCCTTTGCAAGGATACGCGCACAGCTGGTCTTACCACACCCATGTGGGCCGGAAAACAAATACGCAGGAGAAACTTTGTTCTCCTCAAGAGATTTTTGCAGTGTTGCCACTACAAACTTCTGACCCAACACGTGCTGAAAACGTTGCGGCCGATACCGTGTTGCCGTCACTTGATACGCCACTGATCCTTCCCCCTGTCAGACGGCACCACTCACATGGAAATACAAATGCACAAAACATTCATACGTCCAAACGCGCATATATTGCATTCTCTTCAATAAACTTACGGCGCGGTTCGACATCTTCACCCATGAGAGTACTAAACACCCGGTCTGCTTCCACCGCATCTGAGAGCACCACCTGCATCATCTTGCGACGCACTGGATTCATAGTTGTCTCCCAAAGCTGAGTGCCATCCATTTCCCCCAGACCTTTATAACGCTGCACAGCGACACCACTTTTTTTACCGATACTTTCTAGCGCTTCGTCACGCTCTGTGTCGCTATACACATACAGTTCCTTTTTACTCCACGCAATGCGATACAAAGGCGGCATCGCAAGATATACGTAACCAGCTTCAATTATTTGCGGCAGGTATCGAAAGAAGAACGTTAAAAGAAGCGTACGGATGTGAGAGCCATCCACGTCCGCATCCGCCATGATGATCACTTTATGATAGCGAATCCTTGTTAAATCAAAATCCTTGCCAACACCTGTACCGAGCGTTGCGATAATTGGCTGTAATTTTTCGTTATGCAAGACCTTATCCAAACGTGTCTTTTCCACGTTCAGCATCTTCCCCCACAAAGGCAAAATGGCCTGTGTCTTGCTGTCCCGTCCTTTTTTCGCCGAACCTCCTGCAGAATCCCCTTCCACAATATATACTTCGCACTTCGCCGGATCCTTGAGCGAACAGTCGGCCAACTTTCCCGGCAACCCAAAACTATCCATTCCACTTTTTCTGCGCGCAGCTTCCTTTGCACGACGTGCTGCAAGACGCGCCTGCGCCTCTGCAATGCTCTTTTCAAGAATCTTTGTAAGCACACCTGGATTTTGCTCAAAATAGAGCGTCAGACGCTCCCCCACCAAAGAATCAACAATACCCCGCACCTCACTGTTTCCCAACTTCGTCTTTGTCTGCCCTTCAAACTGGGGTTCAGGAATTTTCACAGAAAGCACCACTGTCAATCCAGCACGCACATCTTCCCCAACGAGCTTTTCTTCCCTTTCTATCTTCTTTGCAAGCTTTGGACTTTTTTTCAAAAAATCGTTCGCCACACGCGTAAGTGCCGACTTAAATCCTTCAAGATGCGTGCCCCCCTCACGGGTATTAATATCATTGACAAATGACTGCACGTTTTCCGTATAACCATCGTGATATTGCAACGCAACTTCCACTAAAACATCCGACTTCGATCCCTCAATGTACAGAGGACGTTCGGGCACAACTGATTTACCGCGGTTTAAATAACTGACAAAATGACGAATACCTCCTTCGAACGCAAATTCAACCTGTTTAGCGGTCGCCAACCGCTCATCACGCAACTGAATAACTACCGTGCTATTCAAAAAAGCAAGTTCACGCAAACGCGTCAGGAGTACGTCAAAATCATAGGCCACCGTTTCTTTGAAAATGGATGGGTCCGCCTGCCAGCGGATAATAGTGCCACGTTTTTCCGACACTCCCCGCTTCTCTACTGGAGCAAGCGGCATCCCCACATTAAACTTCTGATAATACTCAGCACCATCACGATACACTGTCACTTCTACCCACAACGACAGCGCGTTGACCACAGAAACTCCAACTCCGTGGAGTCCACCCGACACCTTATACGATTTCTTGTCAAACTTCCCCCCCGCATGTAACTTAGTAAGTACAACCTCAAGCGCACTAACCCCCTCATGAGGGTGCACGTCAACAGGAATACCTCGCCCGTTGTCTTCAACACGCACGACGTTTCCTTGTTCGAGCACCACGGTGATACGATCACAGTACCCAGCCATGGCTTCATCGATACAGTTATCCACCACCTCGTACACCAGATGGTGCAATCCATTAGGACCGGTAGAGCCGATATACATCCCCGGACGCTTGCGTACCGCTTCAAGACCTTCCAATACAGTAATGCTACTCGCTGAGTACTCAATCCCCATAACTGACCGCTCTCCTTTTCATCAGCATACCTATGACCACATTCACCTTTTTAAGACACAGAAAGGCAATACTCTTGCTGCTCACACAGACGAGCGCACTATAGACTTCTACTGCTGCAGGCCAGAGCGTAATTTTTCTTCAAAGCGCGCACGTTCCTTCCCCTCAAGGGAGAGACCCTCTCCAGCCAGTAAGGCCTTAAGCGCAGCAAACTCCCGCCCTGAAAACTGCACCCCATCTTTTTCATGATTTTCAAAAGAGGCGGTAGCGCACGGCGCAACTGCACGGGTAATTTCAATGATTACCTCTGCATACGCACGAATCTCTGCTTGCGCATGAGCGCTCGCACGTAAACGCAAAAAATGAAAAAGATTGTGTAAATCAATCTGCCAATACCACTCGGTGTAAAGCGAAAGCGGCACGTTAATACGCGCTAGCTCCCGCGCGATGTTCTTTTGAATCAATGCGTCGTAAGCGGCACACGCCGCTTTCTGCTGAGCTTCAAACGCTGCCCGCACTTCCTGCTGCTGTTCAGGAGAGATACCTTCGGACGCGCGGCCCTGCTTGTTACGCGTGGACTGAACTGCAACTGAAGTTTCCTGCGGAACATAACAGTCATGACTAAGAAGCGAATAACGACTAGACACCTCACTGATGCGAGCAGTGCGATGCCGCATCCACTGACGCGCGACAAAAATCGGTGCACGTACATGGAAGGTAAGGACCACCTGCTCAAAAGGAGACGTATGCTTATTGCGTAAAAGAAAATCGATAAGCGCCGCATCGTCACGCGCAGTCCTAGTCCCCGCACCGTAAGAAACACGCGCTGCCTGCACAATGCGTGCATCCCCTCCCAGGTAATCTATCAAACGCACGAAACCCTTATCCAATACAGAAAAACGCCGGTCCAAAATATCTTCGGCAGCTTCTACTACACAGTGTGCCACCGCCCCGTTATAACAGAAAAAGCACACACGATCCAGAGCGATACTGACCGCCACACCGGCTTGAAGCGTACGCAACGTCACAAAGAAAGCCTACACAGTGGACAGTGTTATGCAAGCACGCTCCTACGAGGCACAATACCCACACAAATCTATTTCGAGCGACTGGCTTCGTACGTAGTATAGTGACTTCATTCCTACTTCCCACGCATACACGTACAAATCTAGAACCTGCTTCAGTGTAAAGTCCGTTGTAATGTACAGATTCACTGACTGTGCCTGGTCAATATGTCGTTGCCGCAGACCCGCAGCACGGATACTCCAACGCTGCTCCACTGCGTGTGCACTTTTATACAGTGGACAGGTCTTCTGCGAAAGAGAAGGAGCTACGCGTGGCATTAGCATGCCTTTCTTTTCCTCGAGGAAATACTGCTTCATAATAGGATCTACACCCGCAGTGGTCCCTGCAATGATAGACGTAGAACTAGTTGGCGCGACTGCAAGTAAGTAACCGTTGCGCATCCCATGTGTTGCTACCTCACGCTGCAAACGTTGCCAGTCTTCAGAGACATAGCCGCGTTTGCGAAAATACGCACCGGTACACCAATCGCTCCCAGTGAAACACCCATACGCACCCTTCTCGCGCGCGATTGTCATACTCGCTTCAATTGCGGCACGGTTAATGCGCTCAAATATTCTGTCCGCAAATGCAAGATGTTCATCACTTTCCCAATCGATTCCTTGCTGGGCAAGCACGTGATGGTAGCCTGAAACACCTAAACCAATAGCACGATAATACGCATTGGTTACCTGTGCATAGGGAACCGGATAATATGTCAAATCGATCACGTTGTCTAATGCACGTACCGCCACACGCACTACCTCGCGCAACTCCTTATCATCTGAAAGGTCAATATTGCTCAGCACCAACGACGCGAGGTTACATACAACAAAATCCCCCGGCCGCGTTGTCTGCACCACTACCTTTTGTCCATCAACCTCGGTGATTTTTACGCTTACTAAATTAATAGCGCTCATGTTCTGCGCAATTTCAGTACACAAATTAGAACAGTAAATAATTCCCCGATGCCCATTGGGATTTGCACGGTTTGCATGATCTCGGTAAAACGCAAAGGGAGTACCGGTTTCCACCACAGATTTTAGCACCAAGCGCACCAACTCCTTAATCGGAATGGTCCTCTTAGAGATACGCGCATCCTTTACACAATCCCAGTAGCGCTTCTCCCATTCCTCCGCATAAAAATCCTCCAAAGCATAGCCTTTCACCGTAAGAATCTCATGCGGACACATTAAATACCACGACGCCCCCAAATTATCGCGTACTGTCTTCCAGAACAAATCTGGATAACAGACCGCAGGAAATACGTCATGTGCTTTCATGCGGTCATCCCCATTATTAGTCCGTAATTGCAAAAATTCCGGAATATCCTTGTGCCATACATCCAAATACACTGCCACCGAGCCTTGGCGTACTCCTAGTTGATCTACTGCAACTGCAGTATCATTGGCGAGCTTAATCCAACGGAGAATACCACCTGCAGCACCCTGGAACCCCCGAATGGGAGCGCCTACCGCACGCACTTTTCCAAAGTACAGCCCCATCCCTCCCCCAAACTTAGATACCTGGGAAAAATTGTCGATGCTGCGGTAGATACCGTCGAGCGAATCTGGCACCGTATCAACGAAACACGAGGAAAGTTGATGAAAAGGTTTGCGCGCGTTTGAAAGCGTAGGTGTTGCGACCGTAACCTGCAACTTGCTGAGGACTGTATAAAAGCGTTTTACCCATTGCATACGATCTTGGGTTTCATTCATCGCTAGATGCAGTGCAATACCGAGAAACATCTCCTGAGGAGTTTCAAGAGGTACATGCGCACGCGTTCTGATCACATAGCGACGCAGAATCATATCCAGACTGCTGTACGTAAACAATTTATCGCGACTACACTCAAGATACGTGGCAGCTTCCTCAATTTCTGCCCGACTATAGTGCGTGCGGATGTACACCCCATATAGACCGGCCTCTTCAAGATAAGTTATTTTCTCGTAGAAGGAGTGAATATTTAACTTTTCCAAAGATGTTCCTAGCGCGAGTGAAAAGTCGAGCATAAGCAAGCGCGCAGCAATAAGCTCCCACTGGGGAGCCTCTTGGGCAGTCAGTTCCACCGCTGCCTTAATAAGCAGTTGCATACTCCGACGCTCGTCCGTAACTTCTTTTTTAAAGAGCAGGAACTTACTGGCGAGTGCATCGAGACTGTACTCAGGAAACGGAAAGTCTTGTTGGATTTCTTTCAGTACACCGAGCACTGAAGAGTCAGTAAAACAGCACGCAATCTGTTCTCTTGCAATACGCTTTTTTGTGCGATCGTCACGGTACAGGATAAAACTCTTCACTTCATCGCTGTGATTGTATTTGGTAAGAGTCTTTTCGACAAAGTCCTGAATCTTTTCCACGTGAACAGGAACGCCCGCACGGTTCATCTCAAAAAGCTGTCGCTCAACCTCCGCGGCAAGATCTGTGATGATAGCAGGAACTTCAGGAGCAAGAGGATTCTGGACACTTCTAAAAGCAGCACTGATAGCAACAATTATTTTCTCGCGCATGTAAGGTTGCGGTTCGCCATTTCGCTTGATGATATGCATATATCTCTCCGTCCGAACGCGGATTATGGGCCAAAAATAACATTTGGGTAAGAGTTCTCACTTCCACTCCTAGACTCGTTCTTTACGCTTCCCCCACAGAGACGCGCGGAAGAAAACACCCCCGTGCTACCAACCAAGAATCTCTTGCATAAAGGTGTCAGCACCCTTTTCCCGATTTAAAATAGCGTACAGTCCCGCGCAAATTGGAACCTTCAACCGATCCCGCTCAGCCAGGCGCTGCACATGCATACAGGCAACTACCCCTTCCGCCAGATACCCTACTTCGGGCAAACGACTCACGAGATCCTGTATTCCAGAAAAGGAATCAAGGATCCCCTTATGCACTATGTCGCGTCCGAAACGTCGGTTGCGTCCATACGCGCTGCGACACGTCACATCCAAATCTCCTATTCCTGCAAGCGATGTGAATGTTTCAGGATGTGTAGAACCCAACTGTTTTCCAATGGTTTGAATTTCATTCAAGCCCGCTGCGAGCAGCATCGACTCTGTATTGTCCCCAAAAGCTTCAGAATGCTCAGCCATCGCATCCAAAAGACCAAATGCAATGGCAATCACGTTTTTTACCGCTGCACACACTTGCACCCCAACAACATCAAGACTGGAATACACCTGCACCCTCTTCGAGCGCAGCAATTCCCGCACCCGAATGGCCGCCATAGGATTTTGGCTCGCTGCAATAAGTCCGGTCACCTTTCCCTGCGCTACCTCCTGTGCATGGCTTGGACCCGAAATATACACGAGCTGCCCGTGCGCCCCAGACGGCAACAACGCACCCAGCGCATCGGTAATTAGATGAGGCATCCCTTCCTGATCCGGAATAAATCCTTTTGTCAAAATACCAATAAGGGGATATTCCTGTCCTACGGCAGCAGTACGCAACCTCTGAAAACGAGGAGTGGTATTCATAAGCGCAGCTACTTCAGCCAAATAGCACGAAGGAACCGCTAATACAATAAGATCCGCGCCGGCACAGACATATGCCATATCGGGAGAGGCACACAAGGCTGCGGGCAACGTAATGCCCGGCAGATACTGAACATTTTCGTTTCGTGCATTGATAGCATCGCACGTCTGCCTACGACGGGCCCACAGCATTACGGTGTGACCGTTTACGGTGAGAGACGCAGCAAGCGCCGTGCCCCATGCCCCTCCACCGAGTATTGCAATCGAAGCCATGATTCCTAACCCCTCCCCTGATCCTCACCTTTCTTCAGCAAGAGGAAACATGATCACCGTATCGAAAAAGAACACGCACCGCAGACCCTAAACTTTTTAGAAAAAATCGTAATTCCCGTCACGCCATTCAACAAAATCTTGCGCAGAAAAGTAGAGCGCTAGTTCTCGTGCAGCGCTCTCGGGAGAATCAGAAGCATGGACAATATTAGTAGTGGTGCGTAGCGCAAAATCACCACGAATCGTTCCCGGTTGAGCGTGCTCCACACGCGTAGAGCCACAAAGCGTGCGCACAAGACTGATAGCATTCTCCCCCTTGAATGCGAGTGCAACCACCGGTGCGCTCGTAATATAAGCGATAAGCGAAGGATAAAAAGGCTTCTCGCGATGCTCCGCGTAATGCAACTCCGCAGTAGCTGTATCGACGCACAACAGCCTGAGCGCAGTCAGCACGAGCCCTTTGCGCTCGAAGCGACTCAAAACCTCCCCTACCAGTCTACGTTGAAGAACACCCGGCTTAAGCATGACGAAAGTTGTTTCAAATGCCATATGATTTCCTCGTCCTAGCTAATACACGTGGCGCGCCAGCGTACCCACCATTCTTTCTTTATGCAAGTCCTCCCCACACTTTCTCTTTTTACCCTTCCTTCACCGTATGGTGAGTCACCCTGTCCTTATTCGCATAAAGACAGCAACCGTTTTTTTCTCCACGCACTGAGTAAGGTGACTGTCGCTGCCTGATCTGTTACTACAAGCTGACACAGAAGATCTCGCGTGGCACGCCCCAGCTTTGGGAATGCAGCCATCTCTGCCGGGTAAAAGGCAGAGAGGACGTACTGCGCTATATTCACACTCTCACTGGGTGGACGCCCGATGCCTATGCGCAACCGCCAAAAATCTGCGGTACCAAGCACTTCCTTGATAGAGCGCAACCCATTGTGTCCTCCAAGCCCTCCGCCTTGTTTTAAACTCACCACACCGAACGGTAATTCTAATTCATCGTGCACTACTAAGAGCTGCTTCGCATCCGTCTGCAAAAAGGCACATGCTGCCCCTACGCTTTTCCCAGAACGGTTCATATAAGTCAGCGGTTTCAAAAGCCAAACTTCTTCGCTTGACCCTTCAAACCCTTCAATACGCGCAATCGACCCCCGACATCCGCATCGCCAAGGAAGCACGATGGATGGGAAAAGGTACGTTAAAAGCAACCATGCAGCATTGTGCCGCGTTTCTTCGTACTCTGCACCAGGATTTCCTAAAAACACTATAAGTTGTATGCCCAACGCGTCCTGCTCCTATTTCATACGCCTCTGATGTCTACGCTATGTAGGAATCCAGTCTGTGTTGACGGGCACAGCTACGGATACGCAACAAAGCCTTTTTTTCTATTTGGCGAACGCGCTCCTTTGTTATCTGAAAAATTTCTCCAATCTCTTGCAGAGAACGCCGTTCATACCCGCCAAGTCCAAATCGATAGCGGATGACCTGCGCATCACGCGCAGGCAAAAGTCGTAAAATCTTTGCAATATCAGCTTGCAATGCACATGCAAGCATATGCTCCTCAGGCTGCGCGTAAAGATCGTCCGGCACGCAGTCACCTATACGCAGTCCATCAACATCCCCAGACTCACCACGACTTCCCGAGGCTCCAAGCGGAGCATCTAGAGATAGCGGCGTGTGCCAGATGTGAACTTCTTCCACTGTTGGCACAGCTCGGCACATCGTTGCACGCCTTTTGCCATATCTGTTGCCTCCCTGTGTTTTCGATATACCAACATTCACCGAGGTAACAGGAGGTATGTACTCATACGTGCTCTTTGCAGCACGAATACGACTCACGGGCAACCGGATGATGCGTGCTTTTTCGTTCAGTGCCTTGAGGATAGACTGGCGAATCCAACAGGCAGCGTAAGAAATAAAGCGACACCCCCTTGCTGGATTGAACCGCTCGGCAGCCGTCAAAAGACCAATATTGCCTTCACTGATAAGATCGGCAAGGGGTAAGCCACACGTGCGGTAATGCCTGGCAACACTGATAACAAAGCGTACGTTTGCACGCACGAGCGCGTTTTTAGCTTGCGCATCCCCGGCATAGGCAGCACATGCACATGCATATTCTTCCTTTTCGTTCATGAGCGGTATCCGTTTCAGGTCATTCAAATATGCCGTGAGAGTATTCTCATCGTGGCGGAACTGCATTTGTCTCACAGAGTACTCCTTTTGTTCGAAAGGTACGTACCATATACTCAGCAAATATCATGCCATTTACGATAAACCAGAGGAGATCTGTTCGGTGTCCCTATCACGCCACTGGACCCTCTGTGCATACCTCCCTTTCCCACGGCGCGCTACAGTTCTCTTGATTCTTCAAAAGGAAATGTATAGAATGCGCCCCGCGCGGTGCGTGTAGGCATACGGCGCAAACGTGAAGATATGACTCGTTATGAGGAGGAACGCATGAAAATTATACCGCTCGCGGACCGTGTCCTGGTAAAAACTGATAAATCGGAAACTAAGACTGCTTCTGGAATCATCATCCCGGACACTGCGCAGGAGAAGATGCAAAGCGGTACCGTCATTGCTGTTGGTTCTGACTCGGAAAAGATAAAAGTTTCGGTGGGTCAGCGTGTCATGCACGATAAATATGCCGGAAACCCAGTAAAGATTGATGGAGAGGAGCACCTGCTGCTCAAGGGTGCTGATATCCTAGCTGTCATCGAGTAGTTTCATCTCTTTAACGGGCTTGCGCGCGCTGGAGCAGTGCACGCGCGGCCACCGTCTTTCCCTGTTGCTGCAAAAGTTGTCCTGCACGCTGGTACCATTCTCTCCAGCGCTGTGCTTTCCCCGCCGCCGGGCGCGCTCGAGGATGTTCTTCGGCCTCCCCCTCTCCCGCCTCCTTTTGAAGTTGTCGTACTGATTCGCGCGTTGCTTCGTCTGCCGCAAGCACAAAGTGTTCTGCAGCCGCGGTTTTCTTGCCCATCCGCTCAAGCACTATCGCTATGTTTGCGAACGCTGCGCTGCGCGCTTCCACAGCGCGTGTCGCTTCCACCAAGCCCCCGAGGATACTCTCCACCCTCCCCGTACGAGAAGCTGCAGCAAGTGCCCGATAGAAAGCATCCTCAGGACCACCTCCTGCATCACTGAGACCAAACGCTGACTCATATTCCCCAATTCGAAAAAAGAACCAACGTGCATACCGACGCACCTGTGTGTCCACAGGGAAGACTTCAAGCAACTGCCACAGCGCGCCCCGACTGCCCTGTAGTCTCTTTTGTGCAGGATAACAAAAACGAAAGTATTCCAATGCAAAACGCACATCTGCCCGCCCATGCATCGCCTCTTGTGCTAATTCCGCCAGCAATGACCGAGCCTCCACAGGAAAATGGGGAGACAAAAAGTGCTCCTGTTCCATCTGCACAGAATACACCCCCCTTTCAGAGAGCAATTCCGTAACAGAATCGCGCTGTCTGTGTGCTGCACGAAAGGCAATGCTCTCTCGCGCATAGCACGCAACGGCAGGATAGTACGTTTTATCCCCCTCAACACACTGCGCGAGCATCCGAACACGCTCCTGTGCATGAGGAGCAGTGAGTGCTAGATTGTAGAGTGCATGTGTGGATGTTCCAGGAAAACGGTCAACGTACGCGTACCAAAAAGCACGTGCACGCGCTCTATCCCCTCCATCGAAAGCGGCATCTGCCGCTAACAGCAAGTGAGTACGGGCGTGCGTCGAGGCGGCAGAGTACGTACCGAACAAATCTGCACGTGCAAGACTTATGGGGAGCAACTCAAAGACCAAAGAAAACTGTCCTGCGTCATAGGCGACTGTGGCCCAGAATGCCGTATTCTCCGGTGCCTCAGTACCCAGTATACGGGAGTACAGACGGAACGCAGCATGCAACTCCCCCACGCGGGCGTACGCACACGCGGCATTCTGGAGAAAGGCATGCATACCAGTGACACCAAAGGCTGCAAGCCAAAGCGCAGGAGCAATGCGGGCAAGTGCGATGCCAGTTGTATGCCGTATTGGCGGCGACGGTTCTACACGAAACTGCTCTTCTCCCCGGTCAAGAGGGAACGCCGTCACGTGCGCTTGATCTCTACCCCCCTGAACCTGAGAAAACTCAACAGGCTCCTCTGGCACGTGCTCGGCTCTCTCACTGTGAAAAGAGCCCCGAGATGGAGAGTCACCTCCTGTGCGCGAACCTATGAGAGCAGCCTTTATCAGTGCCTCTGCGCCAATACTCTCATATCCCTTGTGCACCACCCGGGGGACATAGGAGATTGCTTCCTCGAAACGAGCCTCCCGCAGGAGAAGATGTATCACCAATGCAGCAAGCCTGCCATCATCTGCACTTCTTCGTATGCCACGCTGGAGTGTACGCAGTGCCGCAGCGGAGGCTGAGAGTTCCATCTGACGCTTGGCAATACTCAGATACTGCGACGACTCTCGCGCGTGTCCCACCATACGCGCAAGACCGCGCAAGGCTGCGCCTTTGCGCTCCTGAGCAATCAGACTATCTGCACGCGCAAGTCTCTCCAAAAAGGGCCGACTCCCCCAAACGGAGCGATAGATGCATAGCCCAGCAATACCCACCCCAACTACTCCAAGGTAAGAGAGGAGGTGGCGCTTACTACGCACTTTTAGCAATGTTATCGAGCACACCATTTACAAAGCGGAAGGAGTCGTCCGTACCGAAATCCCGAGCGATACTGACCGCCTCGTGTATAACGACGACGGGGGGAATGTCTTTTTGAAAGAGTAGCGAATACGCACTTAGGCGCAGGATGGCCTTGTCCACCTTGTTCAAACGCACAAAATCCCAGTGTTCCAACCGTGAACTCACACAACCGTCAATTTCCCGCAGGTGCTCGAGCGTACCGAGAAAGAGGAGTCGGGAAAACCCCAAATCCTGGGTAGAAGGAGGCGGGTTTCTCCGCAACCAAGTAAACTGAGTTAACGTCTCCGGCGTGATGCCCGCCGCGTCCCAGGCAAAGAGAGCCTGAAAAGCCAGAATCCGAGCGCGCCTCCTCCCTATCTTTGGGAATACTTCACTCACCAGTCGAGCACCTTGCCGAGCTCTGCGTCAGCCAAGAATACCTTATAGGTACCAGACTTCCTCAGCTCCGCCGACACTTCCCGGATAGCGTCCTCGAGCGCTTTTTGTTGGATTTGGGAAGTAAGAAGATTCTTGATAAACTCGTAAAGCGAGACGGTCTTGTCAGGCTCCACCAAATCGCTGAGCGTTAGGATCTTCGCTTCCTCTTTCTTCAAAACTATGAAGCACTGATAGTCATTAGCCGTTTCATTCACGTCCGAAACAGCACCAACTCCCATGCCAAAAATTTCAAGCAACGCCTCCATCGTCAGACCAAGCTGCGTGGCAGTAACCGCAGTCTTCCCCAGGTATATTTCCCCGGCAGAGTAACCCGCCTGTGCACCATTTGCCTTACTCTTAATGTCAGCCGTGGCTTTGACACCGGAACTTTTAAGTTTCTTAACAAACTCTTGCGCTTTCGCCTTTGCAGCAGCAGGACCTGAACCCTTCGGGACAGAAATAAGAAACAACTTAACCGTGTCAGGGCGGAAAAAGGCCTGTTTATTAAGCTCGTAGTAGGAACGGATTTGAGAGTCCTCAGGTCCCTTCAAATTCCGAAACTCGTCTGCCTTCTTTTGTGCCACGTAGCGCTGCGTGCTCACCTGCGTCTTTAGAAACTTTTTGTATTCTGCCATAGTCATGCCGTTTTGCTGCTTCATGAACTGATCGAGCGAGATATTCTGCTTCTCCTTGACGTAATTGGCGAACTCAGCCTCCGTTACCGCACGTCCAATCTGTTGAGAAAGCATTCCATTAAAATACTGATTCACTTCAGCATCCGTTACCTGGATACCCGCCTTTTCTGCCGCTTGAGCAAAAAGCTTTTCGTCAATAAGACTGTCCATGAATTGTCTACGCTCAGCAGTGCTGAGCTTCTTTCCCATCTCTTTCTCAATCGCAGAAATTCTTGCCTTAATCTGTCCGAGCGTCACCGGCTCACGCCGGAATAAATTCACTTCGGCGATAGGCTGCAGCGCCGACTGCGCGTGCGCAAACCCCATACCCGCCACGCACAACAGAGCGGGAACTATGTATCTGCCCATGAGAACTCCCCGTAACAACCGCGACTCAGTCACCAGCACACACGCCGGAGAAACTATACGCAGCAGGGCAAGTTACGACTTTTCCCCGCTTTTCTCAAGAATCGCGCGAATACGCCGCACCCCCGCCGCACTCGACTGTTCCTTTTGAATAGAAAACCGCCCGAGCTGCCCGGTACGTGCTACATGTGGACCGCCACACACTTCCCGAGAAAAAGTTCCTATGGAGTACACCTTTACAGTTGATTCGTATTTCTCACCAAACAACGCCACGGCACCAGAATTCATCGCATCTTCGAGCGACATCACTTCACAGCACACCGGCAAGTCTGCCCGGATCTGCTCATTCACCAACTGTTCCACCTGCACCTTCTCCTGCGCACTCATCGGTCTTGGGTGAGAAAAGTCGAAACGCAGGCGTTCTGCCGTAATATTTGAGCCTTTTTGCTGCACGTGCGTACCAAGAACCACTCGCAATGCCTGGTGCAGCAGATGCGTCGCCGTGTGGTACGCTGTCGTTTCCGCTGAATGATCAGCCAACCCACCCTTAAATACTCGCTGTGCACCGATCCGAGAGCACGCCTGGTGCGCCTGAAACGCGGTGTCAAACCCTGCACGGTCCACCCGTAAACCCGATTCACGCGCAAGTTCCTCGGTCAGCTCAAGGGGGAATCCATACGTATCGTATAGCCGAAAGGCAACTGACCCAGGTATTTCTCGCTCTGTCCCCTGTAAAAACTTGGGTATCATCCTCTCGTACTCTGCCTCACCCTTCCTGAGGGCGTCGAGGAACTTACGTTCCTCGTTTGCAAGCTCCTGCGCAATACACGTAGCTTTCTCTTCCAGTTCCGGGTATACCGCAGCGTATTGCCCAATCACCACGCGCGCGAGGGAGGACAGGAACTCCCCATCGATACCGAGCTTCCTTCCGTGGCGGACTGAACGGCGAATGATTCTGCGCAGTACGTAGCCTGCACCCACGTTAGATGGGCGTACAGGGACAGGATCGCCGAGGATAAAAGTGGCCGCACGGATATGATCGCATACAATCCGCATGGATACGTCGTGCGCTCCCTGACACCCATACCTCTTCCCACATAACTGACCTATCCGCTCCAGGAGCGGGGTAAAGATCTCCGTATCATACACTGACCGCTTGCCCTGCAAAACCGCGACGGTGCGTTCAATACCCATACCGGTGTCCACACAATAACGTTCAAGCGGCCGGTACCTGCCGTCTGCGTCCTTACGATACTGCATGAACACGTCATTCCAAATCTCTACGTACTTGCCGCAAGAACATCCCGGACGACAGCTCACACTGCAAGGAGGAACTCCAGTATCAAAGAATATCTCGGTATCCGGACCACATGGCCCTGTTTCCCCCGTAGGTCCCCACCAGTTATCCGCACGTGGTAAAAAATGAATATGGGTGCGCGCGATACCAAGTCGTTCCCAGATAGCGGCAGATTCCTCATCACGCGCAACAGCCTCATCCCCTGCAAAAACAGTCACCGAAAGCCGGTCAGGGGATATGCCGAGCCATGGAGCACCAGTAAGAAATTCAAAGCTGAACGCGATTGCCTCCTCCTTGAAGTAATCGCCCAACGACCAGTTACCCAACATCTCGAAAAAGGTCAGATGCGAGTTATCGCCCACCGCATCGATGTCACCGGTGCGCAGACACTTTTGCGCATTGACCAAGCGGGTACCAGCCGGATGTGGCTCACCCATAAGATAGGGAACCAACGGATGCATGCCAGCAGTAGTAAAAAGCACGGTAGGATCGTGCTCGGGCACAAGGGACTTACCCGAGATAACCACATGAGCCTTCTGGCTAAAGAAGGCGAGATAACGCGAGCGTAGCTGATCGGCGCGAATAGGAATGCTCATGGAGGGTATTATCGCCTTTTCCCTGCTGCGGTCAACATCTGACCCTAAACGGGAAAAAGAAACGGGGACTCTCTGAGCAACCTTGCGACAAGATCCTTGACAGAATTCGCACACACCTCTAGCCTCTCGCAAGACAGTTTCGCACCCTTAAAAAATATAAGGAGCACACACATGACCACGTCTATTGTGATCGGTGTTGTCCTTGTTACTGTCGGTTTAACCTTCGGATGGACCATTCGCTGGCTCTACGCCAGATTTCACTTATCCGCCTGTGAGCAACGTGCAGAACGTATCCTCCAGGAGGCACAAAAAGAAGCTGAATCCAAAAAGAAAAGCATTCTCCTTGAAGCAAAAGAATATGTCCTTCGCGAAAGAAATCAGCAGGAACGAGACGACAGAGACCGAAGAGCTGAGCTGCAGCGTGCAGAGCGACGCCTTCTTCAAAAAGAGGAAGCCCTCTCTACGCGCGCGGGGGAGCTTGATTCTCGAGAACGATCGCTAAAACAGCGGGATCAGTCCCTCTGTCAAGAAGAGGCCCGCTATCGCCAGGAGCTCGAGCGTGTCTCTGGCCTCACTCAGAATCAGGCACGGGATCTCATCATCAAAAACCTTGAGAACGAGGCGAAGCACGACGCACAGGCTCTCATCAACAAGATAGAGGAGGACGCGGCTTTGAACGCTGAGCGTCGCGCGCGCGACATCCTCGTTACTACCATGCAGCGTATTACTGCTGATGTCACCGGTGATGTGACCGTCTCTACGGTGAATCTACCCAGTGAAGAAATGAAAGGACGCATCATTGGGCGCGAGGGACGTAATATCCGCGCGTTAGAGACACTCACTGGTGCTGACGTTGTCGTAGATGACACACCTGAAGCTGTCGTCATTTCCTGTTTCGACCCGGTACGCAAAGAGATTGCGCGCATCTCTCTTGAGCGTCTTGTACTTGACGGTCGAATCCATCCGGCGCGCATTGAGGAAATTGTGCAGAAGGTGACGCAGGAAGTTTCTCAAAAAATCTATGAGGAAGGGGAGAAAGTGCTGTTTGACCTCGGTATTCACGATATGTGTCCCGAGGGGGTACGGGCACTGGGGCGCCTGTATTTCCGTACAAGCTACGGACAGAATGTACTCTACCACTCAAAGGAGGTGGCTCTGCTCGCTTCCATGCTCGCCTCGGAAATCGGCGCAGATGTTGCCATTGCCAAAAGGGGCGCGTTGCTGCACGATATTGGCAAGGGAGTGGAAACTGATTCAGACCGCAACCACGCAGAAATTGGTATGGAGATGGCTCGCAAAATGAATGAGGACCCGCGAGTGGTAAACGCCGTTGGTTCTCACCACAACGACATAGAGCCGTGTTGTGTTGAGTCTTGGCTCGTTCAGGTAGCTGATGCTATCTCTGCTGCGCGTCCTGGTGCTCGGCGTGAAATGGTGGATCACTACGTCAAGCGTCTAGAAAACCTCGAGGCGATTGCTGAGGGGTTCTCGGGTGTAGAGAAAGCCTACGCTATTCAGGCCGGGCGCGAGTTGCGTGTTTTAGTGAACAACGATAAAATCCCCGACAGGGACGTGAAGGCACTTGGACGTGACATCGCAAAGAAAATAGAGAGCGACTTGAAGTATCCTGGGCGTATCCGGGTCACTCTTATTCGAGAAACGCGCGTCGTGGAGTATGCCCGCTGAGCCTCAGGGAGAGGGGAGAGAGTGCACGGGCGTCCGTGCAGGTTTGCATCGGCTGCAGTGACTCTCCTACCTCCCTATTCTAGTCCGGCGATATTGGTCAACAAGGCACATGGGAGTATCATGGCACAACAGCGTATTACGTCTGATATCTTTGCTCAGCTGCTCACCCTTTCTCACCTCGAAAGCAGCGAGTGTGCAGTAGGACTTGCAACACAGATCGAGGACATTATCCAGTATTTTTCCGTTGTAGAACAGTTCGACCCCGGTCCACGCGACGATCCTGACACGGATAACGCACAAGGCCGTTGCTCCCAGGGGAATAAAATTGACGTGGACTGCTGCCCGGACTGGGTACGCAAGGATGTCGCATTACCTGGTCTTTCCGTTCACGATCTCAAGCGGTTGTCCACAGAGTTTGCTGACGGTTACTTTCGCGCACCGCGCGCGCTCGATGGTAGCGCATAAATGGACGCGCATGCTATTACCTGTGCAAGCTGGAATATGTTAAAGGCTCAGCTTGAAGCCGGTGCAATCAGCTCTTTGCAGATTGTGCGTGCGTTTCGCAACGTATACGAGGAAGACACACGCAGCGCGTCCCCGCTTGGGGCTTTGGTCGAGTTTTTCTCTGATGCGGAGGAGCACGCGCGTACGGCAGACAATCTCCGTGCCTCGTGTGCCCAGAGTACTAAAACAGCTGGAGCAAACGGGGGGAGTGTCTCAGGTAAGCCTTTGTTAGGTCTACCCTTTGCTGTCAAGGACAATATTTCAGTGAAAGGAAAGCACTGCACGTGTGGCAGTAAACTCCTTGCAGACTATAGGGCTCCGTACGATGCCACCGTTGTTGCGCGCCTGCGCGCCGCAGGTGCTATCCCGCTCGGGAGAACGAACATGGATGAGTTTGCTATGGGCTCTTCCACCGAGTATTCTGTTTATGGGCCGACGCGTAATCCTCGGGATCGGAGCCGCACCAGCGGGGGAAGTTCCGGCGGTTCGGCTGCCGCCGTCGCAGGCGGTCAGGCACCGTTTGCACTCGGTACCGAAACGGGAGGCTCGGTACGCCTGCCAGCTGCTTACTGCGGCCTCTATGGCCTGAAGCCGACCTATGGTCTCTTGAGTCGATATGGGGTGGTTGCCTTTGGCTCCTCTCTAGACCAAATCGGCTTTTTTGCTACCTGCATTGACGATATTGCCCTCGCCCTCTCCGTCACCTCAGGGAAAGACCTGTACGACAGCACGAGCACTTGCCCCCCTCCTGCGACGGGGCGACACGCTGTGTCTCACCATCTTGCCCCTTTTTCTGCCCACGAGTGCTCTATCCTGCGTGCTGCTGTTCCCCGCGAATTAGTAGATGCTCCTGGCGTGCATCCTGACGTGTCTGCGCAATTTCAACGCTTCCTCACCTGGCTGCGTGCCCAAAACGTACAGGTAGAAGAAGTGACGCTTCCTGCACTACAGGCGGCAGTGCCTGTATATTATCTTGTCGCGACAGCTGAAGCCGCCAGCAATCTTGCGCGTTTTGACGGTATTCGCTACGGGCAGAGGGGAGACACTGATGCTCTTTTGGAAAATTACTACCGCGCCGTCCGTACCTCAGGCTTTGGACCCGAAGTACAGCGAAGGATCATTGTGGGGAATTATGTTCTTTCACGCCATTTCTCCGGTGATTATTACCGAACGAGTGTGCGCGTACGTTCGCGTATAGAACAAGAATGTACGCAGCTCCTCTGTTCCTACCACTTTATTGTTTGTCCTACTGCCGCTACCGGTGCCTTCCCGCTTGGAGAACGCATACATGACCCGCTGGCCATGTATTGCTCGGATTTATTCACCACCTTCGTTAACCTTGCCCGCCTACCGGCGCTATCAGTACCAGTGGGAACATCAGGCACTGGCCTACCCATCGGAATACAGATTATCGGTTCTCAGTGGCAGGAGTGTGCCGTTCTCCGGCTAGCAAAACGTTGGGAGGAGGCACCTCATGTCTGACCTCCAAACAGGCACAGTTCCCTCCATTGCAGGCGCCACAGATGACACACATGCCGCACCCTTTTTCTACGAGGTAATTATTGGCTGTGAAATTCATTGTCAGCTTCTAACAAAGACCAAAGCTTTCTGTGCCTGTGCAAATCGCTCAGGAGGAATGCCGAATAGCCGTGTGTGTCCTGTGTGTCTTGGGTTGCCAGGAGCGTTGCCCGTTGTGAGTGAAGAGTACGTGCGGCTCGGGGTGCGCGCCGGACTTGCGTTGGGGTGCACTATCCAGCTTTGGTCCGCTTTTGATCGCAAGCACTATTTTTATCCAGATCTCCCAAAGGGTTATCAAATTACCCAGTACGACGCTCCCTTGTGTACGGATGGTGCAGTGGATGTACAGGGAGTTGACATGCCCGTGCAGCGGCGTGTCCGTATTGAACGGATACATTTGGAGGAGGACGCAGGCAAAAGCCTGCATGCTGCAGACGCTTACAGCTATATTGATTTCAATCGTTGTGGGGTGCCGCTCATTGAAATTGTATCTAGGCCGGATCTGCGCTCTGCAGAGGAGGCCGCATGTTTTATGCAGACGATCCGCGAGATTCTCACCTTTATCGAGGTAACGGATGGTAATTTAGAAGAAGGCGCACTGCGATGCGACGCGAATGTTAATGTGAGGATTCTGTACAAAGGGCAAGAACACCACACTCCCATTTCTGAAATCAAAAATATGAACTCGTATCGTATGGTGCGGGACGCGTGTACGTATGAGGTACAGCGTCAATTGCAGGAGTTTTGGCAAAAGGGTCCTGCGAGCAAAGAAGAGATGCAGAGAAAACGCACGATGGGCTGGGATCCGGTCGAAGGGGTTACGCTTTTACAGCGTACAAAGCACTCACTGCGCGATTATCGTTTCATGCGCGATCCAGACTTACCTGACCTGCACTTGACCCCTGCATATGTCCAGCATCTCTCTTACACAGTCGGGGAACTTCCGGCAGCGCGGCGTGCACGTTTCAAACTTGACCTTGGCTTGTCGGCGTTTGCAGCCCAAACGCTTACCGGCAGCCGCATGCTCGCAGACTGGTTTGAGAAGGCAGCGCATGCGTCTAAGAATGCGCGACGAGTGGCAAACTGGATTCTGTCGGAGGTTCTTGCGGTAGTAAACGAGAAGAATATCTGCATTGCAGAGCTCAATCTGAGTCCTGAAGCAATTGCCGAACTAATGGATGCAGTTGAAGATCAGCGCATTACCGGAAAACAAGCAAAGGATATATTTGCACAAATGCTTGCCACCGGTGCGCGAGCGCAGGACATTATCTCCGCACAGGGTCTGGCACAACTTTCAGATGAGGAAGAAATCGCAACGTTAGTGCAGACGGTGTTTCAAGAACATCCAAAGGCACTGCGTGATTGGCAACACGGTAAGACAAACGTGGCTGCCTGGCTCATGGGGCAAGTAATGAAGCGTTCCCGCGGGCGCGCACACCCTGCGCGAGTGGCGACGCTCGTCCACCAAGCACTCTCTCAGCTGTAACAGCTGGAAAAACTCCACGGAAGAGCGGCGGTCTCTCTTTCAGCATACGCCCGGCCCGGCTCACGCCAGGAGAAGAAAGACGCACCAAAGGGCTACTACGCCTTCGCCTTGCTAAATATCTCCGCAATTGTCTGTGCGAGCGTACCCACCACCCGTAGGGTATAAGGAGGCGGTGTGTCGTGTTCAACCCCTATAGGTACATATATCGTTGAAAATCCCAGACCATACGCCGTCTTTAGCCGCGTCTTTAGCCGACGCACAGGTCGAATTTCTCCTGATAAACTTACCTCACCGATAAACGCGGCATTTGTTTTCACTGGGGTGTTTTGCCGCGCTGAATACAAGGCCATTGCCAACGCCACATCCACCGCAGGCTCATATAACCGGATACCCCCTGCCACATTCACGTAGATATCCTGATCTGAGAATTTCAAACCCACACGTTTCTCAATTACCGCTGCAACACGACTGACGCGGGCCGAGTCGATACGATCAGAAAAAACGCGCGTAACACTACTTTTTGCAGGAACGGTCAATGCCTGTATTTCTACCATAAAAACACGGCTCCCCTCACACACGGGCACAGTTGCAGACCCAACAGGAAACATTCCCTGCCTGGTACTAATAAAAAATCCTGCAGTGTCCTGCACAGCGGAAAGTCCATTTTCACCCATGGTAAAAATACCCAGCTCATCAACAGAACCAAATCGATTTTTCAATGCACGTAAAAAACGAATATCCTCTTCATTCCGTTCAAAAGAAATCACAGTGTCCACCATATGTTCCACTACTTTTGGCCCGGCAATATTCCCATCTTTCGTTACATGCGCAGTAAAAAAGAGAACAGAGTCCCGTTCCTTTACCCACGCTATCAACTCATTTGCGCAATATTTCAGCTGATTGATAGTCATAGGAATGGCACCTGCTTCGGGGGAAAAAACTGTCTGAATCGAATCAACAATAACGAAGGTAGGGCATCGTGTATTTAAAACACGCTCGACATCCTCGACCCGCGTCGCACAAAGCAACTCGATGTTCTGAATTGGAATATTCAGCCGATCCGCACGCCCACGAATTTGCCCCGGAGATTCTTCACCCGAAACATAGAGAACCGATTTCCCGCAGGCTGCAGCGATTTGTAACAGTAATGTAGATTTACCAATGCCCGGTTCCCCGCCAATCATGATCGCGGAGCGTCTTACGGCGCCTCCGCCGAGGACACGATCGAACTCTGCGATACCACAACTAATACGCTGCGCATCCTGCGCGCGCACAGCACACAGCGGGAACGCCTGTACAGGAGAAGAAGATGCCTTTTTTACAGCACGAACATCGCCGGAGGACAACGAGGGTGTCTCTTCGAAGGAATTCCACTCCCCGCACTCAGGGCAACGCCCAAGCCACTTAGGATGAACGTAACCACACCCCACGCAGGAAAAGGCACGTTCCGTCTTTTTAGCCACTCCATTTCTCTTACGTCAGAAAGAAAAAGCACTGCACGGCGGGCCGCTACGCACCCTCCGTTTCTACCGCAAGACAGCGACGAACGAGCGAAGGAGAAAATTGCCTCCGCTGCAATGCACGCTGCAACGTATGCGGCCCATATCCCCGCCTTCGCAGCTTCTCCAGCAACCTCAAGCAGAGCGTTTCTTCATCTTGCTCTTGAAACAAGAGATCTAACGCGCCTTCTGCATCTGCATGAGAAACCCCTCGCCTTTTTAACTCACCTAATAGCTGAGCACGGGACGCAGGACGGGAATCGACGCGGTTTCGCAACCACGCCCGCGCGAATCGCGTATCATCAAGCCAAGAATATCTTTTAAGAACCGGGAACACGCTCTCAACGACCCTCTTCTCAAAGCCTCTTTTCAAAAGCTTAAAACCCAGCTGCTGAGCACTCGTCTCACTCCGAGCGAGCAACCGCACTGCGACGCACTCAGCCTCATAACACCTACATGCAAAGCACACCGCCCCGTACTGCTCATCAGTGGGACGAGTACCCACCAACTCCTCTATCGGGCAGGAAAGCGCGCCAAGGTAACTCAAGCGAGTCTGCAGAACAGCACCCACCTCATCCGTAAGTTTAAGCACATCCTCCTGGAGGCTCTGGATAGCACAGAGACAAAAGCGCCTATCGCTTACTGAATTGAAATCTACGCCGTGCACCGCGCTGGCCATACTTCTTGCGCTCTACCATGCGAGAATCACGCGTGAGCAACCCACCTGCACGCAGCGAAGCCTGATTTGAAGCGTCAGCACGCACGAGAGCGCGCGCAATACCATGCGCACACGCACCAGCCTGCCCGTCAAGTCCGCCGCCATACACATTGACAATCACATCGTAACGCCGCTCGTTCGCGGTAGCGAAGAGGGGTTCGCGCACCCGACGCAATTGCTCCGCCGTAGGAAAATACGCGCCGACATCCCGTCTGTTGACGGTAACATTCCCGTTCCCCATACGGATACACACGCGAGCGACAGCCGTTTTCCTTCTCCCTGTTCCGATCCCAAGATTCTTCACGCTCTTTACCACTCCTTAACACGACAGCGGCACGGGATTCTGCGACTCGTGCGGATGCACAGATCCCGCGTATATCTTCACATTCTTGATAAGCTTGCGTCCCAAAGGCCCCTTGGGTAGCATACCCTTAACCGCGTGACGCAACGGTTCGACAGGCCGGCGCTTGACCAACGCGCTAAACGACACGCTCTTGAGCCCCCCAGGATAGCCTGAGTGGCGGTAGTACATCTTGTCCTTCGGTTTAGTCCCACTCAGGAACACCTTCTCAGCGTTGATTACCACAACGTAATCACCCATTTCCTGGTTTGGCGTGTACGATGCTTTATGCTTACCACGCAGGAGACACGCAACGCGCGCGGCAACACGCCCCAAGGGGCGCCCCGCTGCGTCAATCAGGTGCCAAGCGCGAACAGCCTCGCGCTCATTAACAAAGATTGTCCTCACCCCTCTGCTCCTTTATCCACACGCTCCGGTAGCTTGCGCGTGGGCGCACGATCACGCATGTTTGCCACCCCTACAAGGAGAGATATAAAACCAGCAAAAATACCGCCGACTGGCGCAGCACCACGCAAGAACCGCAGTGCATCCTGCGCCCACCCGAGACCACAACCGTACTCCATAGGGGAAAGAAGAGCGAAAACCGCCGCTCCCATCAGCAGCACACCAACCAAAACCGCGCCCACCACCGCCTCCCGCGCAAAATCTCCCGATCGTCTCATAAAAATCATTCTGTGTCAAGCTGCGCTAGCACAAAGACAGTTAGAATGCGTATACTCTCCAGATAGTTGCGGAAAACTTCCTGAAGAAACCTTCTGCTGAAAGAAATCAGCTAACTTGAACAAACGCTCAGTCCGCCTGATGATGGGCGCATAACGCATGCAAAGATTTGAAGACATTCCGTACACGCGGCCACACATGGACATACTCGAGCATGCCGTCGACGCGGCTCATGGGGAGTTCGCGCAGGCCCGTTGTGCACGCGATGCGTATGCGTCTATACTCGCCATAGAGGATCTCCAGCGCCAATATCTTACCGCACAGGCACTAGCGAACATGCGCTGTTCCATTGATACACGCAACACCTTTTACCGCAGAGAACAGGATTTCTTCGATGCTGTACATCCTCGCTTTGCCCGCTTAGATCATGCCTTCAACCAGCTGCTGCTTGCATCACCACAGCGCGACGGTCTTGAAAAACTTATTGGCACTCACCGCTTTACCCTTGCACGCCTTCAGAGCAAAACCTTCTGCTCGGAGATTATGGAAGACCTCGCAGAAGAAAATCGTCTCACCAGCGCCTATGAAACACTCCTCGCTTCCGCACACATTCTCTTCCGAGGCCACCACTACACTCTCGCCCAGCTGTCCCCCTTTATGGAACACACCGACCGCAACACGCGGCGCGACGCGCATGAGGCATACTATCACTTCTTTGCTCAACATGAATCGGAGCTCGATACCCTCTATGACACGCTGGTACGAGTGCGCACACGCATCGCACGCACGCTCGGCTATGACAATTACATCCAACTCGGCTATGACCGCCTGTTACGCAGCGACTACGATATGCAAGATATTGCGCGTTACCGCACCTACATCCTGCGCTACGCCGTACCCCTCGCTGCGGAACTACATGAACAACAGCGATCTCGACTTGGACTCAGTGAACTTCTCTTTTATGACGAGCCGTTGTACTTCCCTTCTGGAAATCCAGTTCCCCAGGGAGATGCACCCTGGATATTGAATCAGGCCGCTTGTATGTACCGCGAACTGTCCCCAGAAACAGACCAGTTCTTTACCTTTATGCGCGAGTACCACCTATTTGATGTCTGTGCACGTATTGCAAAAGCGAGCGGTGGATACTGCACAACCTTGAGCACATATCGTGCGCCTTTTATTTTTGCAAACTTTAATCGCACTGCACATGACGTGGAGGTTATGACGCACGAGGTGGGCCACGCCTTCCAAGCCTACCAACGCTATCGAGCGCGTCTTGATCCCTGTTTGGAAGCGTATGTGTGGCCCACGTACGAAGCGTGCGAGATCCCCTCAATGAGTATGGAATTTCTCACCTGGCCGTGGATGGGGCTCTTTTTTGGTGAACAGAAAGAACGCTTCTACCTGCGCCATTTAACACAGGCAGTGGAGCTTTTACCGTACGGGGCAGCTGTGGACGAATTCCAACACTGGGTGTACGCACATGCGGACGCTTCTGCCACTGAACGCAAGAAGGCGTGGCGCGCATTAGAAACTCAGTATTTACCTCGCCGTCGGTACGGAGGGCAGCACTACTTGTCCTGCGGGGGACTGTGGATGCGTCAAAGTCACATTTTCTGTATACCCTTTTACTACATAGACTACACGCTCGCGCAGATATGTGCGTTGCAATTTTGGGATCGCAGCCGCGTTGCATACACTCACCTTTCTACTCTCACCGGCGCGGCACCGTACGCCAGCATAACTCCTACTGCCTATGCGGAAGCCTGGCATGACTATTGCGTACTGTGCAGCCGAGGCGGCAGCGAACCGTTCATGCGTCTGCTTGCCACAGCGAATCTGCACAACCCCTTTGAGGAAGACACGTTTGTTTCAACACTCGCTTCCTGCCGTGCGTATTTTCGCACGGTTGGTGACCGCCTTTCCTAGGTCTATGAAAAAAGGGTAAAAGATGCCTCGCCAAAAAGAGAACTACCTGTCACCGTCCCCCGTGGTCGGGATTCTTCGTGACTGGGGAGTGCTGTGCACCTTACGCTTAAAGGGGAAACACATGAAGCTTGTCTACAGTACGGATTGCGAATACCACATTGGACTGAAAGCGTCAGACATCGGACACTATGTTATCTTACCGGGGGATCCTGCACGAAGCGAAAAGATTGCCCAACATTTTTCTCATCCTCACAAAGTTGGCCACAACCGCGAGTACGTCACGTACACGGGCACCCTCTGCGAAACACCAGTCAGCGTCATGTCCACCGGTATTGGGGGGCCGTCAACTGCAATTGGTGTTGAGGAGCTCATCCATTTGGGCGCACACACCTTTATCCGCGTAGGGACCTCAGGGGGCATGCAGCCTGATATTCTTGCCGGGACGGTAGTTATTGCAACCGGTGCGATTCGCTTTGAAGGCACCAGTAAAGAATATGCCCCCGTGGAGTTTCCTGCGGTGCCGGACTTTACGGTCACTGCTGCACTCAAACACGCTGCAGAAGACGTGCAGGTGCGCCACGCGCTCGGTGTGGTTCAGTGTAAAGACAACTTCTACGGTCAACACTCCCCCCATACCATGCCCGTCCATGCAGAACTCACGCAAAAATGGCACGCATGGATTGCATGCAACACACTCGCATCCGAAATGGAGTCTGCAGCGCTCTTTGTGCTCGGGAGCGTACGGCGCGTGCGCACCGGCGCAGTGCTCTTAGTCATTGGAAACCAAACCCGCAGAGCACAGGGATTGGAAGACATTCAAGTTCACGACACCGAAAACGCCATACGGGTTGCAGTCGAAGCGGTCAAATTACTCATCACCCAAGACTCCCCGCGCTAGGCGCACTGCAGTGCTTTAGGCAAAGTGTCGCGGATCGGTTATTTCTAACAGCGCGGAGTCAAGCTCGGTCAAAAAGCGGCTGGGCTTCATCGCCGTGTGTCGTCCCCACATTCTGCGGTACGCACACGCGGTAAGGTATAAGCTATCCATAGCCCGCGTGCAGGCAACGTACATCAAACGCCGCTCTTCCTGTATATCTGCTTCGTCATCACGCGGAAACACCCCGTTCTCTAGTCCGGTCAGAATCACCCGTCGAAACTCCAGCCCTTTTGTATTGTGAATGGTGATCAAGTGCACTGCGTCAGCCGCTCCTCCCTCGTCGGCCATATTTTGGTCCAATTGGATGTGTTCTAGGAAACTCACTAACCCCTCATGCGAACATGCATACAGTGACGCTGCGTTCATTAACTCCTGCACGTTGACCGCGCACTGCGTCCCTTCTTCCTCATCCTTCTGTCGATACCATTCTTCCAGCCCCGTGTGTTCCATTACCACAGAAACAAAGCGCGCAAGTCCTTCTGCATCGTGGGTGCGCTCCTCTACCGGCTCCTCAGGCGGCGCACTGGTGCGAGCTTCTTCTCCCGCTGCGGGGGCCTGTGGCATGCGTGCACGCAGCGCACGTAACAGCGACAGAAAGCTACTGACCTTTTGCCGCGCACGCGTGCCAAGCGCGGTCAGGTGGGTGGACTGGAGTGTGGTAAAATCAGTTATGGCTGCCTGCTGTGCACAGACAAACAATGCGTCTTGTGTCTTTTCTCCAATGCCCCGAGGCGGCTTATTCAGCACCCGCCGGAGGGCCAGTTCATCTGAGCCATTGACTATGAGCTGGAGAAACGCCAGCACGTCTTTTACCTCTGCGCGACTGTAGAATTTGAGCGTGCCGACAATGCGATACGGAATGCGATTCCGCAAAAAACACTGTTCAAAACTCAGCGACTGTGCATTTACCCGATATAAAATCGCCCAATCCGCGTATGGGATGCCGCGCGCACGCGCTTCTTGAATGAGGTGCACGCACAGCGCAGCTTCTTCATCTTGATTATTCAGCAAGAACAGGCGCGGCTTAGTACCTCCCGTGCGCTGGGCAATCAGCGCCTTTCCTAAGCGGTCTTGGTTTTTTTTCACTACCGAATCAGCAACACGCAGAATTGCGTCTGTGGACCGGTAGTTGTACTCCAGGCGGATAATCTGGGTATTTTGAAAGAACTCAGGGAAGGTCAAGATATTTTTTACCTCTGCTCCGCGAAAGCGATAGATGGACTGATCGTCGTCCCCTACCACACAAAGATAGGTGTGCGCACCGGTGAGCACCTGCAAGAAATGAAACTGCGCCACGTTTGAGTCTTGATACTCATCTACCATGACCACCTGCCACCGTGCATGCAGCTGTTCGGCGACGTCCTGGTGCTCACGCAAGAGCTGCACCGGAAGCATAATCAGATCCCCAAAGTCTACCGTTCCCATTTCGCGCATACGCCGATGGTAGCACGCATATGCGTGCGCAAACTGCCTGTCACCCAGAACGGCTCTGGCAGCGCATGCAGGAGCGGAGACACGCGCGTGCACTGACTCAAACGAGGCGCAGTCGAGCCCATAGTCCTTTGCCTGAGAAATTCCACGCGCGAGCATGCCTGCCCGACTGTGATCGCAATGAGGCAGGATTTTTGGCAAGAGTGCACGGACGTCATGGTCGTCATAAATACTAAAATGGGGGTTCAATCCCAGACGGACTGCATAGCGACGCAGGATCCACACCCCCAGTGCGTGGAAGGTACAGATAGTTGCCCCCTGCGCGGCAGACTCAAGCGCGCAGGCACGCGTGCGCATCTCACGCGCCGCTTTATTGGTAAAGGTTACTGCCAGAATCTGCTCGGGGCGAACCTGCCGGGAACGGATAAGATGGGCGATTTTGGTGGTGATAACGCGCGTCTTTCCTGAGCCTGCGCCGGCAAGGATAAGAAGCGGGCTGCCATAATGGCAAACGGCCTGACGCTGCGCCTCATTGAGCGCGCTCAGGTAGGATTCCACGCGCAGCCCTGCAACCGAAAACTGCCGCACCGCACCGAGTGCCACCGCGCCCGGGCGGCGCCCTGCACTGACGGCATGTTCCTTATTCTTCCAGGGCGGGGATGGGCTCTGCCATAAAGTCAGGCTCTGGTGCAACGGCAGCGGCGTGCGGCTCTGTAGAAGGAGCGGGATGCTCGTCCGCCCTGCGTGAGTGACTCACCGTCAGGGTGCGCCCCCGGTAAAAGAGGCCATTTAAACGGGCGATAACCGCTTCTGCCTCACCCGAAAGGACTTGGATAAAGGAATAGTGGTCGAGGATGCGGATGGTGCCGATGTGCTCGCGTGCAACATCGGCGCGCTGCATGAGCAGGGCGATGATGTCGCGCGGATAGATGTGCCGATTTTTTCCAATACTGATGAAGATGCTCGTGGTGTCCCCCGGGCAGAGGGCGGGGTAGTCGCGCGCTTTGCGCTCAAAGTCGCGCGCGCGGGCGGCGCTGGCAGGCGCGCTGGCGCAGGAAGGCGCGTGCGCGCTGCCGGTACGTATACCTTCCCGCGCTCCGGTGCGCCGCGTGCTGCCGGCGGTGGCGCCGGCGCGGCAGTGCGTGTGCGCCAGGTGTGCGGCCACGTATGAGCGCATGGAGAAGGGGACGCTCTTGCGAAAAAGGCGCCGATAGGCGTCGAGCACGCGGGGGTCTTCCTGCGTTTTTACGTTTCTGAGGATTTGTTGCAGAAATGCCTGGAATTTTTCTTGATCAACGCTCGATATTTTGGAGGATATTTTTGACATTCTCGCGCTCCCTGAGTTTTAAACGTTTCGTGCGCTCATAATGCGGTGCCATGAAAACGGGCACGTGCGCTGCGCTGCAGCGCGCGGCGCACGGGGCGATACAAAACTCCCTCTGCGCACTGAGAATTGCAAGTATAGCGCGCCCCCACCCCCCTGTCTACCTGAGGAGGGGGCGGGGCGTGCGGCGGTGACGCCACCCTGCGCCGGTTGGCCCCTTCTGGAGGGTGCTAGACACGGGCGGGGGGGGGGGTGTTGTAAAAATGAAATGGGTCGGGAGGGAACTGCACCGTGCAGTCTTTTTTTGTGCGGGCGCCGGGGCGCTGCTCCCGGGGTTTGGCGCACTGCCCGTTTTTTCTGAGCAGCTAGGCATTGCCCCGCAGGTAACTGGTCACGCCCAGCTGCAGTGGGGCATTAAGTTTAAAAAGAACCCTTCGGTGCAACCGAACGAGTACACGCACGGGTTTCGCACCACCAATGATTTGAAAATCTCGCTCCCCCTCGTGCCCAAGGCCACGCACCTGCGTCGCGGCGGGGCGCGCTCAGGCGTGTGGGCGGAGCTGCGGCTCAAGGACCTGACCGTTGATTTTGAATCCCCCAGGCCGGGGCAGGCCTTTACGCTCAAAAAACCCAAAGCGTCTTTTGAAGCAACGCTCCACTGCTACAACGCGTACCTGACCATTGGCAAGGACCCGAACTGCTTTATTAACTTTGCGCAGCTGTGGGACCCGTTCGTGACCAGCGACTACAAGCAGGAGGACGTGCGCTATGCGCCCGGCTTTGGCGGCTATGGGGGCAAGCTCGGCTACCGTGCGCAGGATATCGGCGGCAGTGGCATTGGGTTGGACGTGGGCTTGCTCTCGTTTGCGTCAAACGGTATGTGGGATAGTGGTACTGCGCACAGCAAGTACGGCTTTGGAGCAGACGCCACGCTTACGTACACGCACCACCGCGCTGAGCGCATCAAGATGGAGCTGGCGGGGAACGCCACGCTGGAGCCCCAATACACCACGGGGACTGAGCAGGGAAAAAACAATGAGCAGAAAAACCGCCTGCTGTGGAGCGCCGGCGGACGGCTGACGCTGACCCCGGGGTACGGGTTTCGGCTCGTGCTGGCGCTTGATGTGGGAAACATTCACCGGAGCGACGCGGATATAGGGAAGACGGTAAACGTGCAGGCCAAGGCGGCAGAAGCCGTAAGTGCAGCGGTAACCGAATTTTGGGCACAAGTGGCCCAGATAATGGCCAACGGTGGCGTCGGAGAGTTTTTTGTCAAAAAAGTGCGGGGCGCTGCCCTCATAGCGCAAGTGGCACTGGTGGTTTCCCATTTGGAAGGAAAACTCTCCAATCTACTTCAGAGCACACTGGGCCTGGGAGCGGTGGTAAACCAGCTCACCCAGGGATTCGCCGAGCTCCTTAAAAAGCCGGACCCGGCCATTGCGCTCGTCACGTTCTTTGCGTGGCTGCACCGCCTGCACGTGCACGAGTTGGGCGCTGACGCCTTGCTGAGCATGCAGTGGAAGTGGCTTTCTTCCGGCGCGTATTTTGCCACCGCCGGCGCCAATATGTTTGGCAAGCGCGTCTTTTCCAGGCAGCTTACAGACTACTTGGACTGCGCCGCATTCTTAAAATTAGAAACAAAGTCCGGCGACCCCTACACGCACCTGCTCACCGGCTTGAACGCGGGGGTGGAGGCGCGCCTGTACATTCCCTTCACCTACACCTCCTACGTAAACAACGGGGGCATCGATTACAAGAAGACTACAATGAGGGGGCCTATCAACCTGCCGGTCGTGGGCAAAACGTGGCTGAGCTATCAGATTGCGCTCGGCTCCCACGCCTGGCTCAAGCCGTACGCGGTGGTGTACGGAACCACTAACCGTTTCAACACCGACAAAGCTAACAATCTGCTACGCGAAAAGGCAATGCAGTACCACGTGGGGTTCACCGTTAGCCCAATAGAAAAAGTGGAGTTTGACGCCCGGTGGGAGCAGGGGCGGCTGGCCACCGCGCCGTACATGCTAATTACCGAAGATATTTCCTCAGATAAGCACTTTGGCACCTTTGTGTGCGGCCTTAAAATCGCGTGGTAGCGGGGCGCCGCCTGCGGACTGTCCCACCAGCGCCGTCTGCCGGCACGCGCGCGGGCGCGCCGGCGCGTTACTGCACGGCGTCTGCTTCGGGTTCAGCCGCGTCGGTGCCGTGCACGTACAGAAAGACGCCGTTCGGTAGACAGGCGTTCCACTCCCCCACCCGCTGCACCGGCGGGTGCGCGATGCACGTGCCGTTCGCGCACGGCGAGCGGCACACCCGGGCTGCCCCGGCGCGAATTTCAATTTCCGTTTCCCCCAGGGGGCCGCGCACCCGGATGACCCGTTCCTGATCGAGCGGGTACGTCCACCGCTGCGCCCCACACCGAATGTCGAGCGTCCGCGCTCCCCCCTGCATGCGGTACACAAAAAATCCGCTCCACGCCGTCAGTGCCAGCACCAGCGCCACGCAGCACCCGTCCAGCAGCGTCAGCCTTCCGCCGCGCGCGGCAGCCGCCCGATTCGGGGGAGAGGTGGAGGCACGCTCATTCTCGCCGCAGGCCACGCGTCCCCCCGTTAGCGCTCAAAATACGCACGCGCCTGCCGCGCCAGACGCCGCCGCCCGAGCATCCCCCGCACCCCGCGGGCAAAAAATACGTCCAACACTGCACGGGCGTGCTGCACCGCCGCATACCCACGCGCCACCAGCTCCTGCGGACGAGAAAAATCACTCTGGTCCCGCCGCGTTTCTACCCGCACACACGCGCTCGGGTAATTGCGCGCCTGCGTGGCAACCGCATGCGACGCACACGAAAGACTGCGCAGCAACACGTCAAACCCCGTCCGAAAGTCACTGAGCCCCAGCTGCTCAAACCGGTCAAACGTCACCGCCAGCACCGCGTCAAAACCCTGCGCGCGCGCAATCCACACCGGCGTGTTGTTCAATATACAGCCGTCCGCCAAATACACCCCCTCCTGCCGCACCGGCGCAAAAACACCCGGGTACGCACACGAGGCGCGCAATGCACGGGCAAGCACCCCACTGGAGAGCACAACCTCCGCGCCCGTACACAGATTGACCGCATTGCACAAAAACGGAATTTTACAATCGTGAAAGGATTTCCCCCCCGTCACCCGCGTCAGCAGCGTGGCAAACTTTTCTCCCGAATCAAGCCCCAGCCCCCGCACGAGCGTGTTCAAACTCACCCCCAGCTGCACCAGCTTGCCCAAGCGTTGAAACGCAGCCCGCGCCCCCCACACCATCCCCGCCTCAACGCACGCAGAGGGATCCCGTGCATTCACATAGTCTGAAATAACAAAATCACGCTGAAAAAACGCCTCCATCTCCCGCACCGACATCCCCAGCGCATAGAGCGCCCCCACCACCGCACCCATAGAACATCCTACGACACATTGCGGCGGCGGAACCTGTAGCGCTTCAAGCGCCTTGAGCACCCCAATGTGGGCAATTCCCCGCGCACCACCACCTGAAAGAACGAGCGACCACTTCACGTGCGGTCATTATGAGCGTTTTCCTCCCTGCTGTCCATTCTCCCCCCAGTGTGATACCGTTCCAGTACGCAGTATGGAATCGTTTGTACGCAGCGCACTTGCGGCGCGCACACTCCCCACCTTACTCGGCGTCTTGCTCTGTGCGCTCTACTTTCTGGCCCGCAGCGCAGACTGCTTGGTAGAGAGCGCCAGCGCGCTTTCCCGGCGTTGGGGGATCAGCGAAGCGCTCCTGGGCGCCACGCTCGTGAGCCTGGGCACCACCACCCCCGAGGCAGCCGTGTCTGTATACGCTGCGCTCTGCGGCAACGCCGACTTAGCACTCGGAAACGCCATAGGATCCATCGTGGTGGATACCGGTTTCATTCTCGGACTCGGGGCACTCCTTGCACGCCCCGGGCTCGCGCTCGACACACACTTGATGCGCCGGCACGCGCGGGTGCAATTGTTCGTCGTATGCGCGCTCGGATGGGTAACCCTGCCACGCTTTGGCGCGCGGGTGCATCAGTACGTCGGCTGGCTGTTTCTCAGTCTGCTCGCGCTGTACCTGTGGGTTTCTCTGCGCTGGTCGGCCCTCCCACACGCTCCAGACACCCGCACAGCAGCGCTCCCCGCAGACAAGACTGATACGCGCAGTGTATGCCGCCTGCTCCTGCAATTAGGAGGGGGAATCGGGTTCCTCGTCCTCGGTTCGCGCGTCCTCATCCCCACGGTAGAAATCATGGCGCTCCGCGCAGGAGTACCTGCAGGCATCATAGCCGCAACCATCATCGCCTTTGGCACCAGCGTGCCAGAACTCGTCTCTGCCATCACCGCAGTACGCCGCGGACACGGCGCACTGGCAGTGGGAAACATAGTAGGTGCGGATATCCTCAATGTGCTGTTTGTAGTCGGAGCTGCCGCGTCTCTTACGCCACACGGCCTGCCGGTGCCAAAAATCTTTTCTCTGCTACACCTGCCTGCCATGCTGTTAGTCGTGGGAATCTTTCACGCGTGCGCACTCGGCCGCAGGACCCTCACCCGCCCTGCCGGTGTGCTCCTGTGCGCGGTATATGGGCTGTTCGTGCTGCTAAACGGATTGCTCAGGGGCACAGGACCCTAATCGGAGTCAGAGAGCGGTCCAGGCTTTCCATTCATGTCCGCAAGATATCCTGCAAGGGTGTGGCACGTTGCGCGCGCCTCTGCCAGTTTCTTGCGCTCTGCGGTCACCACTTCTTCAGGAGCGTGCGTGCAAAACTGCGCGTCTGCAAGCTTACGCTCCACCTGCTGCACTTTTTGCCGCGCCTTCTGCCACGCTTTTTGAAGACGCGCGCACAGCATCGTCCGGTCAATTCCTTCCGTCGTTACTAAGAACAGCTCAAACCCTGTCCCCGCTGTTGCAACGGCAACCTGCGGTTTAGGCGCATCGCTTTCAAGATACACAAGCGAGGAAATACCCGCTAACACACAAATCAATTCCTCATATGTGCGCGCCACCGCTCCCGGATCGTGCACACAGGACACCTGCGCTGCGGCGTTCGCATCCTGCGCCGGAGAACTCGGACGCAGTCTGACTGAAACAGCTTTTTGCGGATCAATACCACACGCAGCGCGCAGCGTACGCACCGCACGCACTATTTCCTGCACCGCACCTATATGCGCACACGCGCGCGCATCTACCCGCGACGGCACATACACCGGATATGGCGCGCACATGAGCAACGCGTGCGCCCCAGACGGAATTGCTTGGGTGGTATCGTGCACAGAAGGCGACAGCGACCGGTAAATCTCTTCTGTTACAAACGGCAAAAAAGGATGGAGCAGTCGCAGCGTCTCTTCCAGAAGGGTACAGAGCACTGAAGCTGCGCGATCCTTCTCCTGTTCATCAGGTTTCTGAAACGAGCATTTACTTGCCTCTACATACCAATCACAAAAGCTGTTCCAAAAGAACTCATACACTGCCTGTGCCGCATCATTAAAACGGTACGCTTCAAGTGCTGTACGCACCTGCTGCACAGTTTCATTAAATGTGTGAAAGATCCAGCGATCCAGTTCAGTTAGAGACACGTGCGCAATAGCGTACACCCGCCTGCCTTCGAGATTGCCCAAAATATAACGAGAAGCATTCCACACCTTATTCGCAAACCGCGAACCCATCTTGAACGAATCCATTTCTATCAACACGTCCTGCCCCTGCGCACACATAAAGGCAAGCGTAAAACGCAGTGCATCGGCACCGTACGTGCGAATAATGTGCAGCGGGTCCACCCCGTTGTTGAGTGATTTGCTCATCTTTCTTCCCTGCTTGTCACGCACTAAACCGTGCAGGTACACATCTCGAAAAGGAACCGTTTGCGTAAACTCCAGCCCCGCCATTATCATGCGCGCCACCCAAAAGAAAATAATGTCATACGCGGTAATGACCGCAGACGTGGGGTAAAACGCGCGCAGCTTCTGCGTTTCCTGAGGCCACCCAAGAGTAGAAAAAGGCCACAGCCAACTGGAAAACCACGTATCTAACACGTCAGGATCCTGCGTTATATCCGCACTGCCGCAATGAGCACAGCGCTGCACATCCACCCGACTCACCGTTTGCTGTGCACACTGTGCGCAATACCACACCGGGATGCGATGTCCCCACCACAGCTGGCGCGAAATACACCAGTCGCGAATGTGCTCAAGCCACCGCACATAGGTATTTTCCCATTTCTTAGGATGGAACTGCACGTCCGCACGCTTCCACGCAGCCAGGGCCTGAGAAGCAAGTGGTTTCATTTTGACAAACCACTGCAGAGAAAGATACGGCTCAATAACTGCTTCGCAGCGATAACACACTCCCACCGAATGCACTATGCGCTCCTCACGGGACAGGAGCCCATGCGCCTGCAAATCGGCAACGATTTGTATCCGTGCCTGAGCACACGAAAGCCCCCGATACGCAGCAGGCACCTGATCATTGAGCGAGCCATCTGGATTGAGCATATTAATCGCTTCAAGCGAATGGCGCGTCCCAATATCCCAGTCGTTCGGATCGTGCGCAGGAGTAATCTTTACCATACCGGTTCCAAAATCCTGCGCAACATATGAATCAGCAATAATAGGAACAATGCGGTTCACCATTGGCACGCATACCTTACGTCCAATCAAAGATTGGTAGCGCGCATCATCTGGATGCACCGCAACTGCCACATCTGCCAAAATGGTTTCAGGGCGCGTAGTAGCAATGATGATAGTTTCCCCCACCTGAGCAGTCCCTAATGGAGGGGGAACGCCGTTTCCTTCTTCTTCAGTACGGGGTAAAAGAGGGTACCGAACATAATAGAGCGCGCCATCCTTTTCTTGATGAAAAACCTCATCGTCAGACAGCGCGGTGCCACAGCGAGGACACCAGTTAACCAAGTACATGCTACGATAGAGCAAGCCACGTTCATAAAGCGTAACGAACGCTTCGCGTACGGAGGCTGACATACCTGCATCAAGCGTAAAGCGCTCACAGGTCCAATCACAAGATGCCCCCATCTTCCGTAACTGCATGCGAATAGTGTCTTGATGGGAATCCTTTATCTGCTGCGTTCGTGCAACGAATTGTTCGCGCGTCACCTCACGCTTATGGATGCCTTCCTTCCTCAAGGCGCGTTCAACCACATGCTGCGTGGCAATACCTGCATGGTCAGTTCCCGGAATCCAGAGCGTACACGCACCGGCCATGCGCTGGTAGCGGATAACGATATCCTGCAACACCGTATTGAGACAGTGCCCCATATGGAGTACGCCCGTTATATTTGGCGGTGGGATAGCAATGACAAAGGTACGCGCACCCCCTTCTATCTGTCTGCTATGCCCATCGCACCCCTCGCTATCCGACGTTCCACTCCCGCGCGCACGCGGGCTAAATGCCTGCCGCTGCTCCCAGCATGCGTAGACACGCGCTTCAAAATCTGCAGGCCCATAGACAGGAGGCAGCACTATTTTTTGCAGTTTTTGGGTCATAATTCGTTGAGCTCCCATTTCACAGCAGATAGGATGAAAAGTGTACGGTTTTTTATCCGGTACATGCAAGTTTCTTGCCGTCACTGCCAGCCGCTCCTCCCCAGAGCTTTTGGATACATAAAAAACCCGTCCTGAATAGGAGGTAGTCTTTCATGCAAGTGTCATTTGTTGTTCACGGTATATCTTGCACTGCGTGCGTGCGGCGCATAGAGGAAGCAGTGCGCCACGTGACAGGCGCATACGACGTTTACGTAAATCCCACCACCAGCCATTTATACGTACACACTGATCTTCACCCTACTGAGCACACCCTGTTTGCTCAGACCATCATCGATGCAGTTTCACATGCAGGATTCAAAGCCACGCTTTTAGATACGCATTCGACAACCGCACCGCTTGCTGCAACCCAGCCGGTACATCCAGATTTTGTGACGCTCAAAAGGCGTGTCCGTACTTCTCTCTGCTTACTCGTGCCCCTTATGTATCTGTCCATGGGGCACATGGTGCACCTACCGATCCCTGGGTTCTTGCACCCCCTGAAATATGCGCTTTCCTTTGCCCTTGTACAGGCGTTTCTGACATTACCTGTCCTGTACGCCAATCGCTCTCTTTTTCGTGCAGGACTTATTGCGTTGTATGGTGCAATTCTGAGACGCAACACTGCAACTATGGATTCGCTCATCTCTCTCGGTTCCCTGAGTTCTTTTACATACGGTCTCTTTGCCACGGCGCGTATAGCAATGGGCGTGCATGCCAACGACACGGCACTTGTATCGCACTATGTGGCGGATTTGTATTTCGAATCAGCTGCAATGATCGTAACGCTCGTCACGGTGGGTAAATACCTGTCCGCCTTGTCTAAAGGGCGCACTTCTCGCGCACTCACACAACTGCTAGACATAAAACCTAAAACGGCTCGCGTTATCCGTCAGGTATCTGTTCCGCGCGGAGCATCCCCTTCTTCCCCAACAACTGCAAGCGCTGCATCAGCCCATGAGACCCATGAAATTGAGATAGAAATTCCTGCACAGGACGTACTTGTCGGAGACACCGTACTTGTAAAAGCAGGTGAGCTAGTTCCGGTAGATGGGATCATCACATCCGGGCAGGCCACGCTCGATGAGTCAAACGTCACAGGGGAAAGTATTCCGGTAGAAAAAGGACGCGGAGATTCCGTCATTTCTGCGTCCTTAGTCAGCACGGGGTTCCTCAAATTTCGTGCTGAACGGGTAGGGGAGCATACCACCCTTGCGCAAATTATCTCATTGGTAGAAAAAACTGCTGCGTCTAAAGTTCCGGTCACCAAACTAGTCGACGCTGTCAGCGCATACTTCGTACCATCAATCGTAGCACTCTCCTTGCTCTCTGGCTGCGCGTGGTTATGCGCAGGAGCGTCTGCAGAATTTGCCTTTTCTATCGCAGTCACTGTCCTGGTCATATCATGCCCGTGCGTGTTAGGACTTGCCGTCCCTACCGCGCTCATGGTTGCAACGGGTAAGGGTGCACAGATGGGTATTCTCATAAAATCAGCGCAGGTATTCCAGCAAATGGCACGCACGAAAGTAATAGCGTTCGATAAAACTGGCACCCTCACCTTAGGACGTCCTACACTTTCACACATACACACGCTCCATCCAACCTATAACGAAGAAGACATACTCCACCTTGCGTACAGCTTAGAAGTATGCTCTGGCCATCCGCTTGCAGCTGCAATTAGCGTAGCTGCACAGCGTAAAGGAATGACACCGCTTGCTATAACCGATTTCAACTCAGAACAAGGACTCGGTCTACGGGCGCGCTTAGTGCATACCTCGTATGCAAAGACCGTCATGGTAGGCAATGCACGTATGATGGTCGCACACAGTATTGATGGCATGGACACATATCTCTCTCCATCACACAATCTAGAGGAAACGCCCTTATTTGTAGCAGCGGATAAAAATCTCGTAGGAGTTCTTTTTGTTTCAGATCCCGTAAAGGTACATTCTTCTGCAGCGATTGGTGCCTTGCACAAGCGTGGGATCCAAACGCTGATGCTAACGGGAGACGTCAAACACGTTGCACACACCATCGCTGCACGCTGTGGTGTCAAGAAAAGTAAAGCGGAGTTACTCCCTCATGATAAGGAACGAGAAATTTCCGCTTTAAAAGCGTCCGGAATGATGGTAGCGATGGTAGGAGACGGCGTAAACGACGCGCCTGCACTGGCATCCGCCGATGTTGGGATCGCCATCGGTGCAGGTTCTGATATTGCAGTAGAAAGTGCAGACGTAGTCCTGATGAGAAACTGCATACGGGACGTGGTAACGTTGGTAGATCTCAGCATTGCAACGGTGCGGAACATGAAGCAGAACTTATTTTGGGCATTTTTTTACAACACGCTCGGCGTTCCTCTAGCAGCAGGACTCGGATATCCCTTCTTCGGATTACGTCTCACACCTATGCTTGCAGCAGCAGCGATGAGTTTAAGCTCAGTCTCGGTGTTATGCAATGCGTTGAGGTTGAACCAGTTTCAGTCTTCATCACCATAAAGGACTGCGCGAACTCGCTCGCTCCGTCAGACAGGATGCGGTCTGCGCAAAGAAACGAACCTCCTATCTATCATAGGAGGCTTATGGATTTAAAAGCTTAAATACAGCGAAAAAAAATGCATGACGCTACCGCCGATGACGAACATATGCCAGATAGTATGCGTCCACTTTATTCTCTTGAGTGCGTAGAATACACAACCAACCGTGTAGAGCACGCCTCCTAATACCAAAAACAGAAAGCTAATCTCAGGGAGCCGTTCCCGCAACGGCTTTGCTACAAACACTACCAGCCACCCCATCGCTATATACATCACGAGAGACAGCCACCGTACCCGATGCCCAAACACGGAGTATATTACGCTCCCACTACACGCTAATCCCCAAATAACCCCAAAAACAGTCCATCCGATCGCGCCGTACAGTGTAGTCAGGCAACTCGCAGTATACGTACCTGCAATGAGCACGTAAATACAACAGTGATCAATAACACCGAACACATACTTCGCTCCACGAGGCAGAGCATGGTACAGCGTAGAGCACAGGTACAGCACAATGAGTGAGGAGCCAAAGACACTAAAACCAACAACATAGCGAGCCGTCAAGTCAGCCGGCGTATAGTGCACTGCACGCACCACCAGGAGCACCAGTGCAACGATGGATAGTCCGACACCGATACCGTGGGTGACTGCATTTGCGATTTCCTCACCAAGAGAATAGCTCTCCTGGTAAGATCGTATGGACTTAGCACAGGCCGCAGACGCAGGACAGATAGCATCCGATCCGTCTGCGTTAACAATTTTTTCCACAAAACGCCCCCTTCCGTAGGACGATTATGCACACTTCCCCAAGCACTTCAACCAACACCTCCCTCCCCTCATGCTGTAACGGGAGAGAGGCCTTATGTGCAAAATACAGGACTTCCAGCGCATGGCCGTACGTGTGTTGTACGTACAGCCTGCTCTACCTAGGCTTTCAGGGTAGCACCAAGCATCCAAATGGCCTTTCCCAACGTCCTCAGTATGTCTGTGATAATGCCGTCAGTCACTGCATCCCCACTTTCAGCTGCAAGTACTTGCGTTTGGCTGAATCGCGTACTTAGGTATTCAAAATCCCGCTTTACGCGCGCAAGCGCAGAGACGATAGTGATCTCTTTCTCCGTCTCTTCTGCAATTCCACTCAACGCAAGGTATTCAGCCATAGACGCAGGAGCCTGCGCGCCCAGCTGTAACAACCGCTCGGCAATCGTATCAAAGGCTTCAGTAACTGATACATAATACTCTTCAAGGAGCTCATGCACCTGTTTAAACTCAATGCCGTAGATGTGCCAGTGATAGTTATGTAGCTTGATATACAGTACTCCCAGATCCGCTACATGCTGGCGCAATTGCTCGCAGATAGCAGCAATGGCACGAGCGTCCGGTACACCGGGGGCGCTGGCTCCAACTGCAGCGCTCGTGGCGGTGCTGTGGTATTTTTTTCCATCTGTACACATGTTCATCGTTCTTTCTCCTCCAAACTTTAAAGCAAAAACCATGCCAACAAAAAATCGAAAGAAATGGAGCATAACCACTGTCTTTTTGGACTTTTCCCGGCTTTTTTTCACCGATTGGTAAAATAATCATTTATTTTCACCGAGATTTCGTGAAGTTTCAGCGAAATCTTTTTTCCAGGAGACGTAATTCTCAATCCACCAAGCCTCCCAACAAACCGGTAAGATCATTGACGTGCGTGGTATTGGACGTTACCATGCCCCTGTGGACGGACACGCGGCGCTGGACCGCGCAATTCGTAAGCGGATTGATTTCCCTAAAAAAGGAATTCTCTACTACGACATTACTGGCGTGCTGATGAACGCGGCTGTATTTCGTTACTGTCTTGATCAAATGGTGGAATTCTACCGCGATGAGCACGTTACCGCGGTCGCAGCAATCGAATCACGTGGCTTTATTTTTGCCGCGCCTTTTGCAGATCGCATGGGAATACCTCTTATTTTAGTTCGGAAGGCGGGGAAACTACCGGGGGATACGTACTCGTGCTCCTATTCCTTAGAGTATGGAAAGGCGACCGTTGAGGTTCACAAGAGCGATGTAGTCGCGGGGGCCCGCGTGCTGTTAACAGACGACCTGATTGCCACCGGTGGAACGCTGAATGCAGCGCGCACGATGCTCCGGGCTGGCGGGGCAGAAGTGGTGGGCTTCTTCGCCGTTGTGGGTTTACCATTCCTACGGTACCATGAGCTGATTGGGGATCTTCCCGTGAGAACGCTCATCGAATACAACCAGGAAACTTCCAATTAACTTCTCCAAGGCAGGAGGAGTGTCACTGATCATACACAAACGCATCTAATGAGTGCCGACCGGCTAGCAGCGCAACCAGGCGATCAAATCCGAGTGCTGCTCCAGAGCAAGGGGGCATGCGTGCGCACGCGTGCGCAAAGCCCTCTGGAACAGGATGCACAACTCGCGCAGATCCCTGTTTTGCGGTTTGTTCTTCCCTGCAGTACCGGGTAACATGCTTCGCATCCCGCTGCTCTGTGTAACAGTTTATGAGTTCCACACCGCGGACGTACAGTTCCCACCGTTCCTTTACCACCCAGTGAGGTGCGTCACCCTTGTTAGGTGACGTAGATTGTATCCCTGAGCGTCCAGTGTGTTCCTGCGCCAGGCAGGATATCTGTATAGGATAGTCATACAGCACGACGCAACGATCCTTTATTGACCTCAACTTTGGTTCAACAATATGCACGAGCAACAGTTCGTACAAATCGTCCCATGACCACTGGGTATAATCGACCCCCGCACGTGCTCCCAGGTCTATTCCGGAGCGCAATACTTCCTGCGCAAGCGTCTGTACACTACTCGCGTGCGAAAGGGAAAAGCCTGCATAGCGGAGAAAAGCTTCCTCGACCGTCACGTACTCGAAGGGAGCACAAAAACAAGCACACGAATATGGGTCCGCGAGCGGATGACTCTGTACTTGTTCAACCACAAAGCGAAAGAGTTTGCTGCTTACATCGAGCGACGTCTTGTAGTCAGCGTACACCGTGTAGTATTCGACCATAGTAAATTCCGGCCTATGCAAGGCGCCCATGGACTCTCCATTGCGATAGCACTTTGAGATCTGAAAAGCCGAACGTTGCAGTTGCGCGATGAGCGGTTTCAGAAAAACCTCAGGAGAGGGAACGAGATATAACTTCTGTGTATCTTTAGCATGCACTGACGTAAAGTACTCGGTTTGAAACACCTCAAGACACCGTTCTGGAACGAGCGCACGGGCGAGTGCAGGCGTATCGAGCTCTATGTAGTGGTGTTCAAGGAAAAAATCACGCACTGCACGCAAGCACTGCGCGCGAAAGAGGACAGATTCGGTATCCATTATTTCTTAGGAAGGTCCGCCCTTTTTTCAATCAGGTTCGAAATGAGACCATATTCTAGTGCTTGAGAAGCGTCGAGCCAGTAGTCTCGATTTGTATCCTGTGCAACTTTATCTAAGCTCACACCCGTTTCACTTGCGATCAAAGCGTTCAGTTTCGATCGCGTTTTCTCAAGCTCCCGTGCGTGGATTTCTATGTCTGTCGCAACGCCACGCATACCAGAAAGGGGTTGGTGTATCAAGTACCGGCTATTGCGCAATCCAAACCTACAATCCTTTTTTGCCGCGAGCAAAACGAGTACACCAGCACTCGCAACCAACCCCATTCCAATTGTGTACACTGGCGTCTTGACGAAGCGAATAACGTCAAAAATAGCGTACCCTGCATCCACATCCCCCCCAGGAGAATCCACGTACATATAGATGGGCTTCGAAACGGAAAGAGACTCCAATACAAAGAGTTGCCGTACTATTCCCTCTGCGAGGTCTTTACTTATTTCCCCTGAAAGGAGAATTTGCCGCGTTTCCAAAAACTTCTGGAAAAAAACACTCTCCCCTGATTCTGAGTGCGCACGTTTTTCCTGCGTAGCATCACACCTCATAACCACTCCGACTCCCCATTTCTCGCGGGCATGCTCACGGTATACTGTCGCGCAACAGCCCCACACTAAACAAGAGCCGCTTAGTGTAGCATAAAAACTTCTCTTGAATAACAAGATAATCTACACCCACAAAGCAACGCGCGTATAACCTCTTCGTTTATTGCAGGCAAAATACAATAGGTTGTATCATAGG